>NZ_JAYWLX010000009.1:0-99136 GCF_040946345.1 Rothia sp. LK2492 | reverse complement strand
TTCCGGTCCATGAAAAGGTCGGCGGGCCCCCCAGATGGTGGGCCCGCCGACCTTTTCATGGATTGGGCTTTAACCGGTTACAGCCTCTGCCTTAGGCGGCCAGCCAGGTAGCAAGTGCCCGATAACAGGCTTGGACTTCACGGGCTTTCACATGCTCGTTATCAGTATGGGCCAGCAGGGCATCGCCCGGACCAAAGTTGACCGCGGGGATACCGATTTCACTGAAGCGGGCAACATCCGTCCAGCCGTACTTGGGCTGGGGTTCGCCACCCACCGAGGCAATCAGGGACGCTGCCATGGGTGCGTCCAGGCCAGGGCGGGCAGCCGGGGACTGATCGACAAAATCTAGCTCGTAGCCCTCAAAGATCTCTTGGAGATGGTCGAGAGCCTGGCGCAGAGTTTTGTTAGGGGCAAAGCGGTAATTGATGTGGACGCCAGCAGTATCGGGGATGACGTTACCGGCAACACCGCCAGAGATTTGCACGGCGTTGAGACCTTCTCGATAAGCTAGCCCCTCCACCTCGTAGGTCTGAGGTTGGTAGACGGCCAAGCGGTCCAGGACATCCGCCATCTTGTGAATGGCGTTCTCCCCCTTCCAGGCACGCCCCGAGTGGGCAGCCAGCCCCTCAGTATGAATCCAGAAACGGATGGTTCCGTTACAGCCACCCTCGATAACGCCATCGGTAGGTTCAAGGAGTACCGCGAAATCGGCGTCGGTCAATAGCTGCTCGTGGTTACGCATGAGGCGGGCAAGACCCGAGAGTTCTGAAGCAACTTCTTCGTTGTCATAAAAGACGTAGGTGATGTCGTAGGCAGGGTTAGTCAGGTGGGCAGCTAACGCCAACTGAACGGCAACCCCGCCCTTCATATCCACCGCCCCGCGTCCGTACAGCACCCGCTCCCCCTCGTCGTCCCTCCATACTGAAGGCACCGTGCCCAAAGAGCTCTCAGCGCGGGGCAACGGAACGGTATCCAGATGACCGGCCAGCACAATGCGCTGGCTCCTTCCCAGATGGGTACGGGCAATGATGGAATCTCCATCACGGGTAATCTCTAGGCCGCCGATGCCTTCGAGGGCAATCTGCACTGCATCTGCCAGTCTCGTTTCATCACCAGATACAGAGAAGATATCGAGCAGGTCAGCGGTTAGCTGTTCCACGGGCTGGGTGAGGTCAAGGGTGGCCGGGCCAAAGCGGGCAAAGTCACGGGAGGTAACACGGGGTTCAGTCATACGTCCACCATACAAGCAGAGACTGCACAGTACATCTTGATTTCGTAAACTGGTATCTATGACTGAACAAAAGACCCGCACAGCAGCAGGCCTGGGCCTGGCAACTATTATCGCAAGCGGCGAGCACGAAGGCACCGTACTAGATGTCTGGTACCCCGCCCCCCTTCTCGCACAGACCTCCGACCAGTCCGTGGTCGCTGATCTTGAAGCCCTAGTAGAGACCGATGAAGACCGTAACGTGGTGCGTGAAATCGTAGACGTCACCATTGATTTGGACGCCGCCCCCGCCAACGCAGAGGACGCCTATCTGCGCCTTCACCTGCTATCTCACACTTTGGTAGAACCCAACACCATCAACCTTGAGGGTCTTTTCGGCAAGCTGGCTAACGTCGCCTGGACCAATTTTGGACCCGTTTTGGCCAGCGAGTTCAATACGGTCTCCCTGAAGCTGCGCCGCCGCGGTGCCCTGATCGTTACCCACGTCGATAAGTTCCCCCGCATGATTGATTACGTCGTGCCCGCAGGCGTTCGTATCGGTGATGCTGACCGTGTGCGCCTCGGTGCTCACCTGGCAGTCGGCACCACCGTCATGCACGAGGGTTTCGTGAACTTTAACGCCGGTACCCTGGGCGAATCCATGGTGGAGGGCCGTATTTCTCAGGGCGTAGTCATCGGCAACGGCACTGACATCGGTGGTGGCGCTTCAACCATGGGCACTCTCTCAGGTGGTGGCACCCAGCGCGTTGCTATCGGCGAGCGCTCCTTGCTAGGCGCCGAGGCCGGTATTGGTATTGCTCTGGGCGATGACTGCGTCGTTGAGGCCGGTCTGTATGTGACCGCAGGTTCACGCGTCACCTTGCTCAACCCCGGCGCAGAGCCTCAGGTCATCAAGGCTGTCGAGCTATCGGGTGTTAATAATCTGCTTTTCCGCCGCAACTCGGTGACCGGTGCCATTGAGGCGCTTCCTCGTGAGGGTAAAACGGTTGAACTGAACTTAGAGTTGCACGCTAACTAAAGCGCACTAACCGGCCAAGAGCCCTGACCTGCACTTTTAACCTCGTATATGGGGTGGCAGGCCGGGGCTCTTGCCCTTTAAACTGAAGAGAGCTCGCACACACAGGTATTCAACACACTATCTGATGAAAGATCTTCTCTTATGAAGCGTTCTCTCGCTCTATTGACAGGCCTTGGCCTGGTGTCATCCGCGTTTTTAGCACCGGCTGCTGTAGCGGATGACGGTGACACCGATTTAGGTAACCTCACCGTTCTTGCCACCACCGATATTCACGGGCGGCAGCTGAACTATGACTACTTCACCGGTGAACCCTACGGCACCGGGGATAAGGCGCTGGGTATGGAACACCTGGCAACCGCCATTGAACAGACGCGCAGTGCTAAGGGTGAAGACTCCACCGTTCTGCTCGATAATGGGGACGCTAACCAGGGCAATCCCCTGGCCACCTACTACCAAAAGAACCGTTCGGCAAGCACAGTGGACCCCATGGCGTCGGTCTTTAACCTGCTGGGGTATGACGCGGGCGTGGTGGGTAACCACGAATTCAACTACGGATTGCAGGCATCCGCCCAGTATAAGGACAGCCTTGCTATGCCTCTGCTGGCTGCCAATGTTATTGATGCCCGCACCGGCCAGCCCGCCTATGAGCCCTATACCATTATCAATAAAACCGTGGGTGGTGAAACCGTTCAGGTTGGCGTGATCGGTGTAGTAACCCCGGGGGTGAGGGTCTGGGATAAAGCAACCGTTGAGGGCAACCTCGAGTTTAGGGACGCCGCCGCTGCCGCCGCTGAGTGGGCACCCAAGGTTAAGGAGGCTGGCGCTGATGTGGTCATCGTACTGGCTCATACCGGACTAGATGCTGCCGGCTACACCTACAATCCTGCCGATCTCAACGAGAACATTGCTAAGTCGGTGGCTGAGCAGTCCACCGATGTTGATGTAGTGGTGGGAGGTCACTCGCACGTGACCAATAAGGTGCAGGAGTACTTCACCAATAAGAACGGTGAGCAGGTGCTCTTCACTCAACCGGGCTATTGGGCCCGTTTCCTCTCTGAAGTTACCCTTCCCCTAGTCAAAGAGGCTGATGGGGACATTGAGGTTAAGTGGAACGAGAACGAGCGCCCTACCGCTGCGCCGTTGGTAGCCGGTAATTACGCAGCCGACCCGCGTATCCGCGCTGCTATTGAGCCCTACCATGCCGAAACCACCCAGTGGGTGCAGACTGTGGTTGCCCAGGCTACCGAAGATATGCCAGCTGCAACATCTGCCTGGGAGGACACCGCTGTGCTGGACTTCATCAACCGGGTTCAGACCGATGAGGTAGCCCGCGCGTTGGAAGGCACCCCCTACGCTGATCTCCCGCTGATTGCTGAGGCATCGCCCTTCTCACGCACTGCCGTCTTCAAGCAGGGCCCTGTGACTATCGCGGATATGGCATCACTCTATATCTATGACAACACCCTCTACGCGGTTGAACTGACCGGAGCGCAGCTGAGGGATTACCTGGAATACTCGGCCCGCTACTACCAGCAGCAGGAGCCCGGAGCAGTCATTGAGGACTGGTCAACGGTCACCAATGCTCTCTACGATGGCGCCACCCGCGGCATCCCGGATTACTCCTACGATGTGCTCTCTGGCGTCAACTACCACATCAATATCTCCCAGCCCGTGGGCCAACGCATTGAGAACCTAACACTCGCTGACGGCTCTGCCCTGGCTGATGATCAGAAGGTCATTCTGGCACTCAATAACTACCGCTGGAGCGGTGGCTCGGGTTACCCACACGTGACCTCAGCTCCCATTGTCTATGAAGAGCAGAAAGCCGTGCGTGATCTGATGATTGACTGGGCGGTAGCCAACAAGACCATTGACCCGGCCGACTTCTTCGTTCTCAACTGGACGGTCGGTACTAGCTCACTAGATAACAGTGTTGGCCCCGTACCCACCCCCAGCCAGACACCCGAGCCTTCAGCATCAGCTGAACCCACTGCTTCCCCCAGTGCAGAGCCCAGCGTTGAACCTAGCGATGAGCCAACCTCTGCGCCCAGCGAGGAAACTCCCACTGCTGTAGCAACTGCAGGTGAAACTACAGGTAATCAAGAAGCTGCTGCGAGCTCACAGCCCAACCGCGCCTTGGCACATACGGGCGCACCTCTGCTCACCATGCTGGCTGTAGCGCTTCTGCTACTGGTAGTCGGAAGTATCGCCATGCGGGCAACCCGCAAGGGCAAGCTGTAAAAGCTAGCTTAAGCACCTGGGCATTAGCCCCCTCGATAAGGACGCCCCGCCTATAACAGGTTCAGATAAGGACCTGTCATAGGCGGGGCGCCACTGTCCGTGCATGTGCCCACACCTGTGTGCCAAACCCTGCCCTGGTGCTGCTAACCCGCTAAGCTAGAAACACCACAAATAACCACACCTTATTGAGGGGAACACGTGAAAATTCTCGTTACCGGCGGCGCCGGCTACATCGGCTCGCACACCGTCCTTGAACTGCTCAACGCTGGGCACGAGGTCACCGTCATGGACAACCTCTCCAACTCCTCCATGGAGTCGCTGGCTCGTGTTGAAGAACTGACCGGAAAGACCGTAGAGTTTCGCAAGGTTGATCTGCTGGATCTGCCCGAGATGAAGCAGCTCTTCAACCTGGTCAAGCCAGATGCAGTCATCCACTTCGCGGGTCTCAAGGCCGTGGGCGAGTCAGCTGAAAAGCCCCTCTGGTACTACCAGACCAACGTTACCGGTACCCTCAACCTGCTCTACGCCATGGAAGAGGCTGGCTGCACCTCCATCGTCTTCTCATCCTCAGCAACCGTTTACGGTGAGCCTGAATCAATGCCGCTGACCGAGAAAATCAACATGGATGCTCAGAGCTGCTACGGCCGCACCAAAGAGCACATCGAAGATATGCTGGTCGACCTCGCTGCATCAGACTCCAAGTGGAACATCGCCCTGCTACGCTACTTCAACCCTGTAGGCGCACACGAGTCCGGCCGCATTGGTGAAGACCCTGCAGGTATCCCCAACAACCTGGTGCCCTTCATCGCCCAGGTAGCTGTGGGCCGCCGCGAACACCTGAATGTCTTCGGTAACGACTACCCCACCGTTGATGGCACCGGCGTGCGCGACTACATCCACGTCTCTGACCTGGCCGACGGCCACCTCAAGGCGCTGGACTACATCACCAGCCACCAGGGCCTGCACACCTGGAACCTGGGTACCGGCAACGGCTACTCGGTTCTCGAAGTTCTGCATGCCTTTGAGAAGGCTGCCGGCAAGGAGCTTCCCTACAAGATGGTGGACCGCCGCCCCGGCGACGTCGCTGTCTCCTACGCTGACCCCTCAGCTGCCCTCTCTGACCTGGGCTGGAGCGCTCACCGCGACATCGAGACCATGGTGCGCGATCACTGGAACTGGCAGAAGAATAACCCCAACGGTTACGAAGCCTAAACAACTCCATAAAAAGGGTGCTCTTTCCATGTGTGGAAGGAGCACCCCTTTTTATATTTATGATCTTTCACCTGTTTACCAGTTCACCCCCTGGAAAAGTATGACCAGGGGGAAGAAGAGGAAAATCAAGGCAAAGATCACAATCCAACCCCAGGTGCGGGCGATGACGCTCAGGGGTATAAATATTATTCCCAGCAGAGGTGCCAGCATCCATATCTCAGAAACGGCCGTAGCTCCATAAATTATTAGCCCTAGAGAAAGAGCCGTTGCTACCAGGGCTACTAAGTGAAAGCTACCCCATTTGGATGAGCTAAAGACCCGCCAACCGTGATGTGTTTCGATATATCGGGTATTTGTCATCATATTAATTCACCCTTACAGATAACCATTAGGTACAAATACAGCCATTATTGCCCGTGCCTTGGTACCGACCCACCAAGAATATCTTGATTGCGACAAATCAAGGGCAATCGAAGCTACTAGTTGCCGGTCACAGGCCTTATTGAAATAGCCTTGAGTAGCATAGCATCGGTCATGGGTCTGACAACGCGTATCTAACAGGTCAATTGGAGCAGCGGGGCCACTATGCCCGGGGCCGCACCAATTACCGTGAACAGGAATTCCCCACTGGGGAGAAACTACCCCAGAGACACTGCTGCCTTGGTCTGCAGAAAAAGTGGATGAATTAAAGACTTTCGCTGCATCGATTACTGCACTGTCCGCGTTATCAGAGACTGCTTCAGATATATCAAAGTACTGGATATTCCCTGTAGCATCCAACTGAGCATACTGGAGAAGCTCCTCAACAAGTTGCTCATCACTCGATGGCTTGCTGTAGGCGTTAACAGGTTGAGCGGAAGAAAAAGCCAGCATCAAAGTAAACACAACGGTGAGAACTATTGAGAGGGGGGCGACTTTTCCTGTGAGGGAATACATGATTTCAACCTAACATTCCAAAAACACATAGATTTTATGTGTTGCAGGTAACACTACAGTCATAGAATATAATTTTCAAGAGTTGCTTTAATCGGTTGCGCCAATTCAATAGGTAAACGTTTGGAGCGCTCAAATGATGGTGCGCCATCCGCATGGTCAACACCAGACTCCAAGACCACGACGCGCCCTCCATAACCCAAGCCACCAAAGACATCGCCAGCAAACTCGGAATCGGCCACAACACCCTACAAACCTGGTGTAACAAAGCCGCCCTTAACACCGGCAAAGAATTCACCAGCCCCAACGACATCAACGCTGAAATCCGACGACTCAAACGAGAAAACGCCGAGTTGCGCAGAGCAAACGAAATTCTCAAAGCAGCCTCAGCTTTTTTCGCAGCCGAACTCGACCGACCAGCCCGATGATGATCCGCTTCATCGACACCCACCGTGATCACTTCGGGGTCGAGTCCATCTGCCAAGTTCTCTCAAAGAACCTTGACGGTGGGTTCATCAGCCCTAGCGGCTACTACCGCGCTAAGAAACGTATCCCCTCAGCCCGTGCCCTCAAAGACCAGCTACTCATCCCTGAACTTCTGCGTATTCATGCCGAGAACTACTCGGTCTATGGGGTGCGCAAAATGTGGCAGGCCATGAGGCGGGAAGGCTGGGATATCGGTCGTGAGCAGACCTGGCGGCTGATGAAAGCTGCTGGTATCCAGGGGGCTCACAGGGGCCGTAAACCCATCACAACCCGCCCGGCCAAGGCGCCGGATGACCGGCCTGACCTGGTCAACCGTAACTTTACTGCCGATGCGCCGAACAGGCTGTGGGTAGCTGATTTCACCTATGTTCGTACGATGAGCGGTTTCTGTTATACGGCCTTCATTACTGATGTGTTCTCACGAAAGATTGTGGGTTGGGGTGTTTCTTCAACAATGCATGTTCTGGGGATGCCTCTGATGGCTCTGAAGCAGGCTTTGTTCCAGGCGAGGAAGGATGGTTCTGATTTCACGGAAATCGTGCATCATTCTGATAGGGGTTCGCAGTATCTGGCTGAGGATTACACACATGAGCTGAAGGCCTTGGGTGTGCAGCTGTCGGTTGGTTCTACGGGGGATTCTTTCGATAATGCTCTGGCTGAGAGCGTGAATGGTGCTTATAAGGCTGAGTTGGTGAAGGGTTGTCTTTTTGATTCTGTGGGTCGGTTGGAGGTTGAGACTGCGTCTTGGGTTGCTTGGTGGAATGGGCGCCGGTTGCATGAGGGTCTTGGGTATCGGACGCCGGAGGAGGTGTTTTCTGATGCTTTGATTCTTGTGTGATTTTTGTGATTTTATTAGGGGTGGTTGGTGTGACCTGAACCCAGTACATATCACCCCGTACATATCAGTCAGGGCAAAAGCTCAGCGCCCAATATAAGCAGAATAATCGTGTGTTGAACCGGTTGCGGTCGGTGGTGGAACGGGTTATTGCTCACATCAAGTGTTGGCGGGTGTTGCATACTGGTTTTCGGCGGCCGTTGGGGTCGTATGGGAGGGTGTTTTCGGTGGTGCGGGGTTTGGTGTTTTATGCGGCTGGAGGGAATTTTGAATAACCCTCAATGCAGTTGCAGAAGCTGGCAGATGGAAAGTGAGCATGAAATTATTTTAGTTTGTTCATTAATCAATGGAAGACTTATAAGCAGCATAAAATATTTTAAAACACGCCTAGCCCTCAGGCATTAAACTTAAGAATTCCAACGCTATTTTTACAGTCCCTAATGTTACAAAGTTTTTTCACACAAATCCTGAGCATTGAGACATATGCCCAAATATATTTTTAACCGCATGAGATTACGTATAGAGATGAGCCAGCACAAATTAGCACCATTAGAGGACGGCAGGTATTTTTCGGAGTATATGAATCAGAACCCCAGCGTTTTGTTGGGATCAAATATAAATAATTTTACTACAAAATAATGACTAAAACCTGTCAATCGTTCTATACCTGAAATATCTAGATAGTTAATAACAGTCAACACTAGCGCGATTAAGAACATACATACCCCAGCCACACCCATGAAGCCGTTTTTACCAATCAAAATAAGGCCAATAAGTCCACCACATAGTGATACCACGGGAATGAAAAAAATTTCTTTACACAATTTAAAAATATTATCACACTCATTTGTGATAAAAATATTTCCCAGCACCCAAGGTGTGCTGGGAAATATTTTGCTTAATAGGAATAGTCTACTAGGCAAATAAGAATAAGATAAATGCAATTATTGCCCCAACAAGGGGGAATCCAACTTTATTAGCAATCTGTGCCACTCTAGTGGTCCCTAATGGGGTAGAAAATGGCGAGTATGGCACATCTTCATCTATTCCATACTTATTAATAAAATAAATTTGCACTATCGAGACTAAAAATGCAATGATAGAAAATGATAAAAAAACATAATTCATTATTCGAGTGGCATCCCTATTGTTACTATTGCCGAACAACCAAGTCCAGCACCTGTGGTTAAATTAGCTTGGCCATCAGCTTTCTGATTCATCGCATCAATAAATATTCCACCGTTGGCTCCAAAACCTAAAGCTCCACCGCATGTACCAGATGTCCCAAGCGACTCTTCGTTTGATGGTTCTGCTCCGGTATGCCCCATATAACCTTCAACTGATGCTCTGGGGCCAATACCAAATCCAACATTCCAATTTTTAACATCTGTATCGTCGCTCCAGGTAGCTCCGATACTGAAGCAAGCGAAGAAGCAGAAGCTAGCGCCACCCTGCCATGCACGGCCGGTGGGATCAAAGTTATTTACCGGGTCAGAACCCGCGTACGCATAACGATTAGCATTATTATGATCCAACGGCGCATCCAAAGAATCCTGCTGAGTCCAAACCCCCTGATTCGGATCATAAAACCGAACACCAAACAAATAACGCCCCGTACCACCACGGTCAACCAAACCAAAACGATAACGGAAAGGATCAAACACATCCCTCGGAACAACCGTGACCTTCTCATCACGAGCACCATAAGGATCAAATTCCTTATAAGTCGAGGTAGCCCCATCATCCTTCACCAAGCGGATATCAGAATCCACCGGATCAGAGATATACATATGAACACTCTTCTTATCAATATCACGCAAGAACAAAGGGTTACCCGTGACCGGGTCGTGCTCCACAAAGGCCGTTGACCCACCGTGACGGATTTTCTCAATCATGGGGTTGCCATATCGGTCATTCAAACCATGAGTGTAGACAAAGGTTCCATCTTTAGAAGACTGCTGGGCAATCAGCTGCTTCTGCGTCATACCAGCAAACGTATTAGTCGTTGTGTTGGAGCCATCTTTCAGAGTAGAGGTAACGTTCTGGTTGACCGTGTTGTACGTAAGATCAGACTGGTCTGAAGAAACGAGGTTACCATCAGCATCATACTTCCAGTTATCACTAGTGACCTGGTTTTGCGAATTGAACGTATCACCTTCAGTGATCACTTCACCCGCACCAGTGGTTTGGACAGTCTTAATCTTGTTACCCCGAGCATCATAAGAAAACTCGTACTTACCTTCAGGGCTACCAGGAGTATCAACGGTCAGGAGACGCCCTGCTCTATCGTACGTGTAAGAAGTAATCAGCTCGCTACCAGCTACAGGATTAGCAGTATACATAGCCTGAATCTTATCGACAGCACTAGTCGAGTCAACCGGACAGGACCGAGGATCTACTCCCGGAACGTAGCAGTACTTCTTTTCACTCAGGGTAATAGCACCATCAGGGTTCTGTGGGGTTACCGGAGCATTCTTAGCTTTCTGCACCTTTTCGCCAATTAGATTACCTGACCGGTCATAGTCAGAATGCTTCCAAACTTCCCAATTCTGAGCACCTGTATTAGCGTCTGCCCCGTACCAAGTATCTGTTCTACGTCCGCGATCATCAGTGGCAAACTTAATGGTCTTCTTGACCCCTGCCTCGGTGTAATCAACACTATCGAGAGTCCCACCAGGGGTGTAGTTATAGTTGTTCTGCAGACCATCCAAACTCTTAGAAATCAGCTTGCCTTCACGGTCATACTTATAGGCAATAGTGGTAGTGAGTTCTTTTTCCCCACCGATAGCTGCCTGCCATACAACCTGGGAGGTAACTTCACCACGGGTGCTGTAAGTAAAGCTGGTTTTCTGGGTCAAGGTTCCCTTAGACCAGCTGGCCACTGATGTAGTACGCCCTAGAGCGTCGTAAGTGGTCTCCTGTGAAGCATCAGGGGTGGTTGAGCCCTTGGGGTAGGAGGCTACTTTAGTCACCAGTGAAGTGTTTCCTTCATAGGTGTATCTAATGCTGCCGCCACGACCGGTAGTTTTGGTCGTTAGTCGCCCTAAATCATCATAAATGTAGGATTCTGCTGCTATTGACCCTCCGGCAGCCGGGGTTACTTTACTCAGCAGGCTCTCGGTATTGTAAAAGTATTTGGTGGGGTTACCTACATTGCCAGGTGCCGTTGCATAAGCAGGGGTTCCGTTGGGGTTGTATCCCACTTCAGCTGTAGCAGCTAGCGCATTAGTGGATTTTGCAAGGGCACCAGATGCCGCGTAGCTATAAACACTCTTATTACCACGGGCATCGGTAGATGAAGATGGTGAATACTTGGTGTTATCCGTCTGATTAGCGTAGTCAAAACTATTCTTCTCCCCATTAGCTCCTGTAGAAGAGGTCAGGGAGTTGCTGTTATTGGCTCCGTAGCTATAGTTCTCAGTTCCAGCTGTAGCACCTAGCCCGGAGGTATACGAGCCAATGTTCAGCTGAGGAGTATAGGTCGCTGACTGTGACCGGCCATCGGCATCAACCGATGAAGCGATAATCTGACCAGCAGGAGTGAGGTTGTAGGTGGTATGCGGAACATTAGCTACTGCAACACCAGGATCAGTGTTAGCGCCAGCAACTAGTGTTTTAGTACCGTCAGTGTAGTCAAAGCGGGTAATAGCTTCCACCTTGGGGGCTTCAGCTGTTCCTGGGGTAGCAACTTTGATTACTCGGTTCTTAGCATCATAGGTGATGCTGGTGTAGCCTCCACCGGCAGTGGATACCTTCGAGATGCGCCCTGCGGAGTCGTAGGCGATGGTGGTTTTTAGTCCTCTAGGGTTGGTCAGAGCGACATACTTGCCCTTAGCGCTATCAAGTTTCCAGGAGAGACGTAAGGCATCTTTGGTGGCTCCTGATCCAATCGTGTCGGTGGTGGTTCCAGGGAGCATGAAGGAATTTTTGGCTGCTGCTGGACCTTGCCAACCAGTCAGCTGGGATGGCAGCCCGTTAGCGCTGGTTACTTTGGTTTCGTTCCCATTGCGGTCAACGACTTTTTGTGGGTAGCCATTGAGGCTGAAAAATGTGGTCGATGAGGAATCCCAGGTGACCAGGCGGTATCCATCGGCTGTTTTGCTCAGGGTGTACCTTTTACCAGCGGGGCTGGCGTATATTCCTGGGGTAGCAGCGTTAGGTTTAAATACAATGCGTTCACCGCTTGAGTTTACGAACACCACGTTAGCGTTTTCAGCGAAAAGGTTTCCAGCTCCTATCGCTGCTATGCGCCAGCTATTGCGGGTTCCAGTACCTGTGGTGACGGGGGTGAGAGAATTATGGGAGAAGCTCACCCCATTGACACTCATCGTGGTCTGTAGGTTTCCGGTACCAACATCTAGTTTTCCGCTAACACCGGCCCCCATGGGGATATTTAGGGTAGTGGCTGAAGTGCGACTACCTGTGAGGGAATTTTCTTTTGCCTGAGTGGAGGCCGGTAGGTCTGCTGCTAGAGCTGGTGCCATGGTTAAGGGGCTACATAGAACACCTAGTGATACCAGAACGGCGAGCCCTTTAGAGCGTGTTAGTGTTTTCATCTTAGTATCCAAAAATCGAGTCGTAGCGATAGAGGAAAGCGCAAACAGCGTAGCGTTCAGTCATGAAATACGGTCTGTAAGTTCCATCAGACCAGCCGGTCGTAATTTTCATGCTGTAAAGCCAACTAATTTCTTTGTAGAAGGGGGTGGTTGGCGGGGTATCTGCGAAGAATGACTTGACGGGCGGAACGTAGTTGGGTTCCCCGGCCATTCTGTAAAGGAAAGGCGCTATGATGTGCCGTTCTACGATGGCATCGGGACGGAAGGTTTTATCTTCGTACCCTGCTGTCACACCTTGGGTTACCAGCCAGTTGATTTCCTTGTAGTAAGGATGGGTGGTGGGCACATCGGTGAAAAATGATTTTGTGGGTGGGGTGTAGGCAGGTTTGCCACGGTAGATATAAATCATGCGGGCAAAGGTTTTTCTGTCTATGCCTTCTGCTGGGCGGAAGGTTCCATCGGGGTAGCCCGGCAGGAGGCCTTTGTTGATGGCCCAGGTCATTTCTCTGTAGAACAAGCCTTGAGGTGTTACATCGCTGTAAGTGGCTGCCTGTACGGGTGATGGTGTTAGTGCTAGACCGAGTGCTGCAAGTGGGGTTGCAGCGAGGACGGTTCTGCGGGTGAGCATAGAAGCCCCCTCTGAATATTGTTGTGGGGTACAACACCTTCTAGAGTACTCTTCTCGATGAATTTTCCAGCAGCGACACAGCTAACTATCATATTTAAGTGGTATTTTACGAAATTATGCTTCTGGTCAGCGCAAACAGCATCCAGCACCGTGCGTAGCAAGGGCCAAAAGATGAATTCGTAAAGCAACTAAAACCATTTATTTCGTCCACCCCGACGTAAAAATCCACCGAATAACCGACTGTAGTTGTTGGCGAGAATTTTCACCCTTGACCGCCCTAATCCAAAGCCGGTGATGCCTCTTAGTGGCAAATTTACGGTTGCCACTTAGCTCAGTAAATCAAATTAGAAGACAAGTGGGGTCTCTGACCGCAAATCATGGGTTACTTTGTTCAAACCGCTACAGATAACCCAGTTACCGACGTTATATAGTTGTCCCTGAACAACCTTGAGTAACTAGGGTTCTATGCATTTTTAGGCTATAGATAACAATGGAAACCAAGGCCGCAATGAGGGCGAACCAGTGGAAGTAAGGCCATACGGATGATGTGAAAGCCTTCCAGGAGCCGTTTGCAACTATCTGCCTGTTGTCCATCTTCTTCACCTAACTTTCCCTTAAAGCACAGCACCCCGCCACTCGTGAGTGAGGCTGACAGGGTGCTCTGTTGTCTACATCATCCTGACCGTCTACAGTCCGGGGTAGTGGCGCTCGTTCTGGCCGATGTAAACCTGGCGGGGGCGTCCAATCTTACGATCGGGGTCCTGCACACCTTCGGTCCACTGGGCGATCCAGCCCGGCATACGGCCAAGTGCGAATAGTACGGTGAACATCTTCTCGGGGAAGCCCATCGCCTTGTAAATCATGCCAGTGTAGAAATCTACGTTGGGGTAGAGCTTACGCTCGATGAAGTAATCATCGTTCAGTGCCTTCTCTTCAAGGCGCTTAGCGATATCCAACAGCTCGTTGTTACCACCCATGTTTTCAAGCACCTCGTCAGCGGTTTTCTTGATAAGGCGGGCACGGGGGTCGTAGTTCTTGTAGACGCGGTGACCGAAGCCCATGAGGCGCACGCCGTCTTCCTTGCGCTTGACCTTCTCCATGAAGTCCTCGGGGCTGATGCCCTCCTTCTGGATCTGAGTCAGCATCTTCAGCACAGCTTCGTTGGCACCGCCGTGCAGGGGGCCGTAGAGAGCGTTGATGCCGGCGGAAACGGAGGCAAACATGTTGGCGTTAGCTGAACCTACCAGGCGCACCGTGGAGGTTGAACAGTTCTGTTCGTGGTCTGCGTGCAAGAGCAGCAGAAGGTCAAGAGCCTTAGCATGCACGGGGTTAACTTCGTATTCTTCGGTGGGGAAACCGAAGCACATGCGCAAGAAGTTCTCTGAGTAGTTGAGCTCATTGCGGGGGTAAATCAGGGGCTCGCCCTTGGACTTCTTGTAAGCATAAGCGGCCAGGGTGGGAACCTTGGAAAGCAGACGGAAGGTAGAAATCTCTACCTGGCGCGGATCAAAAGGATCCAGTGAATCTGCGTAGAAGGTAGACATAGCTGAAACGCTGGACGCCAGCACAGCCATGGGGTGGGCATCACGGGGGAAGCCGTTGAAGAAGGTCTTGAAATCCTCATGCACCATGGTGTGGCGGCGGATCATCAGGTCAAACTCTTCCAGCTGATTGGCGGTGGGGAGCTCCCCATAGATCAGCAGGTAAGCGGTTTCGATAAAGCTTGATTTCTCGGCTAGCTCCTCAATGGGGTAGCCGCGATAACGTAAGATGCCGGCGTCGCCGTCAATGTAGGTCACTGCTGATTTTGCGTTTGCAGTGTTCATGAAGCCGGGGTCGTAGGCTACCTTGCCAGTCTCTTTAAGCATTCCAGCTACTTCGAAGGCACCGTTACCTTCGGTTGCTTCCACAGCAGGCAGCGGCAGTTCCTTGCCCTGATAGCTGAGGGTCGCGTTGTTTTCAGTCATTGTTCCTCCTGGTGTGTGAGGTCAAACGTACACGAATCGCTAGAGAGGATTTCATAGATAGCGGCGTGGCCTTCAACCGTTGAGGGCCACACCGCACGCGTACGCATGTCATCTATGGTTCACATTACAACAGAACCATGGGTGAGGTCACATTCAGGGGACGGGCAGGGCAAAAGATTACGCCCTAATAAGACCTGTAATACCGCTGTTTATGCAGCTTTTAGACGAGCTGCTGCCTTCTCAATATCTGAGTCAGAACCGGTCAGTGCCAGGCGCACATACCCCTCACCTGCTTCACCGTAGAAAACCCCTGGACCAATGAGAATGCCCAGCTCAGCAAAGCGTTGGACGGTCGTCCAGGTGTCCTCACCAGCAGTCGCCCAGAGGTAGAGGCCGGCTTCAGAGTTTTCAACGGTCAGCCCAAACTTTTGCACCGCTGGTAGCAGTAGGTCACGGCGGGCACGGTAGAGATCCTTCTGCGCCTCCACATGAGCATCGTCATTGAGCGCAGCTGCCATGGCTGCCTGCACGGGGGCAGGCACAATCATGCCTGCGTGCTTACGAGAATTAATGAGGTTGGGCATGAGCTCTGCGTCCCCGGCGATGAAGGCACCTCGGTAGCCAGCGAAGTTAGACTGCTTTGAAAGGGAGTAGACCGAGAAGACCAGGTGCTGGCTCTCGCCGCACACCCGGGGATCAAGGATGGAAGGCACCAGCTTTCCACCGTGCTGGGTATCCCACTCCCCCCAGCCCAGCTCTGCGTAGCACTCATCAGAGGCGACCACAGCGCCGAGGCTCCGGGCATCATCAACCAGCTTCTTCAGCTCATCAACACCACGGACGATACCGGTAGGGTTGGCGGGGGAATTAACCCAGACCAGACGCACCCGGGCGCGGGTATCGGCGTCCAGCTCATCGAGAGAATCAGCTGCAACAGCAGTAGCCCCAGCCAGCTGAGCACCAATGTCATAGGTGGGGTAAGCAACGGTGGGGCGCACCATCACATCTCCCTCTCCCAGCCCCAGGAGGAAGGGCAGCCAGGCGACCAGTTCCTTAGAACCGATGGTCGGCATAACCTGCTCAACGCTCAAACCCGGCACTTCGCGGCGGCGGTCAAACCAGTCCACGATTGCTTGACGCACCTGAACGTTGCCGTGCGTCGTAGGGTAACCGTGAGCGTCAGTGGCATCAGCGAGAGCCTGACGGATGACATCAGGGGTCGGGTCAACCGGCGTACCGATGGAAAGGTTCACCAGCCCATCCGGGTGCGCCTTGGCTGTTTCCAAGTAAGGAGCCATGGTGTCCCAGGGGTAGTCGGGCAGAGAAAGGCCAAAGGCGCTCATAGGTTTTCCTTCACTAGGCTGAGTTCTGTTCTGCCTCTAGTCTACGCAAGGACGCCGCAGCGCTGCTGGTACCCGCTCGAATGCTGGCAAGGTTGCTTAGCTTAGACCCGCTGATAAGCACCGGGCCGGCAAGCCAAGGTTTACCTGCGAAGTCAAAGTAAATGAGGCTTATTCAAAAGGGTGAAACGGATGGACGCAGTAAGTGGCCAATCTGGCTCGGGACTGGTGTAAATCACCTTGTGAGCGACAGCGAACCAGTTGAGAGGATTAACTTGCCGCTACTGCGCCCATCCGCGGTTTTGATACCTTTTGAATAAGCCTCAATGGATGAAATGTAATTATTTACCGATGATTTCAGGTAGCTGCTCATACGAGAAAACCTCTACCTTGCTACCTTCTTTATATGAATTAGAGAAAACATCGTTGGGTACTTGACCGTAAAGAATATTGGTTTCAGGATATAAAATCGAAGATTCCACCCAGTCAGGGCAAAGAGGCGCGTTATCGGGGTTTTTGCAGTATGCTGTGAGCAGCCCAAGCTGAGAGTCAAATTTCATATCTCCATACTGAGCATCTACAGTAAAAACAACTCTTATCTCTCGTTCATCCTGTAGAGTACATCGCCCCCACCAGCCGCAGGTATACGTACCGGCATATGCTCTGGCAACAAGAGAATTACCCTCCCAGCTGCTTAAGGGAGACCTTCCAACTTTCTTGATAGCTTCAATGTTTCTCAAGCCGTGTTTATGATATGCCTTGTCATAGCCGAAACCCTGCTCACCATCAAAGAATCCGCGTCGAATAGGAAATTCTCCCGGAGCATTAGGATTTTTCACAGTGTCAAGGATTTCCCCTACATTGTATCCTCCAGCTGCCTGCGCTGAAACCGGGGAAAAAGCTAAGATTCCTATGGTTATAATCGAGATAAACCCACGGTATAATTTGTGCTTCATGATAGACCTCCAGGAGTTGCCGAAGAATGAAAAATCGCCTAGCCTGCATACAATGCTTTGTTGCCCAGGAGGGATACATCCCTTTAGAGGAGTTTAACCACAAAATTTACCTATTTGTAGTTTATGACACATTTTTTACTGTCATCCTTAAGAAAAAAAACCATGGACAGGACCTTCTGGCCATCCGAATCCCCTATCGCTCCACTTGCAACCAGATGAAGACCCTCTATTATGAGGTGGTGGAGCCCAGCAATTTTTCATCTACCAAAGATGGCATACTCCTATGGAGCTGCCCGCCGGAAGAAATTCCACCCTATCCTCCAGGCCTGGAGGATAGGCTGTTGACGCTTAGAACAGAGAAATTTGAGGCTGGCCCTACTAAACAGTGGGAAAGCAAAGTAATTTCAACCAACCTACATGGACAGCTTGTGCAGTCTGAGAATTTTTACAGTTAAACTCAAAAAATACTGACACCTTCAGAAACAGCTTTTACCATCAAACCGATGCATGAGCCCTCATCCCATCACACAAACACAGAGGTAGGCACCTCTAAAGCTATTCGATGAGTCACCTATCTGTATATAAAGTTAGATGGCTTTACATATTTATAGATTATCGATACACTCGCTCACCAGCTCT
The DNA here is from genome assembly GCF_040946345.1 of Rothia sp. LK2492. Lineage (NCBI taxonomy): Bacteria > Bacillati > Actinomycetota > Actinomycetes > Micrococcales > Micrococcaceae > Rothia > Rothia sp. LK2492. The sequence continues at coordinate 81,097 of NZ_JAYWLX010000009.1, read as the reverse complement.
GTAATCATGGTTCCGTTCTGACTCGCGTACGTCTTGAGTATACTCAAATGATGCGCTTGAGCTTGCGAAGCCCTTAACTTCACCATTGGTTCAACCCCGACCAGGCCATTCCGGGCTTAAAAACAAACCCCCTCTCCTCGCCTTAGTTAGGGAGGAGAGGGGGTGGAAGCTGTTTAGTCCTGGTTCTGCGGAGGCAGGGCTGCGATGAAAGGGACGTCCTTTTCGATGAGACCCAGACGGGCAGCGCCACCGGGCGAGCCCAGGTCATCAAAGAAGTCAGCGTTAGCTGCGGTGTAGTCTTCCCACTCTTCGGGGACATCGTCCTCGTAGTAAATGGCTTCTACGGGGCAGACGGGTTCGCAGGCGCCACAGTCAACACATTCATCGGGGTGGATGTAGAGGGAGCGTTCGCCTTCGTAGATGCAGTCGACGGGGCATTCTTCGACGCATGCACGGTCTTTGACGTCGACGCAGGGCTGGGCGATAACGTAGGTCATCTCTGCCTTTCTGGGGCGCGGGTGGGCGCCGGTGCGCTGGGTAGGTTTTGGTTCGTGCTCTAGTTTATAGGGTGCACGCACATGGGGCTTATTTTTGTGGGCTAGAGAACAGTCTAGATCTGTAACCTTAGCCGCTAGCTTTATCCACGTTTGAGGCGGTAGCGGGTGGTGGCGATAAGCGACAGCGTAGCCGCGACCAGGGAACCTAGTGCCCAGAGTGTGCCAGCTATACCCGGTGGGTTGATGGGGTTGATGTAGACCAGCATAGAGTTGCCCTTGGCGTAGGCAAAGATGCTGATGAGGGTGAAGGCGGTGAAGCCAACCAGTGCAGCGGCCCAGTTTTTGCCGGTATGAATAGTAGCCCAGGTTGCAGCGAAGAAAACGGTGAGACAGCCCAGCAGAGCACCCCAAGGCACCCAGAAATCTTGGTTGATGTACCAGATCCATGAGTGATAAATGGTTCCTGAGAAACCCGCTAGCAAGCCAAGGGCTATGGAGGTAATGAGGCTATTGATAGCCCCGGGAGGCTCTTCTTCGGTCTCAGCTACGTTCTGGTCTTCGGTGAGGGGCGCCAGTTTAGCTCCCCTAATTTCATTGCCAAGAAGCCGGTAGGTTTCGACGGCTGAAATGGGTTGAGGCACCCCGTTCGAGTATTCGAAGGTGGTATCCCCGGTAATAGTGATCTGGGTGACATGCGCTGCCATAGCTTCGCGCTTACGCGCCAAATCCCCGTTGATAACAGCCTGCTGCCGGGTATCTGTTGCATCAGCGTCGCCCTCGATACCCCAGAAAAGGGTTGGTGCGGCATCCGAACCTTTAAGCAGCTCAACAGCAGCCTGTGTTGCTTCATAGGTGCGCTTGTGGTCGGGGTGCCCGTAGCCGCCGTCCGCATCATAGGTCACCAGGACGTCGGGGCGAACCTGCTTTATGAGGGCGGCAATAGCCTCAGCTTGGGGCTCTAGGGGAGTGCGAGTCAGGCAGTCGGGTGCAGCGAGGGCGTTGGCAGTAGCTCGGCCGTCCTCACCCCAGGTCATGCCAGAGTCACGATAGAGGGCAGGGGCCTGGGCGGCCCTGGCTGGCCCCTCCCCTAGAAAGGTATGGTGTTTCACGCCCAGAGCGGCTAACGCTTGGTTCAGCTCAGCGGTGCGCAGTTTGCCCAGAGCTACTCCCCCATCAGTGTTCGCGGGGTTCTCAGCTTCTAGGTGGGCGAGGGAACGGTCGATAACCTCCCCCATTTCCCCGCGGGTCATGGTCAAGAGGTGCACTTGGGCGCCAGCCTTAGCCAGGGCACCCATGGTGGCGCCTGTCGATGATGACTCGTCATCGGGGTGGGCGTGCACAAACAAAATCCTGGCCTGACTCATCTCTAAACCGTGAGGCAGAAGAGAAAACACTGCATTCTTAGCTATGTGCTCGCCCGGCTTAGGGTAATAGGGAGTAGATTCAGAAGTCATAGCCTTAAGAGTACAGGGTGCAGCGGTATGAGGTTGACCAGTGAAAGTACAGAACAGATAGCCACATCGTAGAGCTAAATCCGGTAGGTAACTAACTTAAAATCTATGTATTTTTTACCCAATAAGGTATTACACCTCTAAATTATTTTTCTTTTTTTGAGACAATAACTCCCAGGAATAGTCTCTGAGTACAATGAATAATGGGTAATAATCATGTCAAAAAAGTATTTTTAATACAGCTTTTGATTTTCTGTCTTTTAATATGCTCAGCCTGAAGTTTAGGCACATAGCCCTTTTTATGTGGAGGACCTATGAGCGAAACGCGCTCTCCCCTATCTCGCCACACCCTAACTAAAGGATCAGCCTGGGCTGTTCCAGTCGTACTCGCCAGCGCTTCCATACCTGCTTACGCGGCCTCTCCCAAGCCGACTATCACCAGCAGCACACAGTTCGGAAGAGCTACCGGCGCTAGCGCTACAGTACCCGCCTACAGCTGCAGTGGCCGATTACAAATTCAGATTTCCCAAAACTCTTCGACTTTCGTTAAGGTCGATAACATACCCACGGGTTACACGTTGAGTAACCTGGTGGCAAACTACTGGTTTCCTGTGCAATCCGGTACAACCTTTTCACGTGTCTCAGGGACCTCCACCTGCTGGACAGTCCCGACAGCGACCGGCAATAACACGGTTGTTAGCGGGTATACCTTCAGGGAATACCGGTCAACATACACTTGCCCCCTCACCTATTCTGGAACAAGCTGGGCTCAACCCTCATCCAGCAACTTCAGCTTTATCTCTTCTTGCCAGTCAGGTAGCACGCTGCCGACCTATACTTACCATTACACCCAGACAATCACGCTAACCTCCCGCACCGGTTCTGCAATTACCCTAACCAAGGACAACGGCTGGGCTAACAAGCTGGTCTAACAAGCCCACCACTTATCTGGTAAAGCAGATACAGCAAAAGGCAGGGCACCAACCTTTGTTGGTGCCCTGCCTTTTGGGTACTAGCTAGAGCTAGGCGCGTGCGCGCTTACGTGCCTCGCGGACGCGCTCGTTGGCGTCCAGCACGACCTTGCGGATGCGGATTGCCTCGGGGGTCACCTCAACGCACTCGTCTTCACGGGCAAATTCGAGGGACTCTTCGAGGGTCAGCTTGCGGGGAGGGGTCAGGTTTTCGAAGTTATCAGCCGATGCCGAACGCATGTTGGTGAGCTTCTTTTCCTTGGTGATGTTAACTTCCATGTCATCCGCACGGGAGTTCTCGCCAACAATCATACCCTCGTAAACCTCGGTGGTGGGTTCTACGAAGAAGGCTCCGCGTTCCTGTAGGTTGATCATGGCGTAGGGGGTCACAACACCTGCGCGGTCGGCAATCATGGAGCCATTGGTGCGGTACTCGATGGTGCCAGTCCAGGGCTCGTAGCCGGTGGCGTAGGAGCTAGAGATACCAGCACCGCGGGTCTCGGTGAGGAACTGGGTGCGGAAACCAATCAGGCCACGAGCAGGAACAGCGAATTCCATGCGGACCCAGCCGGTGCCATTGTTTGCCATGTTCTCCATGCGGCCCTTACGAGCTGCCATGAGCTGGGTAACTGCGCCCAGGAATTCCTCGGGAACATCGATAATCATGTGTTCCATAGGCTCGTGAACCTTGCCATCCACAACCTTGGTCACAACCTGGGGCTTGCCGACGGTCAGCTCGAAGCCTTCGCGGCGCATCTGCTCAACCAAGATCGCCAGGGCGAGCTCGCCACGGCCCTGCACTTCCCAGGCGTCAGGACGCTGGGTGGGAAGAACCTTGAGGGATACGTTACCGATCAGTTCCTTATCAAGGCGGTCCTTGACCTGACGCGCGGTTACCTTAGCGCCCTTGACCTTACCGGCCAAAGGTGAGGTGTTGATACCGATGGTCATGGAGATTGCGGGGTCATCAACCTTGATCAGGGGCAGGGGCTTGGGGTTCTCTGAGTCGGTCAAGGTTTCACCGATGGTGATGTCCTCGATACCGGCAACAGCCACGATTTCACCGGGGCCAGCTGATTCAGCGGGAACGCGCTCCAGCGCCTTGGTAGCAAGAAGTTCTGAGATACGTACGTTCTTGGTCTGACCGTCCTGGCGTACCCAAGCAACGGTCTGACCCTTCTTCAGGGTGCCGTTAAAGATACGCAGCAGCGCCAGGCGACCCAGGAAGGGTGAGGAGTCAAGGTTAGTAACGTGTGCCTGTAGAACCTCATCGGGGTTGTAGGTGGGGGCAGGGACGTGCTCAAGAATGGTCTGGAAGAGGGGTTCCAGATCTTCGTTATCGGGCAGTGCGCCGTCAGCGGGCTGGTTCAGTGAAGCAGCGCCAGCTTTACCGGAAGCGTAGACAACGGGCACGTTGAGCAGGGCGTCAATGTCTAGGTCGGGAACCTCGTCCGCCAGGTCGCCAGCAAGACCCAGCAGCAGGTCCATTGACTCGCCAACAACCTCATCGATACGCGCATCGGGGCGGTCAACCTTGTTAACAACCAGGATGACGGGCAGCTTAGCTGCAAGTGCCTTGCGCAGAACGAAGCGGGTCTGGGGCAGGGGGCCTTCTGAAGCGTCCACCAGCAGAACAACGCCGTCTACCATAGACAGGCCGCGCTCAACCTCGCCACCGAAATCGGCGTGGCCGGGGGTATCAATCACGTTAATAGTGATGGTCTCACCGTTAGCTGCGGGGCCTGAGTAGAACACGGTGGTGTTCTTGGCCAAAATGGTGATGCCCTTTTCTTTTTCAAGGTCACCGGAGTCCATGACTCGATCTTCAACGTCGCCGTGGGTTGAGAAGGCGTTGGTCTGCTTGAGCATCGCATCAACGATGGTGGTCTTGCCGTGGTCAACGTGAGCCACGATTGCCACGTTGCGAAGGTCGCTACGTGAAGCGGTGTTCTGAGTTTCAGACATGCGTAAAATATCTCGCTTTATCTAGGGTAAAAGGACGCCGGAGCGCACCGAACGCTCATTAAAGAGAGCCGGGTGCTTTTGGGCTTTCGTTCTGAGTATACCGCCCCACGGTTCAAGTGGAACTATCACGTGGAACACATGTTTATAGAGGTGCGGCGCCCCTTTCTGACTACTTGAGGTACAAGTGAGTAGAAAAGGACGCCGCCACAATAACTCATTTTAATGAGGTGGGTTACTTATCCCAGGGCTTTTCCTGTGTCTTAGGAGTAACGACGGGGATCGCACCGGTGGAAGTACGAATCTGATCGATTGCTGCTGTGTTCGCTGAGATCTGAACGTTGACCTCATCTACTGCCTTCTCAACCGCTTCTTCAACCGCTTCTTCAACCTTAGCTTCTACGGCCTTGTCGAGGGCTGCATCGAAGTGGCTATCAAGGTGCTCATCCACGCGGTCAGCCACGGAGTCCATCAGCTCTTCGCGGGCGTTGCGTCGCTGAGCGCGCACAAAGAGGCGGTGCTCAACGCTTAGTGCCTTATAGAGCGAGATACACATCAGGATGATGACAACTGAGAAGGGCAGAGCGGTCAGAATCGCGATGGTCTGAATGGCGGAGAGCGCTTCGCTACCACCCACAATAATCAGGGAGATAGAGGTTACTGCAGCTACGCAGACCCAGAAGACACGGATCCAGGTCTTGGGCTCGGGTGAGCCGTTGGTGGACAGCATACCCAACACCAGAGCGCCTGAGTCAGCCGAGGTCACAAAGAAGACGGTAATCAGCAAGACTGCACCAACGGTTAGAACAACACCGCCGGGCAGGTTGCTGAACATCTCAAAGAGAGCGTGCTCAGCGGAGACGCTGCCGTCAGCATTCCTGAGGGTCTCGCCACTGAAGAGCTCCTGGTGCAAGGCGGTGCCGCCGAGCACAGAGAACCAGAAGAAGGAGGTTAGGGCAGGGACCAGCAGGACGCCGGTGACGAACTCACGCACGGAGCGTCCCTTGGAGACGCGGGCGATGAACATGCCCACGAAGGGCGACCAGGAGATCCACCAGCCCCAGTAGAAGGTGGTCCAGGCAGCCTGGAACTGTTCGCCGTCCACGCCGTAAAGGGCCAGGGTTTCGAAGGTCATGGCCACAATATTTTGTAGGTAGTGACCGAGGGAACCGATGAACTCGCGGAAGATGAAGAGGGTGGGGCCGACCAGCAACACAAAGATACAGACGATAGCCGCCAGAATCAGGTTGCCGTTTGAGAGCCACTTCATGCCCTTCTCCAGGCCGGTGACTACTGAGAAGAGGGTGATTCCCATGAGCACCAGGATGATGCCAATTAGCCAGAGGTTACCCTCAGCCGGAATGTTGAGGTAGCCAAGACCCGCTGCAATCTGCATCACGCCCAGCCCAAGAGAGGTGGCGACACCGAAGAGGGTGCCCACCAGGGCAACAATATCAATGAGGTTACCCCAGTTGCCGGTGACACGGTCGCCCAGCAGCGGCTTGAGGGAGTAACGAATAGAGAGGGGCTGTTTGAGGCGGTGAGCTGAGTAGGCAATCGCAAGGCCCACAATTACGTAGATAGCCCAGGGGTGTAGTCCCCAGTGCAGGAAGGACTGGCTCATGGCCGCCTGCGCTATCTGCTCTCTACTGCCGCCTTCTACACCGGGGCGGGGGTCAACATAGTGCATCAGCGGTTCGGTCGCGCCGTAGAAGACCAGGCCGATGCCCATACCAGCAGCGAAGAGAAAAGCAAACCATGTGGTGAAGGTGTAGGCAGGCTCGTCGTCATCATCACCCAGTTTGATGTCACCCATGCGGGAGAACCCTAAGTAGAGGGCAAAAACCACGAAGAAGGCGACGATGGCAACGTAGTACCAACCAAAGTAGTTGATGACGTCCGTCTGCAGGGCGTCAAAAATTGATTTTGCACGTTGAGGGAAGGCTATAGTCAGACCAACGAAAAGCACCATGATGGCTGCGGCGGGCCAGAAAACCTTGGGAGCAAGATTGCCCTCACGCATATTTTGACGCTGCTCTTTACTCAGGCCTCCCTTCCGCAGGTCTACGCCCGCACCGGGCGGGGTTTGGTTCTGAGAAGTAGTCATGTATCTATTCCTTTAGTATGCAGTCTGTATGTTTGTCGTCGTCTTTACACATTAAAAAGTGCCCTCCCCTGCCCCTTGGCTTAGGTCTCGAGGTTGAGGCACACACTGGCACCAACCATAACACTACTGATAATTTCTGGCTAGAATTTACCGTCAAAACCACAAAAAACCACACGAAGAACATCAAAATCCCACCAATCCAACATAAGATGGAAATAAGTACCCCATAACAGCAAGGGAGATGCAGGCACATGTCTGTTAACACCATCGTTGACCCCGTCACCACCACCGCGTGGAAGGCACTGGACGCTCACAGCCAGGGTTTGGATGCCAACCTACGCACCTGGTTTGAGCAGGACGCCCAGCGCGCCAGTAAGCTCAGCTTCACCGCCGCAGATTTGCACGTTGATCTTTCCAAGAACCTCATTACTGATGAAACACTTGACCTGCTGATGAAGCTGGCAGGCGAAGTTAATTTAGAAGACCGCAGGGCTGCCATGTTTGCCGGTGAGCACATCAACACCACCGAGGACCGCGCCGTCCTGCACACGGCACTGCGCCGCCCTGCTGATGCCCAGCCCCCGCTGATCGTGGACGGTCAGAACGTGGATGAGGACGTCCACGAGGTTCTTGCTAAGGTCTACGACTTCGCGGACCGTGTACGTTCAGGTGAGTGGACTGGCATCACCGGCCAGCAGATTGAAACCGTGGTTAATATCGGGATTGGCGGCTCTGACTTGGGCCCGGTCATGGTCTACGAAGCTCTCAAGCCTTACGCTCAGCCCGGCTTGACCGCTCGTTTCATCTCCAATATTGACCCCACCGACGCCGCTGAGACCGTGGCTGACCTGGACCCAGAAACCACCCTCTTCATCGTTGCTTCCAAGACCTTTGGCACTCTGGAGACCCTGACCAACGCACGTGTCTGCCGCGAGTGGTTGCTGACCAACCTGCGCGAAGCCGGTGCGCTGGAAGGTAAGGAGGAGAAGGACGCCGTTGCAGCCCACTTCGTCGCCGTCTCTACCGCCCTGGATAAGGTCGCTGATTTCGGTATTGACCCCGAGAACGCTTTTGGTTTCTGGAACTGGGTGGGCGGCCGCTACTCCGTTGACTCAGCTATCGGCACTCCCCTGGCGATCGTGCTGGGCCCCGATGTTTTTGAACAGTTCCTGGCTGGCTTCCATGCTATGGATGAGCACTTCCGTACCGCTCCCCTGGCAGAGAATGTCCCTGCTCTCATGGGTCTGCTGAACATCTGGAACGTTAACTTCTTGGGCGCTGAAACCCACGCCGTCCTACCCTACGATCAGTACCTGCATCGTTTCCCCGCCTACCTGCAGCAGCTGACCATGGAATCCAACGGTAAGTCGGTACGCGCGGATGGCACCCCCGTCACCACCGAGACCGGTGAGGTTTTCTGGGGTGAACCTGGCACCAACGGCCAGCACGCCTTCTACCAGCTGATTCACCAGGGTACCCGCCTCATCCCCGCTGACTTCATTGCCTTCGCCAACCCGGTGCACTCCACCAAGGACGGTGAGCAGGATGTTCACGAGCTCTTCCTGGCTAATTTCTTCGCTCAGACCAAGGCACTAGCTTTTGGTAAGACCGCTGAGGAGGTACGAGCAGAAGGAACCGCCGAAGAGATCGTACCCGCACGTGTCTTCTCTGGCGACCGCCCCACCACCTCCATCATGGCATCTCAGCTGACCCCCTCAGTTCTGGGCCAGCTCATTGCCCTCTACGAGCACATCACTTTCGTGCAGGGCACCGTCTGGGGCATCGACTCCTTCGACCAGTGGGGCGTAGAGCTGGGCAAGCAGCTCGCCCTGCAGCTGGCACCCGCTGTGGGCGGTGACCGCGAGGTCTTAGCTCAGCAGGACTCCTCCACCAAGGGTCTGATTGAGTTCTACCTGAACAACCGCAAGTAAACGCTCAGTCACAGGTAGCTAAACCTAAAAAGGTGCCCGGTTCGCAAGAACCGGGCACCTTTTGTCTAGCAGTGCGTGTCTAGAGCTTTTCGGCAACCCAATCCTGGGCGGCGGTGGCCGGGTTAGCCTTTTCTTCGCCCGAAACGCGGGTGTTGAGCGCAATCAAATCCTCGGTGGTGAGTACCGCTGAGACCTCATTCAGCACCTGCGCTGCGGCATATGAGACAAGCTCGCCGTTGATGACTGGCAGTACCTGCTGGGGCAGGAAGTTGTTCTTGGGGTCTTCTAGCACGACCAGGTCGTTGGCGATGATGGCTGGGTCGGTGGAGAAGAGATCAACGATTTGCACCTGGTCATCCAGCAGTGCCTTGACGGTCAGGGGGCCGCCACCATCGTTGATGGGCTCAAAAGATTGCGGGGTGAAACCGTAGTTTTTTTCTAGCCCGGGCAGCCCGTAGCCTCGCTCTGCGAATTCTGGGGGTGCACCTAGCACCAGTTGACGGTTGTGTTCTGATAAGTCATCCAAGCTACGCAAGCCCAACTCCTCCGCGGTCTGGGAGGTAATCACCATGGAGTCTTTGTTCTCCGCGGTTGAGGGTTTCAGGGCAGCTAAGGTCTCACCCAGTGCTTGGGGCAGGGCAGCAATAATCTCTTCAGCGGTGACCGCGGTGCTTTGGGCATCGAAGTAGAGCAGAAGATTACCGGAGTAGTCAGGGACCACGCCCACCGACCCTTCTTGCAGGGCACCGATGTAGGCTTCTCGGGCGCCTATAGCGGGGCGGGTTTCAGCTGATATGCCCCGCTGGTTGAGAGCCGCCGCGTAGATTTCGGCGATGATTTGGGATTCGGGAAAGTCGGCTGACCCAACGATGATGGGCCCGCCCTGGGCACCGGTCCCGAAGGCTGTTTCCCCGGAGATGCCGCAGGCGGTCAGGGCGCTGACGCTTGCCCCGACGCCCAGGACGCCAAGGAACCGGCGTCGGTTCAGGGAAGTGGTGTTCAAAGAAATGTTCATGAGGGTGTCCTAGGATGTTCCGGCGGGAGTCGTGAGGCGTTGTAGACCTGCGAGCAGGAGATCTACCAGCAGGGCGAGGGCAGCGACCAGAAGAACCGCGCCCACCATACGGGAGTAGTCGCGCACGGCTAACCCGTCAATGAGGAAACGACCCAGACCACCCAGGTTGATATAGGCAACGATGGTGACGGTAGCAATCACCTGTAAAGCGGCGTTACGGATTCCGCCGAAGATGAGGGGCAGGGCTAGGGGAATTTCTACCCGACTCAAGATCTGCCATTCGGTCATTCCCTGGGCACGAGCGGCGTCCACGGTGATTGGATCTACTGCTGCAATTCCGGCGTAAACCCCTGCCAGTAAAGGTGAGATGGCAAGAATGACGAGCGCTGCGATGGGAGCCGTGAGCCCCAACCCCAGCCAGAGAGCAAACAGGGTCAGAAGGCCCAGGGTGGGCAGGGCACGCAGGGCACCGGTGAGCGCAACCACCAGGTTTTCGCCTTTACCGGTGTGACCCACTAAGAGACCCAGGGGAAAAGCGATGAGGGCTGCAAGGATGATCACCAGCGCAGAGTACCCCAAGTGTTCTGTGGTGCGCTGGATGATACCGCCGGCACCTGCCCAGGTGCCCTCAGCAGTAAACCAGGCTGCGGTGCTTTCAAAGATATTCATGCTTTCCTCCAGCGAGTATTCCAGGCGCCTAGGGCTGCGAGCACTCGGTCTAGGACGAGGGCGAGCAGGACGGTGCCAATGATGCCCACGATAATTTCAGCGGGGATGTTGCGGCGTAAACCGTCGGTGAAGAGAGTGCCCAGGGACTGAATGCCAATAACGGCACCCACCGATACCATGGAGATATTAGAGACCAGAGCCACCCGCAGACCGGCGACCATGACGGGGATAGCCAGAGGCAGTTCAACCATCCAGAAACGCCTGACCGGGGTGTAGCCCATCGCTGTAGCGGCCTCTAGGGTGATGGGCGAGACGGATTCGAAGGCGTCAACGGCGCTGCGCACCATCATGGCCAGCACATAGAGCGAGAGCGCCACGTAAACGTTGAGCAGGGAGGTTATCGAGGTGCCCAGGATCAGGGGCATGAGTACAAAAAGTGCCAGCGAAGGGATGGTGTAGAGCAGGGCAGCAGAGTTAATAACTGTAGCCCTGCGCACCTTGCCCCCGGTCGTACTCAGTTCTGTGGAACGGCCGTCGCGGCGGCGTCCTACCGCCAGGCGGGCCAAGGGCAGGGCAAGCAGTGTGCCAGCCACCAGCGGGATGAGCGCCTGCAGTAAATGGAGAGCCGTTAGCTGCGCTACGTAGTCGAGGTTAGAAGACAGCCAGTTCACGCGCCAACTCCGTATCGACGCTGGCGTTCGGTTTCCGTAGCGTCCAGAACGTCATCGGATTTAAGCAGGCCCAGCAGTTTGCCCTTATGATCCACAGCAACACCCCAACCTGAAGGTGAAGACAGTACCGAGTCCAGGGCATCGCGCAGGCTAGCTCCTTCGCGGTAGAGGGAGCCGCCGGGGATCAATCGCCCGTCCAAGAGCCAGCCAGCGGGTTTACCGTCCTCAACCTTCAGCTGCCAGTTCTGCCACGGGGTCTCTAGAGCGTGAAGGGAGTGAATGGTGACATCGGATGCTGAGGCAAAAGTCAGGCGACGCATACCACGGTCGCGGCCCACGAAGGAGGCCACGAAATCATCGGCAGGCTGACGCAGGATTTCTTCGGGTGTGCCAAACTGGGCAATACGCCCGCCGCGAGCAAAAACTGCTAGCTGGTCACCCAGGGTGATGGCTTCGTCGATATCGTGGGTAACAAAGATGACGGTCACCCCCAGCTCACGTTGCAGACGTAGCAGCTCATTTTGCAAATCGCTGCGCACCACCGGGTCAACGGCGCTGAAGGGCTCGTCCATTAACAAAATTGAAGAGCCGGAGGCCAGGGCTCGGGCCACGCCCACACGCTGAGCCTGACCGCCCGATAGCTGGGCGGGGTAACGTTTCGCGAAGGACCGGTCCAACCCCACCCTCTCCAATAGCTCTAGTGCCTGGGCACGAGCTTCTTTGGTAGAGACCCCTTTGAGCACAGGAACGGTAGCGATGTTATCGACGATGGTGCGGTGGGGCATCAGCCCTGCCTGCTGCAGCACGTAGCCGATAGACCGCCGCAGCTCGTGCGCGGGGCATCCAGTGTTGGGCTGGCCGTCCACCAGAATCTCGCCTCTGGTGTGCTCCACCATGCGATTAATCATGCGTAGGGAGGTAGTTTTACCGCAACCTGACGGCCCCACGAAGACGGTAATTTTTCCTGCAGGGACGCTCAGGCTGAGATCATCGACCACGGTGTTCTCACCATAGGTCTTGGTGACGTTCTTGAATTCGATAGCGGGAGGTATAGGCATGAAAGCCGCCTTATCGGTTGGTGAAGGTTGGGGATCAGTTGGATGGATCTGTGGGCTGGTAACGTTCTGGAGTTTTCTAGATGACATAGTTCCCTTCTTTGCCTTCGGCCCCTGCCCCCATCAACAATCCGGCCAGGGGCCCGGCAAGGAGATAGATGCCTTGGGCTGAGAGTAACAGCAAAATAGCAAGTAGGGTGTCGAACCTGCCGATATTGAATCAAAGATTATCAATAGAAGCCATCGCCATGGTGTGGCACTCTACTTCGCTTCCTTCGCGGTGATGAGCGCTGACTGCTCAATCATGCCAGCGAGCTGCCCCTCGGCGAGAGTGGGTAGCTCGCCGCTTTCTACTCCACCAGTATCAGCGTGAGCGCGGATGAGCTCGCCGGCGTCCTGCTTGAGGGTTTCTGATGCATGATCGGGGTGAGAGAGCGGAATATGGATGAAGCCAGCTGGAATACTGCCCTGGGTAGCGTGCATCAACTCGTAAAAGATGTGGTTGCAGACGAAAGTCCCGGCTGTATAGGACAGTTCTACCGGCAGCCCGGTTCTGCTCAGTTCCTCATAAATGGTGCGGGTGGGCAGAGCAGAAAAGTAGGCGTCCGGCCCATCGGGCCGGATAGGAGTATCGGTGAGCTGGGCACCGGCGTTATCGGCGATGCGCGCTGCATCTAGATTGATAGCCACTCGTTCTAGGCTGACCTTCTCCCGCCCAGCCGCCACACCGAGGCTGATAGCAATATCGGGCTCATATTCATCTAAGGCTTCGCTGAGCACCCGGCTAGAACCGGCAAATTCAACCGGTAGCTCCTTAAGATGCACCGTCAAATCTGGGGCGCTGACGGCAAGCAGGTCAGCAGCCCGGCGGGCAACTACCCGGGTGGGATTGTAGGGCACCCCTTCAAAGGCACCGAAATAGGTGAGCAGTAGCGTGGCCATCTCTATCTTTCCGTATGATTTATGGGGCTGGTTTGGGTAGGCTGGTGAGTATGTCTGAGAAAAATCCTACCCCCAGCTTCGTCTATGAGACCCTGAGTGACGATACCCCCGATGCTCTTGCCGCAGGCGGTTTCACTGAGGACGAGCTGGCCGACGAGCGCCGCACGCCTGCCTTTGCTGAAGAGGTAGGTTTTGGGCGCGCTGTTCGGCTTTTTTACCGTCATTACTGGAATGACCGTGGCACGGCGTCCGCTTCTGAGTTTCGCTGGGCCATGATTTACGTGGTGGTAGGCACCGTGCTCTATATCGGCACCACTTTGCTTCTGAACCATTTCGTGATCCCTGCTGATGCGTCCTCACTGGTGCGCACCCTCTTTATGCTTTTTGTCATCACTAACCCCTTGTGGTTAGCAATCAACATTGCGCCGACGGTTTCTCTGATTAAACGCCGGCGCAATGCAAAAGAAGGGCTTTAGCCCAACAGTTCAGGTGCCTGGAACTCCTGCCCACCCAGGTGCTGCGCCAACCAGGCGCCAAAGACCTGATACCAGAGACGGGAGTTACCCGGCTTGAGAATCCAGTGGCCCTCGTCCGGGAAGTAGAGGTATTTGTGCCCCAGCTCCGGTGAGTGGTGCTGCAGATCAGCCCAGAGGTGGTGTGCCTGGCCGATGGGCACGCGGTAGTCCTTATCGCCGTGAATGACTAGCATGGGCGCAGCAATGGTAGCAGCGAACTGGCGCGGTGAGATACTATCGCCTTCCCCACCATCGCTGAGTTTCCACTCGTGCCAGGCACCGTTATCAGAGACAAAGTACATAGCCTGGTAATCCCAGATGGACGCGTGGGTGACGTAGCACTTGAAGCGGGTGCCTGCCTGCCCAGCCACCCAGTTAGTCATAAACCCACCGTAGGATCCGCCAGAGAAAGCAACATTATCGCCCTGAATATCGGGGCGGTCAGCTACTTCTTCGACCACCTGCAGGATGTCCCGGTAGGGGGTGCCCCCCAAATCGTCCCCACCGCGGTCAATCATCTTCTGTCCGTAGCCGGTGGAGATTGCCGGGTCTGGCATCAACACGGCGTAACCAACCTGGGTGAAGTACCAGGGGTTCCAGCGGTAGCTCCAGGAGTTCCAGGAGCCCCAAGGCCCACCGTGGGCAAAGACTAGCAGGGGCAGCGGGTCAATCTTTTCATCGTTGGTTTCTGGCAGGGCCAGGAAGCTGGTCAGCTGGGTGCCATCCTCAGCGGTACTGGTGAGACGCTCCAGACGCCCGGGAGCGCGTAGTTCCTCCGCGGGAGCGGCCAAGCGGGTGACCTCACCGGTGGCAGGGTCAATACTGACCGGGTAGGCAGAGTGCTGGTGACTATTTTTCAGAGCCACCAGTTGCCCCCTGTTGTAGGCAAGGTGGGAGAAGTAGCTGGCGCCATCATCAACCAGGGCGCGGGTTTCGCTGCCGCCGATACTACCGGTAAAGATAGCGGTTGCCCCCAGGTGATCGGTGACGAAGGCGTAGTCGGTATCCGTTAGCCAGACCAGGTGAGAGGACCAGCGGTCCAAATCGCTGGACAACTCGGTGAGATTCGCGCTGGCTAGGTCGTAGTAGTGAGCGTTGAGCTTAATGGACTGGCCCGGTTGCCAGCGGCGTACTTTCAAAATTTCTAGCCCGGTACCGCCGGGGTTGAAGCTCCCGGGGTCGTAGTCATGGGTGCCGTCTGCTGCTGCGATCTGCTGGGGCTCTTTGCCGCCGTCCAGGTCTAGTAGCCAAACGCTAGAGCGCTGGTAAATACCGCGTTCTTTGGTTTCCACACTGACTGCCACCAGTTTGCCAGTGGGGCAAACAGTGAAGCCGCTGAGTTGAGCGCGGGGGCCGCCGGGTAGTTCTATGCGCCGAGGTTCGCCGTCACCGTCTTTGACGAAGAGGGCGGGGACGCCGGTGCCCAAGTCATGATCCCAGTAACGGGTGGGGAACTCGGTGTAGAGCACCCCGCTGGTGCCGGTTTTCTTCCGTGAGTCCAGGGTTGATGCCTGCTCTTCCAAGCTACCGCGGTGGGCTTTGGCGCTAAAGATATAGCGGGTTCCCTGCTCGCGCTCGCGCACCACTAGGGAGTCGATACCGCCGGGGTACGTAAAGACCAGTTCGGGTTCGCCTTGCTCAGGCAGCCGGTAGACTCCCTTGACGCTCTCGGAGTCGGCCTCGTCCACGTCTTTGTCTAGACTCAGGTAGAGCATCCCTTTATCGGTAACGGTGAGGACGCTGGCCCCGGAGTCGGGTGCGGTCAGCGGGTAGGTGCGCCCACTGTGACCCGTATTCTTTTCTAGTGCCCAGAGGCGGGGGCGGTACTTGGCGCCGTCCTTGTTAAGGGTATTGATGGTCAGCACAGGGTTACCCTCGCGGCCTGCGGTCAGGGAGACCATGCGGGGGTGTTCAATCAGTTGGGTCAGGTAATCGGTGTTGTGCGGTGTTTCTGTCATGCCTACCAAGTTACCCGCTAGTGATGCTGGCCTCAATGTCCACCGGCTACGCATCAAGCAGAGTGAGCGCGCAGCTGATTATTCCAGGGGTCCATGAAGTTCAGCGACTGCCCATCAAAAGTGGTAGCAATGCCCTTGTATTTCAGGCGGTCAGCCAGAGTATCGAGCGCTCCCTCCCCCGGTAGGTGAAGATTCACCACTCCTAGGCCCAGGGTGTTTTGGCGAGGGCTGGCACCCAGAGAATTCCAGACATTCATGGCCATGTGATGGTGGTAGCCACCAGCAGAGACAAAGACCGCAGCGTTACCCAACCCGGCAGTGCGCTCAAAGCCCAGGGCATCAACATAGAACTGTTGAGCAGTAGCCACATCCCCCACCTGCAGGTGCACGTGACCCACGGTGCCTGCGTAGTCTGCGGGGGTCTCTGCCGCCAAGGCGATCTGCTCATCGGTCAGGTGTTGGCGAATAAATTCAACGGGGTCAATATGGAGAGTATCCATAGCAACCTCACCGTTGGACCACTGCCACTGGTCGCGGGGACGGTCAATGTAGAGTTCAACTCCGTTGCCCTCTGGATCAGCAAAATAGAAAGCCTGGGAAACTAGGTGGTCGCCTGAACCTACATATCGGTTGCGGTAGGAGGTCAAGCCTCGAATGAGTGACTTGGCGAGATCCTGCGGGGTGTCAAAGAGAATTGCGACGTGGAAAAGGCCGGCTTCAGTGCGGGCAGGGGCGCGCAGGGAAGGGTCATGCTCGAGGGTCACTAACACCTGATTGCCCAAACCTAGGTGGACGCCGGGTAGGTCAGAAGTCAGTTCAACTAGACCTACGCCGCGGGTGTAGTAGTCATAGACAGCTTTTAGGTCTTTGACGCGCAGGCGGACAGTGCCCATGGTGGTATTTGCTGGCAGAAGGTGAGTTCCATGCGAGGCTTCAGTCATGGCGGGGGCCTTTCAAAAACATTTACTTTACTTGTAAAGTATTTCCTAGAAAATTGTAACCGTCAACCCCTCACCCTAGAGAAAAGGGCAGCCCCCAAAAAGTTAATTTCTTTCCGGCGAACTGACTTCTTGAGTGACACCCCAGGCTCCCGCTACCAGCCCAGCTCCGCAAACAGCTGATCCACATCCTGCACCACCGTTAAACCCTCAAAATAGCGGCTATCCACAAAGCCAGCGTCCGCCATCGATTTGAGCGCCTCAATCAGCGGGTTCCAGTAACCGCCCACATTCAGCAGATAGAGAGGCTTATTATGCTGGTTGAGGTAGTACCAGGTCCAAGTTTCAAAAAATTCTTCAAGGGTTCCGGGGCCACCGGGCAAAGCAACGAAAGCATCCCCCTCCTCTGCCATACGAGCCTTGCGCTCGTGCATGGTTTCCACGACCACTAGCTCGGTGAGGTTCTGATGCGCTTTTTCTAGAGGAACCATGAATTCGGGAATAACACCTAGCACGTCGCCTCCCGCAGAGAGAGCAGCATCTGCCATCTGCCCCATCAGCCCAATCTGCGCACCTCCGTACACCAACCTGACGCCGCGCTGGGCAGCTTCAAACCCCAGCCGGTTTGCTTCAACCGAGAAGACAGGGCTATTCCCCAGAGACGAGCCCATAAAGACGGTCAGCGATTTCTGCACATCGAAGTCCTCAAACTGCTCGACCAGGGCAGGAAAGACCGCCTCGGTGTTGAGCGGTGCCTGGTGTTTTAGGTTACCTGCAACGGGGTGAACCCAGCGGATCTGCTCAATTTCAGCCTGCGGGCGCACCTTACCCCAGCTGGTATCAACGATGGGCGCCAGATAGACATGAGCTTCGACCATCATTCCGGGTTCATTGAGGGCAGGCTGGGTAAAGACGCCGATCTCTTGCAGGCCGGGAACAGAAATCCTTAGCCCCAACTCCTCATAGACTTCGCGTACGGCTGTCTCTTCGAAGCTTTCCCCCGGTTCGGGTTTGCCGCCGGGCAACATAAAACCGGTGGTGCCCCGTTTGCGCACGGTCAGCACCTCCATATCGTCACTCACAAAAACTACTGCTGAAACACGGATAACAGACATGCTTTCTAGAGTACCGGCCAGAAGAGCCAAGCCAGCTCACCCCACAAGCGCCCTGCGGCAGAGCTAATTCAGCTCTTCTCAACACGTAGACTTCTCGCTTCGTAAAATTATGTGAGGGTTGGCACAAGATAGTATTCTGAGTAACAGTACCTGCCTAAAAACTGATCAAGGGAGACCACCCTATGGCAAAGATTATCTACACCCACACCGACGAAGCGCCGCTGCTGGCCACCTACTCGTTCAAACCCATCGTTGAGGCTTTCGCTGCTACCGCCGGTATTGAGGTTGAGACCCGCGACATTTCGCTGGCCGGCCGCATTTTGGCACAGTTTAGCGACATTCTGCCCGCTGACCAGCAGGTTGCAGATGCGCTAACCGAACTGGGCGAACTCGCTAAGACCCCCGAAGCTAATATCATCAAGCTACCCAACATCTCGGCGTCCGTGCCCCAGCTCAAGGCAGCTATTGCTGAGCTTCAGGCTCAGGGTTACGGCATCCCCGACTACCCTGATGAAGCTGAGACCGAAGAGCAGAAGGACGTCCGCGCTCGCTACGACCGCGTCAAGGGTTCAGCCGTTAACCCTGTGCTGCGTGAGGGTAACTCTGACCGCCGCGCTCCCCTATCGGTCAAGAACTACGCGCGCAAGAACCCTCACTCCATGGGTGCGTGGAGCGCAGACTCCAAGACCAACGTGGCCACCATGGGTCAGAACGACTTCTTCAGCAACGAAAAGTCAGTGGTGATCTCTGGTGATGACACTCTGAAGATTCAGCACGTGGCAGAAGACGGCACCGTGACCGTTCTCAAGGAATCTCTGCCCGTTTTGGATGGCGAAATCATTGACGGCACTTTTATGGACGTCGCCAAGCTGGATGCCTTCCTGGCTGAGCAGATCGTCCGCGCCAAGGCTGAGGGCGTGCTCTTCTCCGTGCACCTCAAGGCAACCATGATGAAGGTTTCTGACCCCATCCTCTTTGGCCGGGTGGTACGCGCCTACTTCTCTGAGCTCTTTGAGAAGTACGGTAAGCAACTGGAGGAGGCCGGCCTCAACGGCAACAACGGTCTGGCAGCGATCATCAGCGGTATCGAAACCCTACCCGCCGACATCCAGCAGGACGTCCGCGACCTCATTGAGAAGGGCCTGGCAGAAGGCCCCGAGCTGGCGTACGTCAACTCAGATAAGGGCATCACCAACCTGCACGTCCCCTCAGATGTCATTGTGGACGCTTCCATGCCCGCAATGATCCGCACCTCCGGTCAGATGTGGGGCAAGGAAGGCCAGCAGGCCGACACCCTGGCGGTGCTGCCGGATTCCTGCTACTCCGGTGTTTACCAGACCGTTATTGACGACTGCCGTAAGAACGGCGCCTTTGACCCCGTCACCATGGGCACCGTGCCCAACGTTGGTTTGATGGCTCAGAAGGCTGAGGAGTACGGCTCACACGATAAGACCTTCCAGCTAGATGCAGCCGGTAAGGTGCAGATTGTTGCGTCCAACGGCGATGTGCTCATTGAACATGATGTGAAGGCTGGCGACATTTGGCGCGCCTGCCAGACCAAGGACATTCCCGTGCAGGACTGGGTCAAGCTGGCTGTCTCCCGTGCCCGCGATTCTCAGACTCCCGCCGTTTTCTGGCTGGACGAGAAGCGCGCTCACGATGCAAATCTGATTGCTAAGGTCAACAAGTACCTGGGTGACCACGACACCGAGGGCCTGGACATCCGCATCCTGGCACCCGAGGCTGCCACCCAGTTCTCCATTGACCGCATCCGCAAAGGTGAGGACACCATCTCGGTGACCGGTAACGTTCTGCGTGACTACCTGACCGATCTCTTCCCCATCCTCGAACTAGGCACCAGCGCGAAAATGCTCTCCATTGTTCCGCTGATCAACGGTGGCGGTCTGTTTGAGACTGGCGCTGGCGGTTCTGCGCCCAAGCACGTTCAGCAGCTGGTGGAAGAAAATCACCTGCGTTGGGATTCACTGGGTGAATTCCTGGCACTGGCGGCTTCTTTCGAGCATCTGGCAAAGACCACCGGCAATGCGCGTGCGCAGGTTCTGGCGAACACTTTGGATGCTGCGACCGGCACTTTCTTGAACGAGAACAAGTCACCGTCACGCAAGGTGGGCGAGATCGATAACCGCGGTTCGCATTTCTACCTGACTAAGTTCTGGGCTGAGGAGCTAGCTGCTCAGACCGAGGACGCAGAGCTGGCTGAGGCTTTCGCACCGCTAGCTGAGGGTCTGGGTGAGAAGGAAGAGGTTATTGTGGCTGAGCTGCTGGAGGTTCAGGGTAAGCCCGTGGACCTGGGCGGTTACTACAAGCCCTCCGACGAACTGGCCGAAGCCGTGATGCGTCCGAGTGCGATGTTCAACGGCATTCTTGAAACACTGACATAAAATAACGAATTCATTGTTAAGGCGCATCAGCATTATTTTGCTGATGCGCCTCTCCCTCCAGAAAAAGGAAAAATATATATGGAAAACCAACTACAGTTCAATAATTTCCAAACAGACGAGATAACCGATGAAGAATTTATTAATGAAAATATTGATAAAGAACTAGAATCTGTCAGATATGCGACTCAGGTGTATGATATCGACGGATTAATTCGCAGGCTCCAAGACGGTGACCTAGTTGTACCACAGTTCAGAAGCAACACTGAAGAACTTGAAACAGAGGGCTTTCAAAGGGAATTTGTCTGGAAAAAGCAACAAATGGACAGGTTCATTGAATCTATTCTGGTGGGCTTTCCAGTTCCTGGGATATTTTTGGTCGAGCAAAGCGATAATAGATTACTTGTCCTTGACGGTCAACAGCGCCTTACTACATTGAGGTTCTTTAAGGAAGGAAGGATCCAAAGGAGAAATCAAGATAACGGCGAAACCGTAAATTCTCCTTTTGTTTTAAAATATGTTTCAGATGAATTTTCCGGTAAGTCTTACGAAGACCTATCATCTGAACAACAAAGGAAATTTAGAAACACTGGTATTACAACAACAATAGTTCGAACAGTCCCTGAGCCCGGTGATTTAAGTACAATCTATCAGATTTTTGAAAGAATCAACTCTGGCGGAACAAAACTTACCCCACATCAAATTAGAATAGCTACATTTGCGGGCAGAATTGTAGGATTTATTGAGGAAATCAATAACACCTCAGATTGGAGACATCTATACGGAAAGTATGACGTCAATGCACATGATCACGAAATAATTTCTAGAATATTAGCCTTGTACTTTAATTGGGAAAACTATTCAGCTCCAATGAAGGAGTTCATTAATGACTTTTATGAGAAACATCGCTATGCAGATAACCCCAGTCATGAATTAGAAAACGCCAAACAGCTATTCCTCAGAGTAACATCTCTTATTCGCCAAGCTTACCTCGATAAAGGATGGGCGCGAGAACATAGTATCTCATATGTAGACTCTCTGTATGTAGGACTCATGAAACGTATCGAGAAATCTGAAATTGGAGCAGAAGAACTGCTGTCAAGATTACACATTTTTTCAGATGAACTTGATTGGCAAGCAGTCAGCCGAAATGGTTCAGATAAATTCTTTATCAGCCAAAGAATGAGAGCTGCAATAGAGGTATTTGGCGAATGATACCTTCAGAATTTTCGCTTGTTGAAGTTTTGCAAAAACTGGTTGATACATATTCCCCTATCCGACTAGATAACATATCAAATTCTGTTGTAACTTGGGATGCCTTAATTGAGTCTATTAGATTTTATCCTCAATGGATTAAAGCTAAAGAAAATGTTAGACCCATGTCACTTGAATCATGGATGACATCAAAAATGCAGCAGAATATAATTGTACAAGCTTCCTCCAATGTGGAGTCTGCCCTACGCGATTGCTCTATAACCCGTCTAAAAAAAGAGTTTCCAAATTTTGAAGACATAGAAGAATTTGTTGAGAAGTCCAATAATTCAAAAGGATTTAAAAGTGAAGATCACGGTAAAATTAAAACAGCTTGGTCGGATGCCATTAAGTCAACGATACCTTACGGTGCCAATCCATCCAATTCTCGAATCAAAGAGTGCCTAACCTACATCTCATCTAAATGTTCTGAAGATTACACATCCTTAATTAATAATACATCACTAAATCCTGATGTTATTAAATTTCAAGTTGACTTGAGAAACTCAATTTCTCATGGCAATTCTGGAATCAGTTTCTCTGAAGAATTATTAGCACTAATTGTTTGGCATTCTTTTGAAATCCCGTACGCCCTCAACCTTTATGCTTCAGGGTTAAATAGAATCTGTGACATCAATGGGAATTATAATCTTATAAGCAACCCATTCGAGGCTGATTTTATACGATTCCACACACAGCTCCATTTTCGTAAAATTATTAAATAATCACTCATAGAATTTAACTGCATATAAAATTAATTTCTATCCAAGATAATAATTAGGTAAGCCATTATATTGGCTTACCTAATTATTTATATAAAGATACCTTTCTAGCTAATTAGCATAGGAGCTAATTCACAGGCATCCAACGGTTCATCCGAAAGATGCGCCTGAGGAAAACTTCCTTCGATACGCCTACCCAAGAGTTTATGGCTGGAACTAAATAGCAATACCGGCGCAGCCGCTTTCTCATCAGATTCGATGTCCTGGTTATCGCCACCCTCAGGTGCACAGAGATAAGCTATACGCTGCGGATCGTGGTGCCAGAAATAGGCCGCGCCGTCTGCCGTCTGTAGTTTCAACCGGGTGCCGCGCTGCTCAAGCACTGTGGCTTTCTCCCACAACTTATTTGAAGCGTTGATATCAACAGCAGGCACAATTCCGTGACCAGCAGTGTGAAGAATACAGCGGGTACCAACAGTGTCCTTGCTTGTTTCTGCATCGGCATTAGAAGAAGAAAAAGAAAGCTGACTCATGAGGGCCTCCTAAAATAGTCGCTACTTTCACTGGACCGTCTGAGCCTGGTGACCGATTTTCCTTTGAAGGCACCGTCTGCGAAAGGCGGTTGCCAGCCAACAAGTCAAAGGGCTTAGCGTTGGGCTTCTGAATCGTGGTAGCAACTTCAACAGAGTTTTATCAGTTCACACAATAAGCTCTATTACAAAGGGGCCGCCCTCCCCTACCGCTGGTAGGTGAAGGGCAGCCCCTCGTCTGCCAAATAACTTAGTTCTTCTGCAGTGACTTTACGATGTTGTCAGCAACTTCCTGTGCCTTAGCGGTGTCCGAAGCTGAAACGGTGATAATGCTGTAACCGTCACCAGTGCCTGCCGGCACAATGATGTAAACACCTCCGACATCTACCCCAGCAACCTCAGCAGTGTACGCCTGAGTGACACCTTCGCCCAGAGACGTCTGAACCTCAGCAAATGTACCGGCTGTACCGTTAACCTCCTCAACCATCGCCTTAGCTTCCTCAGCAGAAGGCGCCACCGATGCAGAAACCGGCTCCGCCAAAACGTTGACGTTCTCAGCAAAACCAGCTGCATCACGAGTCGCAGACATAGCCATCACATCAAGCTGAGCCATCTGTTGCTTTAGCATCTCAGCGTTCATACCGGTCTCAGAACCAGCCTGCTCCAAGTATGCCTGAATCTCGGCATCATTAGCCATAGCCTGACTATCCACCTCCAGCCAGCCCTCGGGCACGCCAAAGGACTGGCCATTATTAGGTGCGGAAATCAGTTTGTAGCCCTCAGGCAGCTCCGCCTGCACCGCCGCGGCGGACGAAGTTTCAGAAGCCGCCGAAGTCTCAGTAGCGGTAGTAGCCGCAGCAGAGCTTGCCGACGATGCACTGCTCTCAGCAGTCACTGGCTCATCGCTGTTTGAACCGCAACCGACCAGGACGGTCAAAGCTAGCAGCGCGGCGGTAGGTACGGACAGGAAACGAGAAGTGGGGGAAGACATGTCTGCCTCTTTCACCTGAAAGGAGTAAATACCCTTTCAGAGTAGACCCAGGTCACTATATTGGAGTAGCTACCGGCCAGTAATCGAAATATTTCTTCTACGCGCCGTAGAAAACCAGCTCCGCCCTTAGCTCAGCGCACCGCCAGATTCTTCTAGGTAGCAGGTAGCACACAGGGACTCGTAGCCCACGTGCACGCCGTCGATGGCCACCTGGTCGCCGTCGAAAATGAACTTACCATCAAGCGTCCGCCCGTTAAAGAGTGCTTTACGTCCGCACCGGCAAATGGTCTTCAATTCTTCAAGGGTGTGGGCGATTTCAAGCAGGCGGGCAGAACCGGGGAAGGCGTGAGTACGAAAATCGGTGCGGATACCGTAGGCAAGCACTGGGATATCCTCCAGCACGGCAATGCGCATCAGGTCATCAATCTGTTCTGAGGTCAGGAACTGTGCCTCGTCCACTAGCAGACAGGAGACGGGCAGGTGCCAGTGCATCCGGTCAGGGTCTTCAGCTACTTCAGCAGCGGCATGAAAGAGATCCTTCGCTGAGTCCTCAGGGCCAATGAGGAAGTCAGCATGGCGGGTCACGCCCAGGCGAGAAACAATGAGGGCATCACCCTTGGTATCCACGCGGGGCTTAGCCAGCAGGACGCGCTGGCCCCGCTCCTCGTAGTTATAGGCAGCCTGCAGCAGGGCCGTAGACTTGCCCGAGTTCATCGCCCCAAAACGGAAATACAGCTTAGCCACGTGCGCTACCCCTTCACCAGAAAAATCAAACGGCACCAGTCTACCCGCAAACAAAAACACCAGCATGGCTGCTCCCCCTCGCGAGCGAAAGGTAAGCCATGCTGGCGCAGCGGTGGCGGAGTAGACGTGCTTGCAGCCGGCTGGCTCGGGGCTGGCATGAATCGAGGCGAGCGCCCCGCGCGAGTCTCGAGAGGATCAGCCGGCGAGAGCACGTCCGCCCCGCCACCGTTCAGTTTGAAGTTAGCCCTTGACGGGTTCAACCTCGATGCCAGAGACATCCACCTGCTTGAGGGGGATGGTCTTTGAGCCGCTGACCATCTTGTGGACCAGGTAGACGCCAATGATGATGGGCACACCAATGTAGGCTGAGACAACCTCAAACCAGTGGCCCTCAAAGATGGCGTTGTAGTTCTGGCCGCCAATGACCAAGAGGCACATGAGCAGCGCAACGATGGGCCCAATGGGGAAGAGCGGTGCCTTGTAAGGTAGGTCTTTCACATCGAAGCCCTGGGCGACGTAGGCGCGTCGGAAGCGGTAGTGGCAGATAGCGATGCCCACCCAGGTAATGAACCCGGAGAGGCCTGAGATGTTAATCAGCCAGGTGTAAGCGGCACCCTGGCCTACGAGTGCGGTGACGAAGCCGAAGAGACCGATAGCTGCGGTCATGAGCAGGGCGGGCATGGGGATGCCGCGCTTGTTGACGCGCATGAAGATTTTGGGTGCTTTGCCCTCGACGGCCAGAGAGTAGAGCATACGCGATGAGACGTAGAGGCCTGAGTTACCGGCAGAGAGGATAGCGGTCAGAATGACCGCGTTCATGACGGAAGCTGCGAGCGCGATACCCAGGTTATCGAAGACCATGGTGAAGGGCGAGTAGGCGATGTCGGTTTCATCAGCGCGCAGGAGGTTGGGGCTGGTGTAAGGAATCAGGGTACCGATCACCGCGATAGCACCAATGTAGAAGAGCATGATGCGCCAGAAGACGCTCTTGAGGGCACGGGGGACGTCGCGGCGGGGGTTCTCTGACTCACCGGCAGCAACACCAATCATTTCGGTGCCTTGGAAGGAGAAGCCAGCGACCATGAAGATGGCCAGGATGGAGATGAAACCGCCCTTGAAGGGTGCTTCGCCGTCGGTCCAGTTACCAAAGCCCGCCTCGTGGTTGCCCAGGATTCCAAAAATCATGAGGATACCTGCAATGAGGAAGACGATGACGGTGAGCACCTTGATGGCAGCCAACCAGTATTCTGATTCGCCGTAAGCACGCGCTGAAAGAATGTTGATGCCCAAGATGATGAAGAGGAAGAGACCCGCCCAGATCCAGCCGGGGACGCCGGGGAGCCAGTAGGACATAATGACGCCGGCAGCGACCAGTTCTGCGGCAACGGTAATGGCCCAGTTGAACCAGTAGTTCCACCCCATAGCGAAGCCAAAGGACTCTGAGACGTAGCGGGAAGCGAAGGTCTGGAAGGAGCCTGCTACGGGCAGGTTGGCTGCCATTTCGCCCAGGGACTGCATGAGGAGCAGCACCATGATGCCGATGAGCGAGTAGGCGAGCAGAGCACCGCCGGGGCCAGCGGTTGCGATGGTGGAACCTGAAGCGACAAAGAGGCCGGTGCCAATAGCGCCGCCAATAGCAATCATGGAGAGGTGACGGCTGCGCAGGCCCCGCTTCAGCTCTTCTTTATTCTCACCAACCGGGGTGGGAACTGCATCAGTAGACATAAGGTGCGTGCTGCTTTCGGTAGTTAGGAGGCTGGAGGATTACATCCAGGACCCAAGAACTTACCCCAACAGTTTTGCTAATGGGGCATAAGACAAACTTTAGATTACCACCATAGCGTCCATTTGAACCCTAAACACCGCGTGATATCCAGCCTAGAGCGCAGAAAAGAGCCGCCCTGCACTCCAGCGAACATGGGGGCTGGAGCGCAGGGCGGCGCGGTTGAGACGAAGAGCGGGCTAGAAATGTACCCGGGTTGACCTAGGCGTTCTCGTTGATAAAAGTAACCTTGGTGGCGTGCTCGACAGTGCGGCTGACGGTGCAGTCCTTCTCGGCCGAGAGTTTAATCAGGCGATCCACCATCTTCTGCGCCTTCTCGCCCTCAGCACCGGCGGGGAAGGTTACATTGAAGCTCACCTGAATATCATCAAGCCGAACAGCGCCGTCCTCATTTTGCTTGATGGCAGAGGACAGCACCTCAAAAGTCTCGGGCTCCACCTTTCGGGAAGTCACCACATCGACGTCCACGGCGGAGCAACCAGCGATCGCGGCAAGCAGTAGCTCGACCGGGGTCAGCATCCCCTCCCCCTGGCCAAAATCCAAGGTAGCCCCGTTAGCGCCGGTGGCTCGGTAGTGCTTTTTACCGATGCGCTCAACGGGCACAGCGCGGTAGTTAGGGTCTTCAGTGCGGGCATTTTCTGCCATGGTGTTCTCCTTATACGAATGGAGTAAGAGGTCTTTTTATCAAAACGTGCGGCGCTAGCTACTTATTCCGTGCGCTGTCACAGCTAGGGCGGTTAGGGCGCTTTGAGTAGCTTCATAGTGATCCGCGAATCGATGCGGGAGATGTACTCGTGCTGAGAGGCGAGCGCACTGTACCAGCGCTCATAGGCTTCTGAGTCTTTCACGCGTACCTTGATGTAGTAGTCGGGCAGACCGAACATGCGGCGGAATTCGATGACAGCTGGATCGGCAAGGACGGTGCTCTCAAAGGCTTCTACGCTGGGCAGGTCGTTGCGTGAAAGATCTACGAAGACCAGCACCTCAAAGCCTTCATCGAGCAGGGCATGGTTGATGCGGGCAGTGTAGCCAGCAATAATTCCAGCTTCTTCTAGCCGACGCACCCGGCGCAGACAGGGGGCAGCTGTTAGCCCTACCCGAGCAGCAAGTTCCTGGTTGGTGAGCCGACCATTAGCGGTAAGCTCTTCAATAATTGCGCTATCAAGGTTATCCATGTGCTTAATATTGCTATGAGAGCTGTTTTTTAGCAATAAAAAGCAAACACTTTGCGGGGCTTTTTATCTAGACTTGTTCTTATGCACCAGGAAAGAACCACAACTACTTCACTGTCTCTTGTGACGACCAGCGAGGTCACCAGCCCTGCTACAGCGACCGGGGCGCTGCCCGTAATTTCTGGCGAGCATGTGCATACTTTGCCCGGTGAGAGCGGATTCCGCGAGGGCTTGCGCGTTGCCGGTTTCATGTGCCTTGGCTTTGTGGTGATGGGTATGGGTCTGGGTGTGCTGGTGTCATCCTACGGGTTAGCCTGGTGGGTTGCCCCCGTGCTGTCTGCCGTGGTTTTCGCCGGATCTGTTGAGTTCTTGCTGGTAGGTATGATCGCGGCCGCCGCTCCCCTATCGCTCATTGCATCCACCACCCTGATTATGAACGCCCGGCACCTGGTCTACGGCATCAGCTACCCGCTACAAAATGTGCGGGGCGGCTTCGCCAAGGCGCTAGCTGTTTACATGCTCTGCGATGAGGCCTACGCAGTGAACACGGGGCCGGGCTCTGAGAATTACCGCCAGGGTAGAATCCTGACCGTTTCGCTGCTCCTCTGGGTCAGCTGGTGGGGTGGCTCCACCCTGGGCTACTTCATAGGCGCAGCTTTCTTGAGCAACCTTGCAGGCGTGGACTTCGTTATGACTGGCATGTTCATCATTCTTTCCATCGACGCTTACCGCGCTGTCAAGGATCATGTCACCGCTTCGCTGGCTGCCGCGGCGTCCATCACCGCTATCATTCTCTACCCGCAGTCCATGCTGCTGATTGCCCTGCTAGCCCTGGTGTGCTTCTTGATTCTGCGCCATCTTGTGCAAGGCCGTCAGGACGCCTGCAAGAACTCTACCCAGGAGAGTCAGTATGCCTAATACCAGCTATATTCTGACGGCAATTTTTCTGGCTGCCGGCATCACCTTTACCCTGCGCCTAATTCCCTTCGGTATCAAGAGCGCGCTGAAAGGCAACGCACTGGTAGAGAATCTCTCGCAGTGGGTGCCTATGGGTGCAATTATTTGTCTGGGTTTTTACGTACTGGTTAGCATCGACTACTCCTCAGCCCACACCGCTATCCCCTATCTGGCCGGTTCAGTGGTCACTGCCGGTCTGCACCTGTGGCGCGGAAACCTGGCCCTGAGCCTGGTGGCTGGCACCGCGGTCTGCGTAATCCTTTCTAACTGGGTTTTCTAACAGCCTGCTTAAAGACATCTGGCCCCCGCTTGCTGTAGCGAGGGCCAGTTTTTTATGGAGCATTAGAGGACTGCGAGTGCTGCTTCGTAGTCAGGTTCGGTGGTGATTTCATCGACCAGCTGGGTGTAGATAACTTCACCAGCGGGGTTGAGGACGACCACGGAGCGTGCCAGGAGACCTGCTAGAGGGCCATCGGTCATGGTCACGCCGAAGTCTTCGCCGAAGCTATCGCGGAAAGCGGACGCTGAAACGACGTTCTCGATGCCTTCAGCGCCGCAGAAACGATCCAGTGCGAAGGGTAAGTCTTTGGACACGCAGAGCACGGCGGTGTTCTCAAGCTTGGCAGCTTTTTCATTGAACTTGCGCACTGATGCGGCGCACACACCGGTGTCAATCGAGGGGAAGATGTTGAGAACAAGGTTCTTGCCCTCAAAGTCTGCGCCGGTGGTGTTTTCGAGACCTGTGGTGACCAGGGTGAAGTTGGGGGCCTGTGAGCCGACGGCAGGCAGTTCGCCTACGGTCTGGACGTCGGTGCCTTGAAATTTAGTTGTAGCCATAGGTTTATTGTGTCTCTGATTACCTGCTTCTGGCAAGGTATTTGGCTCTACGCTTACTCTCACTGCTACCTGAGCCTCGCCCCTTGTAGGCGCTCATTGCTGGAGAATAAAATATGACTCACGCCAGAAGAAAGGGCAGAGTCATTATGTCAGAAAAGCAGAGCTACCACGGCGAGCGCAAGGTGGTGAACGGTAAGTTGGTGGTGGTCGATTTTGAGACCGATGGGGAGGTTCTCACCAGCGCTAAGGTTTCAGGTGATTTCTTTATTGAGCCGGAGGAGGCTTTCTTTGAACTTGCACCTGCCTTGGTAGGAGCGTCGGTGCATGAGGACACCGATGCCCTGGTCACCCGCATTAACTCAGCTCTTGCACAGTTTGGCGATGATTTATCTTTGCACGGCTTTACGGTAGAAGACATCGCTTTTATTGTGCGCCGTACTCTGGCTGGTGCCAAGGAATTTACAGACTACGACTGGACCATTCTGCGCCCCGGCGTTCTGCCCACTGCGATGAACGTTGCCCTGGATGAGTATCTACTTGAAGAGGTACTGTCTGGGCGGCGCGGTCCTATTGTGCGGTTCTGGGATTGGGAGGACCGTGCCACGGTGATTGGCTCCTTCCAGTCCTACACCAATGAGCTGTGGCCTGAAGGTGTGGCTGAGCACGATGTGCAGGTGGTACGCCGTATTTCTGGTGGCGGTGCCATGTTTATGGAGGGCGGCAACTGCGTCACCTATTCCATCTACGCACCCAAGGAGCTGGTGGCAGGGCTGTCCTATGAGAAGTCCTATGAGTTCTTGGATCAGTGGGTGCTGGCTGCACTGGCAGAGCTGGGTGTGAAAGCGTGGTACAAGCCCATTAACGACATCACCTCTGAAGCAGGCAAGATTGGCGGGGCTGCACAGAAACGCAACGCCCGCGGCCTGCTACACCATGTCACCATGAGCTATGACATTGACGCAGATAAGATGCTGGAAGTCCTGCGCATCGGGCAGGCAAAGATTGTGGATAAGGGCATCCGTTCCGCCAAGAAGCGAGTTGATCCCTTGCGCCGTCAGACAGGCGCCAGCCGTGAAGAAATCGTGCAGACCATGATTAATACTTTCACCGGCAGGTACGGTGCTAGCCTGGGTGAGCTCACCGACGCCGATATGGCTGCTGCTCAGAAACTGGTCGATGAAAAGTTCGCCACCGAAGAATGGACTCACCGCGTGCCCTAGTAGACCTTCAGCGTTTATCTCTGAGGAAGGGCTGCGGCGGCGTCCTTCAACCTGCTAGGAACTTCACCCACAGTAGGTTAGGTGAGGCGAATGAGTGCAACACCTGCCAGCATAACCGCGATACCGGCAGCCTGCAGCACGGTCACCGGGCGACGGGGAGCTTCGAAGATTCCGAACTTATCAACGATGAGTGAGGCAGTCACCATGCCGGTCAATGCGGCCATAATGGTAGAGCCTGCACCGAGAATGGGCACAAAAAGGGCGTTAAAGGTGACGAAGATGGCGCCTAGCGGGCCGCCTACCCACATCCAGAGCGGGTTGGCAGTTTTACCGTCTGGCACCCTCACCCTAAATTTGAGGCGGAGCGCTAAGGCAAGGAGCAGTAATACCAAGGTGCCTACGGTAAAAGACACGAGGGCAGCCTTCAGCCCGGAATCGATGAGGGTGCCCAGACGCGCGTTGATGGGTGACTGCATGGCCATGAGAAAACCCGAGAAAATAGCCAAAGCCTGCCACCCCAGCTGACTGCTAGGTGAGGTCACTCCCTGTTGTTGCGTACCACTAGCCGGTGCCTTGGCGCGGCGTCCTAGCAAAATAGCAGCGAACACACCGGTCAGAACCAGAGCGGCCCCGATACTTCTGAAGGGGGTCAGGGAAGTCTGAGGTGCGTAAAAGAGCCCGAACTGGTCAATGATAAGGCCCATGAGGATTTGCCCGGTGATGGGCAGGATGACGGATTGCACCCCGCCCAATTTGGGAAAGATAAAGATATTGGTGGTAAGACCGATGACGCCCAGCAGGCCACCAATCCAAATCCAAAAGGGTTGCCCACTCACGTCCTCCGGGGAAAACCAGAAGTAGCCCTCAACAACCGTGGAGAGAAAGAGCAGGAAGAGCGTACCACCGACGAAGGACGCCAAAGATGAGAGGAAAGGGGACCCTACAGACTCCCGCAACCTGGAATTAAAGGTGGTTTGAATGGGAAGCAGAGCCCCACCCAGAATCATGAGGGGCAGAGCAAACATGCGGTAGTCAACTTTCTAGGTCTAGAGGACGCTTAGCATTTTACTCTTCTTCGCTGAGCTTGATTTTCATTAGACTCACACCTCCCTAGGAGGGCTTCATGCCCCACCAGCACCGCCCCGATGTTGACTCTGCCGAGGGCCTAACCAGCGCCATCCTTGTGGACGAGGAGCGCCTGGTCGCCAACTGATCTGCACCTGGATAATATCGAGCAGTTCTTAGGTCTGCTGGTAGACGGTGGAACAACCGTTATCTGCATGGAGCATCACCGGGCTGTGGTAGCTCACTCCGATTATGTAATTGATAGTGACCCCGGTGCCAGGCATGACGGCAAAATCTTCCTGCCTTTTATAGCACACCAACGCTCTTATATTCACAGGAAAAAGAGAATTTTTATTAACACACAAAATGAAGTTTTTAGCGCATCATTAAGATGTGCCAAAACTCATTAACCATCAAGAACGTAAACAGCACATAGCTCAGGCGGTATGGGCTGTTCTGGCGCGCGAGGGCGTTCGTGGCGTTTCTGTCCGGACTGTGGCAGCAGAAGCCGGTATCTCAACAGGTTCCCTGCGCCATGTTTTTCCCATCCTGAACGATATGATGCTCTACTCCCTTGATTACAGCGGTCAAAAATTTTTGGCATCGCTCACCAGCCGGAAGGTCACCGGCCCCCTCATCGATCACCTTGAGGATTTGCTGTTCGGCTTTTTACCCACGAGCAACGAAAGCCGCATGTACTCTGAGGTGGTAGTTGGCATGCTGGCAGAAACATCTAACATCCCGGGTGCTGCGCGCATGCTTCAGCAGCAGGAAACCGAGCTGTCCTACACTTACAGTTTTATTCTGAGCCAGCTGAAAGCTCACGGGCGCATCAGATCAGATATCGACGTTCAGTACGAAACTGATACCCTTGTCTCGCTTTTGTTCGGGGTACATGTCTCCTACATGCTCTCTGACCAAACAGCCTCTGACCAGGAGCTGCAGACGCCACTTAAGATGCACCTCGCGTCCTTAAAGAACACTGACTAGAACCCAAGGAACCTCTCGTGCCTAAACTTATCGATCACACAGAACGTAAAGAGTTTCTCTCGGCAGCAGTGTGGAAGCTCCTTGATGAGCATGGAGTCAGTGCCATTTCAATCAGAAACGTAGCTGCTGAAGCGGGTATTTCGGCGGGTTCTTTGCGGCACTCTTTTAAAAGTCGGCTGGATTTACTCGAGTACGCGCTGCAACTTTTGACGGATCGTATTCAAGAGAACGTGAGAGCCCGGGCTAGAGACGGTCTCACTGTTGATGGTGCCGTGAGGATTCTAGAGTTTCAGATTCCTCTTATTCCTGCCACTGAAACCTACGCACGGGTGATGATGGTTATGATCGCCGAGATGAGATCCACCCCTGAGCTACGGAAAATCGCCCACCGCAGTCTTCAGCAGCTTCGCGTCACCTATCATGACATGTTCGCCTGGCTAGAACGCGCTGGGGAGCTCACACCGGGCACGGACGCTGCAGCGCAGGCTGATCAATTGCTGATTTTAGGCCAAGGTATCACCGCTAAAACAATTTTAGATGGGCGACGCTCTGAGCCGGTAGATTTGAGCCGGGCCTTTAGAACCCACCTTAATAAGGTTCTGGTTCATCCGGTGCCCTATCTAACCGAGGAAGAAATCACTGAGCTGACTAAAGAACTCGCCAGGTATCGCAGCACTTCTTCCTCGTCGGCCCATTGACGCGGAACGTAGCCGCAGATATAAAAACGCTGTCTTGGGCCTGATTGGGTCTGGGAGCGGAGTTTATTGTTCTGCCGGCATGTTCGCTTCTACTATGGCAGAAATACACAAATGAAAAACCGCCCCTACCAACGCTTAGCAGCGCGGGTAGGGGCGGGTTATTAAACCTCACACAAGGGCTTAGGAGAGGGCAGGACCTTCGTCCTCAGGTGCAGTTGCAGGGTCTGAAATGACGTCAGCGGGAGCGTCCTTGACTGCCTTCTCAGCAGCTTTTTCAGCCTTGTGCTCTGCTCGAGTTTCTTTGACCTCTTCGACCTTAGCCTTGGTCTTGTCAGCTGCAGTGGCAGCTGCTCCCTTGGTCTTGTCAGCTGCAGTGGCAGCTGCTTCCTTAGCCTTTTCAGCTACAACAGGAGCCTTTTCCTTGATGGTCTCTTCGGTAGCCTTGATGCCTTCTTGCACCTTGGGGTCATGCCAGACGTTGGTGGCCTGGGTCTTAATCTTTTCGTAGCTTTCGCGGCCTGCGCGAGCGCCTAGAACGTATCCGATGCCGATGCCAGCTACTAGTGCGATACGTGCTCTCATGATGTCCACCTTTACGGTTGCTGATAGTGCTGACTACATAATACGCCTACTTAGGGCACTGAGATAGGTGACACACCGGCCGTTGGTTTTGTGGCGGTTGCATAGCGCCCGGTAATCCCGTCAATCAGGAGGCGGTGACTTCGGGTTTCGGCATACCAGTTGGGCTTCCATACAGCCTCTTGAACGTGCTCAAGTAAAAACTCGAAGCTTGCAGCAAGCCTGTAGTGCTTAAGAAATTGTATATAGGCTGCCTCTTGCGCAATTTTCACCAGCTGCTGACGCTCTAAATCGTCCAGGGGTTCTTCTCGCACCAGGTCAGAATCTACTGGTTCGCTCGAGAGATTCCAATCATCCGAAGTCCAAGCTCTGCGGGTGCGGGGGTCTACCAGCACACGAATAAGCTGGCCATTGAGCCGGCGTGAAGGCCCTTTGGGTGACGATACCCTGAACACCACACCTGTAAGCCGGTAATAGCTGGGCTCAAGTGTTCGCGTCCAATCCTTTTCAGGGAAGACCTTTTGAGCTAGCTCAAGAGCTTCGTGGTAGGTCACCGACGCTTTAATAGCCTTCTGCTGTGTCACGGTCTTTACCTACCTTCCGGCATCTGGGTCGACAGGTCAATGTCTTCCTTGACATCCCGAGTTGAGCGGGTGCTAGTGACGCTAGCAGCGCTATCAATGGCGTCCAAAATATGCGCTGAGACTGGGTGTGATTTTTGGGTGAGAAGCGATCCAACAATCATTGCCACCGTTGAACAGACGATACCTATCAGCATGGGGTCCAGCCCAGTTACCGCCCCCAAGTCTCCAAGCTTCCACACAACAGAGACCGAGCTACCTACCAGCATGCTAGCAAGGGCACCCACCTTATTAGCTTTCCTCCACCAGACTGCGCATATATAAGCAGGGGCAAAGGCTGCACCGAGCACAGTTGCCGCGAAAGTAGCGAGGAAGAGGACGGACGGGGGCTGAAGCAACGCCATCGTCAGACCTCCCAGTGCCATCACTAATACGGTGATTCGCGAAACCTTCACCAGGGTATTTTCAGAGACCTCTTTGAGGAAGAAGCGCCCAACAAGGTCACGAGAAGCGATGGTTGAAGCCTGGAGTAGCAGGGCATCAGCGGTAGACATAATTGCGGCCATCACCGCAGCCATAACAATACCTACAGCGAAGCTCGGCAATACAGTTTTTGCAACCTCAAAAATAGCTTGTTCAGGGGCTGCCAGGTTAGGCACCACGATGAGGGCAAGAAGACCGACCAGGTAGGGAGCGGGGATAAAGAGTAAGTTGAAGGCGGTTGAATAAACGCCGGCCATGCGCGATACCGAAGGCTTTTTCATTGCCATATGGGATACAACAACATGGGGCCAGCCCATGTAACCAACCGAGAAGATCAGAAGGGCACCAATAATCAATCCCCACTGATTCTGATATTCAAGGTCAGCACCAAACATGGTGAGCAGGTTGGGGTTGATGGCTTCAATCTGCTGGTGGCCGGCGGTCAGGCCCCCTACTGCCTGCAAGGTGGCGATAAGAATCCAGACCATGCCAATCAACATGATGATGGCCTGGACGAAGTCGGTGTAGGCGACAGCAAGGTAGCCACCGAGGAAGGTGTAGGAGACAATCACCGCTACCGCGATGACAAGGGCAATATCGAAGCTTACACCGGTCACAGAGGCTAACCCGGCACCACCTGCGATGAACTGGCTCATCAGGTAGAGAAAGAGACCGCCCAGAGCCAAGATGGATGCAACCATTCTCACGGCTGAAGACTGGTAGCGATTTTCAAGGTACTCAATGGAGGAAATTGATCCCAGAATCTTGGTGAGCTTACGCATGCGTCGGCCGATAATAGAGAGGTTGAGGACGCCGCCGCCCAAATCACCCAGGGCGTACCACATACCAAAGTAACCCGATGAGTACCCGAGAGAGCCAGCTCCAGCGAACATATAGCCCGACATCGAGGAGGACTGCAAACGCAAGGCTGTCACTGCTGGGCCCAAGGAGCGTCCGGCAAGGAGGAAATCTTCTGAGTCATTACTAGACTTTTTCATCGCCCAGATTCCGATCAGAATCATAGCGAGAAAGTAGATGATGAGGAATGCTATTGCAATGTTCACAGCCTAATCCTCCTCATCTGCATTGGCCCAGTCTCGGGTCATAAAGTAGAACCCTGCGGTGTATATAATCCAGAACAGTGGAATAACGGTCATCACTAGGACGGTAAACCCTGGTAATCCAAACATTTCAAACCCTTTCCGTCTGAGCCTGTAGGCCACTTACGAAACAACCTCATATTTTTGAGGCATGGAACACATTGCTTTACTTACTAGTGTGGTGGACAAAACCTCATTGCTCAATTATCAAAACGTTCTCTTTAGACAGTAATAGATAACAGAGTGTTGCCGGCAGGAATCCTACCTCCGGAACGCTACTGAATTGAATCTACTTTAATAAAAATAAACACCCTAATCCCCCCTGCCCCGTTCTTCTCAAGAATGGGACAGGGGCAGAGTACGGTGGTAGATATTCAATACTCTATAGATGAGAATGGGGCTTTATTCCTTTGCTAAGGTATTAGTTTTTCTCGTCGAGTTCGGCAAGAGCGGCGTCATAAACATCCAAGCCCCGCACCAGTTCCTCCTCCGAAATCACCAGCGGTGGAGCAACGTGCACCCTGTTAAAGTGCACGAAGGGCCACACGCCGTTCTGCTTGCAGTAACCCGCAAAATCATTCATCGGAGCAGCATCGGCACCAGAGGCATTGAAGGGCACGAGAGGTTCCCTCGTTTCCCTATCTTTGACCAGTTCGATAGCCCAGAAGAGCCCCAGCCCACGAACCTCACCTACAATGTTGTATTTCTCTTTCATCGCCTCGAGCCGGGGACGCACCACCCTCTCGCCCAGGTCACGCACCCGATCAAGGATCTTGTCCTCATCAAAAATTTTGAGAGTCTCTAAACCTGGAGCACAAGCCAAAGGATGACCTGAATAGGTCAGCCCACCTGGGTAAGCTGTCGTAGACCAGGTCTTCTGAATTGCCTTGGAGATAATGACCCCACCCAGAGGAACGTAACCAGAGTTCACTCCCTTAGCGAAGGTGATCAGATCAGGCACAACCCCAAAGTTTTCAACCGCAAAAAGAGTGCCTGTGCGCCCGAAACCTGCCATGACCTCATCGGCAATATAGACGATGCCGTACTTGTCACACAGCGCGCGAACCCCTGGCAGGTAACCCTCAGGTGGTACCAGAATTCCATTGGTGCCTACCACGGTTTCCAAGATAATGGCTGCAATGGTCTGAGATCCCTCAAGGATAATCTGCTGCTCCAGATGAGCCAAAGCACGCTCACATTCCTGCCCCTCATCCTCGGACCAGAAAGCTGAACGGTAAGTGTAGGGACCAAAGAAATGCACCACCGAGGAATCCGAAGGTTCATTTGCCCAACGTCGCGGATCGCCTGTCAAAGAAATCGCGGTAGAGGTCGCTCCATGATAGGAGCGGTAGGCTGACATAACCTTTCGCCGCCCAGTGTAGCCCCGCGCCATGCGCACGGCGTTCTCGTTAGCTTCTGCTCCACCATTGGTGAAAAATACTGAACCGAAGCTCTCCCCCGCCCGCTCCACTAGCTCTTGAGCAAGTTGACTACGGGTGTCATTTTTGAAGGAAGGCTGGATGGTCACCAGTCGATCTGCCTGATCTTTGATTGATTGAATCAACCGCTGGTTGCCATGCCCTAGAGCTAGATTAACCAGTTGGGATGAAAAATCAAGGTAGTCTCGGCCCTGGTCATCGGTGAAGGTAGAGCCCTGACCAGAAACCACGTTGACAGGGTCAATGAGGTCCTGAGCTGACCAAGAGTGAAAGACGTTGCCGTCCATAAGTGTTACTCCTTATCTGTGCTAATGAGCAAAGTTAGTTGGTTGGGAAGCCCAGATTAATTTGGGACTCACTCGCCAGCGGCCACCTCTGCGTGACGACCTTACGGCGGGTATAGAAATTGAAAGCTTCTGGGCCGTAAATGTGGGTGTCACCAAACAAGGAGTCCTTCCACCCACCAAAGGAGAAGGCCCCGATAGGTACAGGGATGGGGACGTTAATGCCCACCATGCCAACCTCGATGTTGAACTCAAACTCTCTGGCGGTACGGCCATCACGAGTGAAGACAGCGGTACCGTTAGCGTACCGGTTAGAGTTGATCAGACTGACCGCCTCTTCAAACGAATCGGCACGCGAAACGACCAGCACAGGGCCAAAAATTTCTTCATCATAAACCGGCATCCCCGGCTTCACATGATCTATGAGGGTAGGCCCAACAAAGTAGCCCTCCGCCGGTAGGTCAGCCTCACGGCCATCAACCAGCACCGTGGCACCCGAATCATTAGCTCCAGCGATGAGCCCTTCGATACGTTCCTTGGCTTGGGCGGTAATCACAGGGCCCATCTCATTCTCAGGGTTGGTGCCTGGCCCAACCTTTAGTTCGCCCATGCGATCCTGGATTTTCTGCACCAGCTCATCAGCGATATCACCCACAGGAACGACCACAGAAATTGCCATACAGCGCTCCCCTGCTGAGCCAAACCCAGCCGAGATAGCGGCGTCCGCTGCCGCATCAAGATCAGCATCAGGCATAACCACCATATGGTTTTTAGCGCCGCCCAGCGCCTGGCAGCGCTTTCCCTGGGACGTGGCACGTTGGTAGATCGATTGAGCAATAG
This sequence comes from Rothia sp. LK2492, assembly GCF_040946345.1. Taxonomy (NCBI): domain Bacteria; kingdom Bacillati; phylum Actinomycetota; class Actinomycetes; order Micrococcales; family Micrococcaceae; genus Rothia; species Rothia sp. LK2492. Next base: position 42,635 of record NZ_JAYWLX010000009.1, on the reverse strand, counting down.
GGGTTGATCCAACGAAGCTAACAGCCTTAACTGCGGGGGCATCGATAATAGCTTCAACAGTGTCCTTGTCGCCGTGCACTACATTGAGCACCCCATCAGGCAGACCGGCCTCGTGGAAAGCCTTAACAATCCAGTTAGCAGATGAAGGGTCGCGTTCTGACGGTTTCAAAATCACGGTGTTACCAGCAGCAATTGCAGCGGTTACCATCCACAGAGGCACCATTGCAGGGAAATTAAAGGGGGTAATACAGGCAACCACTCCAACCGGCTGGCGTGTTTGATGCACGTTAATACCGCTTGCCGCCTGCTCTAAGAACTCGCCCTTCATGTGGTGCAAGAGGCCCGCACAAAATTCGACGTTCTCAAGCCCGCGCGCGATTTCACCCGCTGCGTCCGAAGGTACCTTACCGTGCTCCAAAGAAATTACTTCTGCCAATTCTTCCTGACGCGAAGTTATGATTTCACGGAGCTTGAAGAAAATAGCTGTACGCTTGGCTAGCCCTGTAGCCCTCCATCCGGGGAGGGCTGCTTCGGCGGTGGACACCGCTCTTTCTACAGTGCTGGCATCGGCGAGCGCGACTTCGCCAGTTTGCTCGCCCGTTGCGGGATTGAAAACGGGGCCAAAACGGTCGCTGCCGGAAGCTTCTTTGCCTCCGATGATGTGAGGAATTCTGGTGAGCGTGGTCATACCTTTTTCCTTGGGTATCTGGTTCAGTTGACGGTTAGCCAGTGGGGCTAGTTTCCATCGTTTCATTTCACCTGTACCGCAACTAGAGCTAAGTTGTTCAGTTTTCGCCCCGAAATTAAACAAACTGTCAACGCTGACTATGCCGAGTCATGCGCGTCCTTCAGAGGTTGCATACATAAAATTTCAACATGTACACCTTTTTTGATAACTGAACTAGTTCCCCCATGATGTAAACGCTCGGATACCTAAGGACGCAGCCTATGACCCTCAGCTCAGCTGAAGCAATCACTCTCAAAGACATACTGGCTCTGCCGGTACTAGTAGCTGCGGGTACCAGACTATTAAGCGAAGCAAGCCATCTCGATCAGCCAATACGGTGGGTCCACGTGGTTGACACCCCTCGCGGGGGTGAACTGATCGACGGCGGTGAACTTTTGCTCACCACCGGAGCTAGCCTAGGAAAAACCGCTCCAGAACGCTACAGAACCATTGATAAATGGGTGGACGCAGGAGCGGCCGCCCTGCTTATCGAAATAGGTGTTGTACTTGATGAATTACCGCAAGACATTCTTGAGCATTGTGCAGAGCGGGAGTTACCTCTGATTGTTACCGCGGGTGAGGTTCGTTTCTTAGAGGTCACCGAGGCAGTGCACTCTGCGGTTCTTTCGCGCCAGTTTCAGCAGGTTGAACAGCTACAACGTATTAATGAGTCCTTCTGGAGTCTCATGTATAACAGGGCTCAGGCCGAGCAACTGATTCTACATACGTCCCGTGAGCTTGCACTGCCAGTGGTCCTTGAGGACCTGGCCCACCGCGTCATTCTATACGCTGAGGGCCATGAGTTGCCCTCGCAGTTGTTGCAAGGGTGGGAGGGTAAATCACGACGCTGGGCATCTGATCACAGCGCAGCCGGTCTGATTGCTAACCCTGTTACCGTTCAAGACCCTGAAAATTCTGAGGTGAGCTGGAGTTTTATAGATATTCAAGGGCAGGGTATTCACTGGGGCAGGTTGTTTGTGCGGGGTGCAGTTTTGGACGATACCTTAACCTTGCACACGATGAGGCACGCGGCAATGGCGCTCACCATCGAAAGGCTGGGCGCTTCGAACCCTCATGCGTGGACTGACTTACGGGAACGTATGGGGCTAAAACGGGTGCTGAAAAACCGCTTTACAACCGTCGAGGGCCAAAAGGTTGTGTTGGAATCCAACGGTTTTCATACCGATGGGCGGGCCCTGTTAGCTTCTGAGCTTCGATCCGCCGAACGACTATCGCTAACATCCGTTCGTGACGTCCTGTTATCGATTAGTCCCGATGTTGAAGTGATGGTAGCTCACCACGAAAATAATAGTCACCGAGTGGTTTGCATTATTTCAGCAAACTCCCAAAAGTGGGAGGCTGCTGAGCTGGCAGAAGTTGCGAGGCAAGCTCTGGCAGGGCTTGGAACAGCTATCGAATTTCTGGTGGCTACCGGCCCTAGGGGGCCCATTGACTTAAGTTCTGCCCTGCACAGAATGAGCGCTCTGAACGCTCAGATTCCTGAGACCGGGGTTGCTTTGCGACGGGCTGACCGAAACCAGTTCGATGGTCTAGTGAACTACTTACATCAGGACGTGAGGGTGCAGGAGTTTGGCGAAACCACCCTGCAGCCTGTGCTGCTGCACGATGCTCGCAACGATTCTGATCTTATGGTGACGCTGAGTACCCTGCTCGAACACCCGACGTCCCGGTCAGCAGCGGCCCAGGAGCTTCACCTTTCACGCACAGCCCTCTATTCCCGGATAGCGACCATTGAGAGGCTTTTAGCGGTTGATCTCAACAAGGGCGAGGATTTCTTTGGGCTGAGTCTTGCGGTGCGCAGCTACTACGGAGCCTAGCAACAGTTTTGGGCGGGGATCGTTCCATGGGGTGTGTATTAGTTCTGCGCCGGTGGAACCAACGGCGCCCATCGTGAAGGGGGTTCTCGAGCAGACTAACCTAGCTGGCTGCACTCCGGGCAAGCACAATCATGAGAGGTTGGTTTGCGCCGCCCACAAACTCATCCCGACTCCAAGAGCTATATACCTTATCGATATAGAGACCCGCATTCTCTAGGTCTTGCCTGATCACTTCAAGCGAGCGGAATTGCAGGTGAGATTCAAGCTCTAAAATATCACCCGTATCTTCACATCTATTGACCTCCACCATGGTTACTATGCCATTACTATCCGGCTCACTCACGGTCGTCGTTTCATGAAGCACACCGGCAGAGGTCATGCGTTTCCTACCGGTCTTGTTCCACTTTTCCCAGGCTCTGGCCTCTGGGTTGCGGGTTTCAAAGGCGAGCACTCCCCCGAGGTTGAGGCCTTGGGCAATATCGCTCAGTGTTTGCTTCCAAGCTTGCCCGAGAATGTGCATGGCGACATTGCCGGTCATGAGGACTAGGTCTGCAGAGTTTGGCTTTATCTGGGAGGAGTAGCCCTATCTGACTTATGCGTTCACCTGGTCGATATAACCGATGAGGCTCGTTATCAGCATGAGAACCTGGATGCAGTTACGCTTGTTGAATTGGCGAGGGGAGACAGCATGGACACTGGCGTGGCGCGAGTAGTAGTGCGGCACCTTGTCACCTTTGTCCTTCCAGAACGCCTCGTGCGCGTTCCAAATCGGTAGCCACACGAACGCTTCGTGTACCCTCATATTATCGATTTCACCTGGGATATCATCGCCTCTCTTACGATTCGTGATGGCGCTACGTATTTCCCTGTCGGGGTAATAACGGTAGATAAGCGTGTCCAGCGTAACCGTGAACATAGCCTGAGCAGAACGAAAATGCCCAGCCCGCATCGCGCCGAGTCCGTCGAGGGCAAAGGTAAGCTCATCGCCGACCACCTGGTGGTCTGCCCCTTCCAACACCACAGCACAGTCCTCGATAATTGACTCGTAACATTCACCGAGCACCTGGCGTCGCCCTGCGCTGTCCTTCGCTCGCAACAGTCGAAGAGCCGTCCGTCCACGAGGCACGAGATAGAGAGGGATACCTTCCTTCTCGACGAGCTCGCGGACCTGGTTCACATGAATCTCGCCCACATGTTCTTTGAGGTTGGGAGGCAGAAGGGCACGGTTCAGGCCGTGGGATGCCTGCGAGTCGAAGAGTGACCCTAGAGACCTCCTCAGCCCTTCCAATATGCCTGTCTGATGCTCGGAGATTCGCTTGAGTATCTCCTGAGTTACGGGGCTGATAACCGGGGTATGTAGCGCTGGCAAGTCAAACAGCGGCATCGGGAAAGTAGGGATACTAGCGATAATTGGCGCAATCTGCTCCCGAAAAGGCTCATTGATCGGCGCAAGAACCTCGTAGATCATGGCACTGTAGTCGGGTATCGTCGATTGGATTTGATCCTGCAGGGGCACGAGGGCACTAGAAAGGCTATTGCCCATACTTGTTTGTAGAGACCGTGAGAACTCCGCTGGTATCTGGAAGCCGACAGTTTGTTTCTTCTGGTCGCTCGTGGCCAGCTCTGCAGGCTCCCGAGTTACTCCCTCGGATTTTGATACGTCGCCGTCATCAGGCTCGACCTCGCAGTCGTTTTCATCTTTCACGACGAACCTCCGCTGGACCTCGACACGCAATCGAGTCTTCGATGGATCATCGAGACCATTGTCAATACTTCGAGCAACTCCTCATCAGTAATCCTGCGGTTTATCCTCGGGTCATGCGCCATCGGATTCCGGTAAAGGCCGTTCAAGCCTTTTATGAGATTAGCGAACCCGGTCTGTTCATCCTTATCAGTTTGCGTCCGCAGAAAGTTGATTGCGAGCATCGGTATACCCGACTGGCCGAGCGCCAAAGCAGTATCGACAAGCGCAGCTCCGTCGCCCGAAGCACCGCTTAGGTCCCGGATTCGATCAAAGATGCTCTTGGTTGCCTCAAAACAGGCATGGAAGTGCGACTTCTTTAGCACCTCTAGCGAACAGTATCGGAGTACCTCAGAATGGCATTTACGGCGGTGAAGTTCATCGCGAATCGATGATGCGATGCGAGATGCCTCATCTAACGTCTGGGCAATTGGACCCTTAGCGACCCTGCCCTCATCATTGACTCGCATCCCGACAAATGCAAGGTGTTCGTTGAGCCTATCTTGTCGAAGAGTGAAGAGCTCCGGCTGCCTGCGATACCGTACCGGCTCCATTGCCGTGACGATAAAAGTAATTATGCGTTTCGAGCTTAGGTCCTTTTTCTGACGAGCAACGAAAGCTTCGGTTAGACGGTCACACTTGGTCGCAGTTGGATTCGGGTCCTCCATCCTCAAGTAAACGAGTAAATCGCCAATCTCGCGACCAGTCAACCCGTCGGAGGTGTCGGCAAGAACTTCGGCGATAGCCTTTAGTAACGGATAAGACCACATGGGCTCTAACTGCGCCACACTATCTCACCACCCACAGGTTGATGAGTAAGACCCCGCGAGACATCCGCTGACTTCCCACTTCTTATCTCTAGACTTTAAACGTTGAAACGGAACACTACCGCATTCCGTAGCTGAATATCGTCTGGCTTGATGTTCCGGGGCGGACAGATCGGCGCACTCAGCCGCTGTTCAGAGTCGGCTCCGTCACCGCCGACACACCGGTATCGCGCTTGAGGAGGACGTAGGGGAACGAGCGGCCCACTACCACCCATCCGTCATCCATCAGTGCCGAGGCCTTCCGTGTTCCGAGAACCAGACGATGCTCCCACTGCTTGTCCGAGTGCACGACATGGTGGTGCGCCACGCCGAATCCGACACTATGCCAGCCGTATCGCCCGGCGAGATTGAGCTCGTCAATCGCATCAAAGATGCCCACGGGCCCGATCAGGCGCTCACCCGGATCAAGGCTTCGCGCCGAAAGCTTCACTGGGGCGGCGAACCGCTTTTGCGCAGCCTGCTTGGAGATCCCCAGAGACTTGCCAATATCGACCCACGTCGCTCCCGACTCGCGTGCGGCGAGCACGCTCGACTGGAGGAGTTCGCGTGACTGCTCCTCGATCGCGTGAGCCACCGCAATCGCGGCGATGAAATCCTCCGGCTCCCGGGGCTCCGACACCGGAACAAGTGCCGCCATGACATCTTGCAGCCTCTCGGAGACGTTGTTCACCGTGGCTCGTCTTCCGGGAGGGTCTCCGAAGGTGTCCATTCGCCGCGGGCCACCCGGGGGCGCTTCCCCCACCATGCGAGGTACGAACCCACGCCGACACATCCGACGATGATGACGACCACCGCGACCTGCAGCCACCACACACCAGGAAGAAGATCGAACACCAGGAGGAGCCCGATGACGCTCGGGAGGAACAGGAGCGCGATGCCCCACGAGTAAGAGGGCGGATTTTTCTTGATCTCTGACATGTGTCAACCATAGGTTGACCCGCATAGATTGTCAACGACTAGTTGACGGCCTATTACGCCGAGAGTGTGGCCCTCAAGCCAGCTTCTACGTTGAAGTGGAACTCCACCGGCTTCTGAAACCGAATAGCCCTCGACTGCATAAGCACGCTCAGTCAGGTGTAAAAAGTAGGTCAGCAGAACAAGTCCAGGAGCCAACACAGCACCGCGTTGCTCGCTAAGGACCGGGGAGCAGTTTCACTCGAGTCTTCCGCGGATACGAGGCTCATAATCTGGTCACGCGACCGGCGCGTCCCTGTCAGCAGCCCTATCCCGATATGTGGCCGTCGCGCGGCATTCGTGGGAATATCGCGGACCTCGGCTTCCATAGACCGACCGTGCTCCGGGCCCAACGTATCGCTCGACGTGATGCCGAGCGAGCGGATTCTCCCGCCGCGCATACATCTCGACCTCTATGCCGCGGATCAAACTGCGGAGATCGCACGTCTGTCCCGTCTCGGTGCATGTGAGGTGCCTTGGGATGGCAGGACCGCCGATGCAGGTTACGTGATCATGGAGGATACGGAGGGTAACCGCTTCTGCGTCATCGATGCCTCGGGGTGGAGCGGATTCATGCGCTGACGACGAAGCGACGACCCTGTTTGTAGGCTGCTCACCTCACACATTAAAGCGGAACACTACCACATCGCCGTCCTGCATGACGTAGTCCTTACCTTCGATGCGGACCTTGGCCTTGGCCTTCACCTCAGCCTTGACGAAGCCGCGCTCGAAGTCAGTGTGGATAACACCGGCAGCCTGGGGCGCAGTGTCGCCCTTAGAGATAGTCCAAGCGCGGGTTTCCCTGGGGCCGGCGGTCAGGTAGGTCTGCAGACCCAGGGTGGAGAAGCCCACACGAGCCAGCTTGTCCAAACAGATAAGCGAATCCAGGCAGGCAAGAACGTGATTCAGCCGTTCCGGGGGTCGCTGGGGTCGACGCGCTCAGGACCCAGTGGTCGCCCAGGTGCGGCTGCGCGTCACCAAGGGGTACCCGTCCGAACCACGAACAGCAGGGCAGAGACACCGGCGAAGACCAGCAAGGTAATGCCCATCCAGGGCCCCACCAGACGGCTGGAGTCGGCCTCGCCCCCAACCCGAGGAACCAGCGCAGCGAGCCCAGCCGCCTCAATAATCCCCAGGCCAGCCAAGGACAGGTCATCGAGGAAGAATGCCAGGGGCACGAAGTGCAGAGCCACGACGAGAGCCACCCACCAGGCCATCCAGCGGCCCTTACCCCTGCGGTTCAGGAACAGGCAGCCGACCCCCGCCAGCAGCACCTCCAGGCCGACGACCAGCCCGAACCACGGGTACCTCCCCTCCAGCGCACTGCCTTCACCCCACCGGGCGAACACCCCGTAACCGAACAATCCTGCCAGCAGGAGGCCCATCACCGATCCGGCGCCGAGCCATGGTCGCCACGCCGGCGGCGGGTCCTCCTGACCCCAGCCGAACCAGACGAACGCCATCAGACCGAACCATGCGATGGTGAAGGCGTGGTCGCGAACGAAATCGGTGAACACGTCTACTTCTTCTTGCCAGAGGCGAGACCGCTGCGGAACTCGACCACGTCGCCATCCTGCATGACGTAATCCTTACCTTCGATGCGTACCTTGCCCTTAGCCTTCGCCTCAGCCATGGAGCCGGTGGCGTCCAGGTCGTCGAAGGAAACTACTTCTGCCTTAATAAAGCCACGCTCGAAGTCAGTGTGGATAACACCGGCAGCCTGGGGCGCAGTGTCGCCCTTAGAGATAGTCCAAGCGCGGGTTTCCTTAGGGCCGGCGGTCAGGTAGGTCTGCAGACCCAGGGTGGAGAAGCCCACACGAGCCAGCTTGTCCAGACCAGACTCGTCCTGACCGCTCATTTCCAGCATTTCGCGTGCTTCTTCTTCGTCCAGCTCCACCATGTCAGCCTCAAGCTTGGCATCCAGGAACACAGCCTCAGCAGGTGCAACCATGTCGCGCAGAGCCTGCTGCTTCTCTTCAGAAGCCAGCACCCCATCGTCCGCGTTGAAAACAAAGATGAAGGGCTTGGCGGTCAGCAGGTTCAGCTCCTTGAGCAGAGCCATATCGATTTTCGCCTCTTCTGCTTTGGAAATCAGAGTGTCACCCTGCTCCAAGACAGCCTGAGCCTTCTTGTATTCCTCAAGCTGGGTAGCATCGCCCTTCTTGATTTTCACTGCCTTCTCCAGGCGGGGAATAGCGTTTTCCAGGGTCTGCAGGTCAGCCAGCACCAGCTCGGTGTTAATGGTTTCCATGTCAGAAGCGGGGTCAACCTTGCCGTCCACGTGAATGACGTCCGGGTCATCGAAAGCACGCACTACCTGGGCGATAGCGTGAGCCTCGCGAATGTTTGCCAGGAACTGATTGCCCAGGCCTTCACCCTCGGATGCACCGCGCACGATACCCGCGATATCAACGAAGGAGACGGTTGCGGGCAGGATGCGCTCGGAGCCAAAAATCTCCGCCAGGCGAGCCAGGCGCTCATCGGGCAGGCTGACGACGCCCACGTTGGGCTCGATGGTAGCGAAGGGGTAGTTGGCTGCCAGAATGTTGTTCTTGGTCAGTGCGTTGAAGAGGGTCGACTTGCCGACGTTGGGTAGACCCACGATGCCAATTGTTAGAGCCACGGAAAAATAAACCTTTGTTTGGGGTGTTCTTAGTGCCCAGTTTACTAGGCATGGCGGTTTGCCTGTCCCTTTAGCAGGACGGTCGCGGGTGAGTTTGCTTGTACTTTAGAGCCCGCGCTGGTTTAACTCGGGCGGAGACCGTGACAAATGTCAGGGGCAGGTCGTGACATTTAGCCTGAGCCAAGGGCCTTATCAGGCGGGAAACTTGAGATATGAACACAGCAATTGAAATCCTCAGCGTGAACAAGACCTTCCGCACCCGCACCGCCACGGTGGAGGCCGTCAAAGATGTCAGTTTCTCGGTGCAAACCGGTGAGATTGTTGCCCTGCTGGGCGAGAACGGGGCGGGTAAGAGCACCCTCCTCGACATGCTGCTGGGGCTGACCGAGCCCACCAGCGGTACGGTCAAGCTGTGGGGCTCCTCCCCTAGTCAGGCTGTTGCAGACGGCCGGGTAAGCGCCGTCCTGCAAACAGGTGGCCTACTCACCGACCTCTCAGTCCGCGACCAGGTTGCCATGGTTGCAGCCACCTACCCCAGCCGTCCCGATGTAGATGCCGCGCTAGAAGCAGCTGGTATCAGCCACATTGCTCGCAGAAAAATCAGCAAGTGCTCCGGCGGCCAGCAGCAGAAGGTCAAGTTCGCCATCGCTCTGCTGGGCAACCCTGACCTGCTCTTCCTCGACGAGCCAACAGCCGGCATGGACGTTAACGCCCGCGAACAATTCTGGGAGTCCATGCGGGTTCAGGCTACGGCTGGCAAAACCATTCTCTTTGCCACCCACTACCTTGAAGAAGCCCAAGAGTTCGCCCAGCGCATCGTGGTGCTGGCAGGCGGGCAGCTCATTATGGACGGCACCCCGCAGACCATTCGGGATCACGCTGGCACCCGCGCTATCAGCTTCACCCTGGACGCCCCAACCCTGCATCTCCCCCAAGAACAAGCCCGTGACTGGGGAGTCAGCAACCACACGGTCAACCAAACGACGCACTCCCTGCACTGCCACAACGCCGAGGCTTTCACCCTGCACCTGCTGCAGAACCACAGCGTCACCAATCTGGAAATCATTGCACCCAGCCTTGCTGAAGCCTTCACCCAGCTCACCACCCACACCACCGGAGAAAAGATCTAACCATGCAGAGCCTCAGCTTTCTCTTCTACGACCTCAAGCACTCCCTCTTCAATATTTCCACCCTCTTCTACCTGATCATCATGCCTGCCGGGTTCTACCTGCTCTTTGGGGTGATGCAGGACTACGGTTCAGCCCCCTTCCGAGATGGCAACGCTACCGCCTACGTCATGATCGGCATGGCAGTCTACGGGGCTGTCACCGGTGCGGTGTCCTCATCAGGCACGGCGGTTATCGAAATAGAGTCCGGTTGGGGCCGCCAGCTGGCACTGACCCCCATGAGCCGCAGTGCTCTGCTGGCTAGCAAGGTGCTCAACGCTCTCGTCACCACTGCCCTGCCGGTTATCGCCGTCAATATCATTGCGCTGTTTACCACCGCAGAAATTCCGCCCGCTCAGCAGATGCTCAGCGCCCTAATAGCCATTGCGGCCTCATCTATCTTTGTCTTCTACGGTATAGCGGTGGCACGCCTGGTGAAGTCAGCCCGCGCTGTATCAGTAGCTAGTGGGTTGGTCGTATTCCTCGCGTTCTTTGGCACCACCTTTAGCCCCCTGCCGCTATCACTGATAGACTACGCCCGCTTCACCCCCATGTACGGCGTCACCCAGCTAGCCCGCTACCCCTTTACCGCCGGGGACACCATCACCACCGACACAGTTCAGTGGATGGTGACCGAACCGCTGCACTATGCACTGATCAATGTGGCGGCCTGGGGCATAATCTTTATCGGAGCCAGCATACTACTGCGCAAGCGGTCACTCGCCCGCTAGGCCAGCAAGTTTGAGGCTCACCGCAGCAAGCAGGAAGTAGATATTATGAGCACACAACCCACCATACTGCGGCACTTTGACTGGCTGGCCGCCGGGTTCGCCGGAATTTGGCTAGTATTTCTGCTCTTTCCAATCCAAAAGTTGCTGACTAACAACCAACTGAGCAACACAGAAAAAACGCTGGGCCTAGTTGCTGTGGTTATTTTTGCCCTGATCTACCTGGCCTCTTACGGCGCCCCCTGGGTTTTACCGGGCAAGAAAACCTGGCACCGGACGCTGCAATGGAGCCTGCTCCTGCTCATCCCGACTGCGGCGCTCACCTACGCATTGGGGCCCTGGTGGCTCTATTTCTTCACCTACTTTGTTGCCATGTGGGCCTTTCAAACCCCGCCGCGCATCGGGCTCACCGTCGGCACCCTCGTCACCGTCTTATCCACTCTTGTCATGGTGGTCGACTACCCACACATCTTCCAGCAAGGCGGGTACGGGTTTATTACCGGCGCTTTCTTCGTACTCGTCACGGCGGCGCTCTCAGCCGGCGGGGATGCCCGCGTCCAGCGCCGTGAGCAGCAGCAGCGCACCGAGCAAACCGAGCGTATCGCCAGCGATGTGCACGACATCTTGGGCCGCTCATTGACAGTTATTAACCTCAAAGCAGAGTTAGCTTCGGCACTGGTAGAAGCTGACCCCGCCAGAGCGCAGCGAGAAATCCAGGAAGTCTCAGAGCTGTCCCGCACAGCCCTGGCCGAGGTGCGGGCAACCGTCACCCGCTTGAAAATGCCCACCTTCGCTGGTGAGATTCTCGCATCAGCTCGTGCCCTTGAAACGGCAGGAGTTAAGGCTCACCTGCCCCGCGAACAGGAGGCCCAGGTGCCCGGCACCAACTCGGTGCTGTTTAGCTGGGCTCTGCGTGAAGGGGTCACCAACGTCATTCGCCACTCAGGGGCAGAAAACTGCTGGGTCAAGGTTGAAGCCGACCGGTTAGAAATTCTAGATGACGGTGATACGCCCCAGGGTCATGGGCTGGTTAAGGGTAACGGCTTAACTGGCCTGGAGCAAAGGGTCAAAGATTCTGGTGGTGACCTGCTGTTTGAAACCGGGGGTGCTACCCGTCTGCTTGTTACGATGAACGGAGATACTTCCCCTCTAGGAGCCTGACGCGTGAGCCCCATCAAGATTCTGCTAGCCGATGACCAGCAACTGGTCCGGGACGCCCTAGGGGCCCTGCTTTCCCTGCAGGCAGATATTGAGGTGGCAGGCTCCTGCGGACGCGGGGACCAAGTGCTAGACCTGGCCCGCCAAACCCAGCCGGACGTCGTCTTGCTCGATATCGATATGCCGGGCATGGACGGTATCAGTGTAGCTCAGCAGCTGAAGGAGCAGCGTTTTCCCTGCCGTAGCCTCATCGTTACCACCTTTGGCAGGCCGGGCTACCTGGCAAGGGCGCTTGAAGCGGGTGCCAGCGGTTTCGTGGTTAAAGATACCCCGGCGAGCCAGCTGGCAGAAGGCATCCGCAAGATTCATGCGGGGCTGCGGGTCGTTGACCCGCAGCTAGCAGCCGAGAGCTTCGCGGTAGGCCCCAGCCCGCTCACCGACCGCGAGAAGCAGGTTCTACAGGCAGCCAAGGACGGCGCGTCAATCGTGACTCTGGCGGCACAACTGCATCTATCCCAAGGCACAGTGCGCAACCATCTTTCCAGTTCCATAGCCAAGCTGAACGCCGAAAACCGCTACGATGCAGCCCATCGGGCTGAAGAAAACGGCTGGCTCTAAACAGGTGAGGGCTTAGCCCTAGTGGGCAGAGGCCCCACCCAAATTAAGCACCAGCACTCCAGCCACGATCAGCGAGATGCCCAGAACCTTAACCAGGGTGATGGGTTCGCCCAGGAAGACAGCCCCAACCGCCACGATGGCCGCTGTGCCCAACCCGCTCCAGAGAGCATAAGCCACGCCCACCGGGATATTCCGTACCGCTAGCGAAAGCATAAAGAAAGCAACACCGTACATCGCCAGGCAGCCTAGGGTGGCCCAGAGACGGGTGAACCCCTCAGTGAACTTGAGCAAAGAGGTCGCCGCAATCTCAGAAGCAATGGCGATCGACAGGAAAATATAGGCCATAGTCACCAGTGTAAGGCTGATTGGTTACGTACAGGTGACCACGTTTGAGGTGCAGCGCTACTAGATTCAGAGAGCCGCCATAGGTGGTGCAGAGTAAAGTTGAGGCATGGCTACATCAACGGTTCTTCTTGCAGTTCTTCTTGCCCTGGTGCTCGGTGCCCTTGCAGGGTTTCTCTGGGGACGCGCGGGCTCGGGCAGCGCGGATGCTCTGAAGGAAAAGAATGCCCAGCTGACCGCTGATCTAGCAGCGTCCTTGCAAGCCGAAAAGCACCTGAACGCCCGAGTGCAGAGCCTGGAAACCAAGGCTGAGGCTGATGCCGATGTTCTGCTAGCGCTTGCCCCGCTCAAAACCCAGCTGGCCACCATGGAACGGTCAGTGCGCACCATGGAGTCAGAGCGCGCTCACCAGTATGGGGGGCTGGCTCAGGCAATTGCGGAGTCCAACAGAACTCAGGCCCAGCTACGGGATCTAACCGGGACGCTCTCGACCGCCCTGAGATCTACCAGTGCTCGGGGCACCTGGGGTGAAGCCCAACTCAAACGCGTGGTCGAGGCTGCCGGCATGGCACCTCACGTCACCTACAGTGAGCAAACCAGCGCCAGTTTTGAAGATGCCCACGGGGCGGTGCGTGGCGTCCGCCCCGATATGGTCATCAACTTACCCGGCGGCAAGACCATCATTCTGGATGCCAAGGCGCCGCTGGGTGCCTACCTGGACGCTCAGGAGTCTGAGGGCCCTGCCCAAAAGGCTGACCTGGACCGGCACGCCAAAGCGGTACGCGCCCACGTAGATGCGTTGGCCTCCAAACAGTACTGGGCTGCTTTCGACGCTACACCTGAGCTGGTGCTCTGCTTTATTCCTGCCGAGTCTGCCCTGGCTGCGGCGCTAGCCCACGATGGGCAGCTGCTGGACTATGCCGCAACTAAAAATATTGCCCTGGTGGCGCCGGTTTCCTTGCTGGCAGCTCTCAAGGCTATTGCCTTCTCGTGGCGCCAGGAATCCCTCACCGATAATGCCCGGGAGCTCTTCGTGCTCTCTCAGCAGCTCTATGAGCGGCTGGGCACCGCCGGTTCTCATCTGGGGGCTATGGGGCGCTCGCTGACCCGCGCCGTGGATTCCTACAACGGTCTAGTGGGTTCCCTAGAAACCAGGGTCTTCGTGACAGCCCGTAAGATTGCAGAGCTTAACAAGGCTCCGGTACAGGAGAGCCTCTTCCCCTCCCCCAACGAATCAGCGGTCAAGCCGCTGACCTCCCCAGAGTTTTTAGGTACGGCCTCTGAGACGGGTACAACAGCAGATAGCGGCTCTCGCTCTGACCATCCCGCATCTGAGACCACAGCGGACAACACAGGGCATGACCCCAGCACACCTGGCCTCGATACACCTGCTCCTGAATCCTATGACTCCTGGCTGGATGACTTTCTGACGGTACAAGAGCCAGAACCGAATGAAGATGCCGACTGGAGCCGATAAAAAAATGACCCTTCAACTATTCACGGTTGAAGGGTCACTTTTGATGCTCAGACTTTAGCGGTTGGGCTTTTCGCCGCGTCCGCCCAGGCGCATGGCGGGGGCGCCAGTGTCGTTCTTAAGAGCTGAGCGCAGTTCCTTGGGCAGGGAGAAGAGGATGTCTTCCTTAGCGGTCTCGATAGATTCCACGTCCTCATAGCCGTAGTCAGCCAGTAGGCGCAGCACGTCCTGCACCAGAACCTCGGGGACTGATGCACCGGAGGTAACACCCACGGTGGTGACGCCCTCAAACCAGGTTTCATCAACCTCATTGGCGTAATCCACCAGGTAAGAGGCTTTAGCGCCGTATTCTAGGGCAACCTCCATAAGACGTACCGAGTTCGATGAGTTGGTTGAACCAACTACAATGACCAGCTCAGCCTGTGGTGCGATTTCTTTGATGGCGCCCTGGCGGTTAGAAGTTGCGTAGCAGATGTCGTCGCTGGGCGGATCCTGCAGGGTGGGGAAACGTTCCTTGAGACGCGCAACGGTCTCCAGGGTTTCGTCCACGGACAGGGTGGTCTGTGAAATCCAGACGATCTTTTCGGGGTCGCGTACGGTTACCTTGTCCACTTCATCCGGTGAGTTGACGATCTGAACGTGATCGGGGGCCTCACCCGCGGTGCCCTCAACCTCTTCGTGGCCTTCGTGACCGATAAGAAGGATGTCATAGTCCTGCTTGGCAAAGCGCACGGCCTCACGGTGCACCTTGGAGACCAGCGGGCAGGTGGCATCGATGGTGTTGAGCTGGCGGTCTTCTGACTCGGCGATAACAGCCGGTGAGACGCCGTGGGCTGAGAAGACGGTGACCGAGCCTTCGGGAACTTCATCTACCTCATCCACAAAGATAGCCCCCTGAGCTTCGAGGGTCTCTACCACGTGGCGGTTGTGCACAATTTGCTTGCGCACATAGACCGGGGCACCGTAGTGGTCCAGGGCTTTTTCGACGGCGATGACGGCACGGTCAACACCGGCGCAGTAGCCGCGGGGGGCTGCCAGCAGTACTTTTTTGGTGCCGGTAGGTGCGGCGGCTTCAATTACTTCGCGGGGCTTGCGCATACGGGGCACGGTGGGCAGGCCGAGTTCAATGGTCTTCTCTGCTGTGGACATGCTCTCTATCCTACGTGGTCTTAGCGGGTGTGTGCTGTGGTGGCTCTCGCAGTGGCGCGCAGTATCGCTGAGAGAATAGCCATCAGGGTAAGGGCTAGGGTCGCGATGAGGGCGTATCCGGCCAGGCGGTAATGCAGGTCTGCGTAGGACGCCGTGAGTTTTTCAGCGATGCTTTGCAGGAAGAGTACTGCGGTGGGGCTGGCCGGCAGGCTAATGCCTGAGGTGAGGGAAAGCCCGCCACCCACAAGACCTGCCAGCCAGAGCAGCGCTGCGGCCGAGAGACTGGCAAAAGCCAGGTGTGAAAAGCGGTTACCGGGCCAGAGCAAAAAGCTGAGTGCCGCTATCACCGCAGCTGCTGCGAGCAGGAGCTGCCACGAATCAGAAAACCTGATGAGGGTGTTGATAGCACTATTGATGGGGTAGCTGCCCTGTCCGTTATCTAGGGGAACGGTGCGTCCGGGTAGGGTGCTGGTATCGAGGGTGAACCCCAGCGAATTATTCACTGCATCATCAGCCTGATCATAAATTGCTGAAAGATCAAGCACCGCTGGGCGGCTTTCACCTGAGAAGTTATAGGCGTGAGTGTCACTGATGACTTCTAGCCAGAGGGTTTGAAAGTTCTCTGAGGTGATTGCCCCGGTCGTTGCATCGCTGACGATGGTGTGGGTGCGATCGAAGAGCCAATTCTGCACGTCCCCGTACCAGGTGGTGCTATTGCCGTCGCCCAGATAGGTGGCGATGGCGTCGGAGCTCATAATATCGTCGGTCACTGAGGTTCCCAGCGCCTGCTGAAAATCGGGGTCAGTGGCCAGGGAACTGGTCAGTTCGATGAAGTTTTGGGTGTCTACGAGCGTGGTATCAGCCCAGTAGGCCAGGGCTGAGGTGAGCCCTGTCAGCAGTGCCAGGGGCATGAGCAGAATGCAGATAAAGCGCCGGGTCAGATTTAGCGCCGGCTTGCGGGCAGGCAGAGCGCGGTAGGACGCTGGAAAGGAGCGTCGCTGGGCCGGCTGGTAGGCGGGCTGCCGGTAACTGCCACCGGGTGCAGGCTGATTGTGCTGATAAGGGTGAGGCTGCGGCGGCTGATAGGACGGTACAGGGTAGAGCGCTGCTTGCTGCGCTTCTTGATCCGCGAGGTAGCGCCTATTATCGGCGGCAATCTGGGGGTTCGTCCAGCTCCCGTCCCCGTAATCGGGGAGTTTCTGCGTGGGGTCTGCGCCCCGGTTCTCTGTGCCCATGCTGAGCATACTAGCGTCTTCAGCTGGGTTTTACCTCAGGGTACCGACGTGAGCTTACCAGCACTTTTTACCCCGGCAGGCTCTAAGGGCACCTAAAATGTCAGCGAGGGGTGCTAGAAATAGAAGCATGAATGATTTTGCTGAACCCACCCTAGCGCAGCTTCAGGCTTTGCAGGAACAGCCCCAGCAACCGAGGCAGTTGGCCCCCACGGCCGGGCAGACTAGCCCTGAAAACCCCTGGCCGCTGCATCTGCTGTCCAACAAAATGCACGACTATATCGCCCGCTGCGTGCCCACCTGGGTGGAGGGGCAAGTCATTGAGCTTAACAACCGCGGGCGGGTTTCTTATGTAACCTTGCGCGATGTTGATCAGGAAGTTTCGGTCTCGGTCACCGTGTGGGGTTCTGAGATGGCTAAGGTTGCCGGCCACATTGATCGCGGCTCCCGGGTGGTGCTGCAGCTCAAACCCGACTACTGGGTAAAAACCGGGCGGCTGTCAATGCAGGGTTCCAACATCAAGCCGGTAGGTGTTGGGTCCATGCTGGAACGCATAGAGCAGTTGCGTGCCAAGCTCCAAGCTGAAGGGCTCTTCGATGCCCGCCGTAAAAAGCCTCTGCCGCTGCTCCCCCACCGTATCGGTTTGATTACGGGTAGAGATTCGGACGCTCTCAAGGATGTTGTGCGCAACACCAGTCTGCGCTGGCCCGCCGTCCAGTTTGAGATTCGTGAGGTTGCGGTGCAGGGGGTCAATGCGGTCTCTCAGGTTACCGCTGCCCTGGCTGAACTCGATGCCCTCCCGCAGGTCGATATCATTGTGATTGCTCGCGGCGGAGGCTCTTTCGAAGATCTTTTGCCCTTCTCTGAAGAGGCTATGGTACGGGCTGTTGCTGCGGCGCAGACCCCAGTGGTCTCAGCGATCGGGCACGAGGCTGACTCACCGCTCATGGACCATGTAGCTGACCTGCGTGCGTCTACCCCAACGGACGCTGGCAAACGCATCGTGCCCGATGTTGCTGAGGAGCGTCTGATGTTCACCCAAATCCGCGCCCAGTTAGAGCGGTCAGTCACCCAGTGGGTGGAACGTGAGCGCTTTGGGTTAGCCCAGCTCCGCAGCCGCCCGGTATTGGTTGACCCTGCTTCTGCCCTGCTGGCAAGAGCTGAAGACTTAGAAAGGCTGCGTACCCGC
Source organism: Rothia sp. LK2492 (assembly GCF_040946345.1). Classification (NCBI taxonomy): domain Bacteria; kingdom Bacillati; phylum Actinomycetota; class Actinomycetes; order Micrococcales; family Micrococcaceae; genus Rothia; species Rothia sp. LK2492. Next base: position 24,869 of record NZ_JAYWLX010000009.1, on the reverse strand, counting down.
GCCCGGGCTGCGGTAAGCCAGCGGGTGGTGCGTTCCCGCGATGAGGTAGCCCAGCTGCGCGCTCGCGTCACCGCTCTTTCACCTCAGCAAACTTTAGAGCGAGGGTATGTGCTCATGCAGACCGAAACCGGGCAATTAGTGCGGGACGCTACTTTGCTTTCCCCCGGCGATACCGTAAAGGTGCGCGCGGCAACCGGATCCCTGGATGCCACTATCACCCACATTCACCCTAACCACCACTAATATTTCCCAGAACGAGAGAAGAAGATGATGAGCAAAGATATCGAATTCACCACCAGCCTCAACGCGACCCCCGTAGATCAGCTGACCTACGAGCAGGCACGCGAAGAACTATTGCAGACGGTGAGCCGTATGGAATCTGGCGCCACCAACCTGGAAGAGAGCATCGCCCTGTGGGAACGCGGGGAGAAGCTGGCGCAACGTTGCGAGGCTTGGCTGGACGGCGCCCAGGCAAAATTGGATGCTGCTCGCAAGGACGCCGCCCAGTAGACCTATCGGGTGCAGAACTGGAAAGAAGTTCTGTGGAATGAGCCGCCAAAGAACACAGATAGCCATGCTCGCGTTGGCGGGCACCTTCGCAGCTGACAGGCTTTGGGTCTGGCATGAATTGCAAAGAGGAGAGGAATTGCGAGCTTGCGAGCCGTTTCCTCTCCTCCTTGCAAGAGGGTCAGTCAGCGAGAAGGTGCCTGCCTGCTACCCCTCCTTCGCCTGTTGCGCTTCCCTTACTGCTGCTTATAGTCGCTGAGGAAGTTGCCTAGACGTTCCAGCGCGTCCTTGAGGGTGCGGGTGTCGGGAAGGAAGACCAGGCGGAAGTGATCCGGCTTGTCCCAGTTGAAGGCGGTGCCGTGGGAGAGCAGAATTTTTTGTTCGCGCAGTAGATCAAGCATGAACTTTTCGTCACTGGTGATGTTGAACTTGTCGGTGTCAATCTTGGGGAAGAGGTAGAGAGCCCCTTCTGCCTGGTTGACGGTGATGCCGTCCATGTCGTTGAGCATCTTGTAGGAAAGGTCGCGCTGCTCCTTGAGGCGGCCGCCGGGCAGGATCAGGTCATTGATGGACTGGTAGCCACCGAGCGCTGTTTGCACGGCGTGTTGGGCGGGCACGTTGGCGCAGAGGCGCATATTGGCGAGGAGGTTGATGCCTTCGATGTAGGGGGCGGCGGCTAGTTTGGGGCCAGAGATGGCGACCCAGCCGGCGCGGTAGCCTGCTACGCGGTAGGCCTTAGAAAGCCCTGAGAAGGTGAGGCAGAGGACGTCCTCACCGGCGAGTGATGAAATGTGCACCATTTCAGCGCCATCATAGGTGATTTTTTCGTAGATTTCATCGGCGAAAATCACCAGCTGGTGTTCTTTGGCCAGGTCTACGATGCGCTGCAGGGTCTCGCGGGAGTAGACGGCGCCAGTGGGGTTATTGGGGTTAATGACAACGATGCCGCGGGTCTTAGAGGTGATTTTGGAGGTGATGTCCTCGATGTCCGGGGCCCAGTTGTTTTCTTCATCGCAGTGGTAGTGCACGGGGGTGCCGCCTGCCAGCTGGGTTGAAGCGGTCCACAGGGGGTAGTCCGGTGAGGGCACCAGGATCTCGTCGCCGTGATCCAGCATGGCCTGCAGAGTCATGGGGATGAGTTCGGAGACACCATTGCCCAGGTAGATATCATCAGTGGTGATGTTCATAATGCCTTCGTTCTGGTAGTACTGAACGATGGCGGTGCGTGCTGAGTAGAGCCCGCGGGAGTCTGAGTAGCCCTGGGTTTCGGGCAGATGCTCGATGATGTCCATCATGATAGTTTCGGGAGCTTCAAAGCCGAAGGGTGCTGGGTTGCCGATATTGAGTTTGAGAATGCGTTGACCGCGTGCCTCCATGCGCTGGGCTTCTTCGAGGATAGGGCCGCGAATATCGTACAGAACGTTTGCCAGTTTTTTTGATTGCTTGAACTCCATATGCCCCAGATTACTCCTTTACGCTCTCGAGCCAGAAATTTGCGGCGTCTGTTTCTGAAATGGGGTTTTCGCCGGTGGTGAGGGTTTCGAGGCGCTCGAGTGAGGGGGTGTCGAGTTGAGCGGAGACTCTGTTGACGATGTTCTGGGCTTCTTCTGGTATTTCGCCGGCTCGAGTGAGGGGGATGATGTTCTGGGCGAGTTGGGTGCCCTGGGGGTCGTCAAGCAGGGTGAGGTTGTTGCGTTTAATGTCTGAGTTGGTGCTGTAGAGGTAGGCGACCTGGGCTTGGGCAGTGATGAGTTGCCAGGTGCGTGAGCTTCGATCGTCGTTTTCTATGGTTTTACCGGGTGTGCAACCGTAGTAGGTGTCTAAGGACGCGGCGCCGGCGGGGTTACTGGTGAAGGTGGGTTGCACGGTGAAGGCTAACTCCTTGCAGTGCTCTCCTAAATCCTCCATGTTTCTGATGCCGTATTTTTGGGCGGTCGCTGAGGTGATGGCGTAACCGTAGCGGTTGGTGGCAACCGATGAATCGAGCATCTCGACCGTTTCGGGCAGTGATTTTTGCACATAGCTGATGATATCGCTACCGCTCAGTCCCCGGACGTTGAGGGGCGGCGCAGTGGGGCTGGGTGAGGTAGAGGGGGTAGGCCCAGCCAGAGTCTCAGTTGGTTGGGGGCTGGCGCTAGTCGGTGATCCGCTGGGGGCGATGCGGGCGCTTTCTCGGCTCTCTTCGAGTTCGGTGGGGCTGATTTTGCCGTTATCTGTGAGGTAGAGCAGCAGGTCACCGGAGAGATCAGGGACGATGTGAATACGGTCCTCTGCTGGTTCGGTGGCACTGGGGTCGGCGGTAGCAGGTGAGTTGGTATCGATTCCCATGGAGTCGAAGAGCTCTTCCCGGGTTGCACCTGTTTCTGTTACTTCGACACTGTAGCCAGCCTGCTCCAGAGCAGCTGCGTAAAGGTAGGCAGCGTGGCGGGTTTCTGGGGTGATACCGGTCCCGATGCGGATGGTGGCGCTGGTGGGGGTCGCAGTATGTTCAGCACTTTGCTCGGAAGGGCTGGAAACGCAACTTGTTAGTGCGAGGCAGGTGAGCGCCAGCGTCGTGGCTAGAGATCTGCGGCGGTGAGTAGTGAATAAAGCGGTTATCATGAGTGGCCTTCTCTTCTCTAGGTCTCTAAGGCTGGTGAGTTGCACGGTAGTGGGCTGCCATCGATTCCAGGGTCGCGAAGCCCATCATCTTTGCGGCTTCTTCTACGGCGCTGTAGCAGAAGTGCTGATTGAGTTCGCCGAGCGGCACCCAGGCAGCTAGGTCGGTGGAGCCGCCCACCTCGGAGGTCAACTCGCCCCCTATGACCTCGGCTCGGTAAACGGTGCGCAGGGCGCAAAAAGGCCGCGTTGAACCGTTTTCCGGCTCGAAGTAACCAGCATGCACTCCCAGCAGTTGCTTCAGTTCAATAATGTAGCCAGTTTCTTCAAAAACCTCGCGTACGGCAGTGTCTGAAGGTTGTTCACCCGGCTCCATGCCGCCACCGGGCAGCGTCCAGCCCGGTTTCATACCGGGAATGTGAGGAACCCACCGGGACAGAAGTAGGCATCCATCGCGGATTACCACGGCATAGGCTGCAGGTCTGGTATCCATGACAAGTGGCATAGGGCTGGCTCCTTTCCTTCTCATCCAGTGTAACTTCCAGAGGCTCTCACCTTTGCCGATCTTTTCAGGGAGAGGCAGTAAGCTCGTGAGTCATGAGTATTTCACTGATTTCATTGATGACGCTTTCCTTGAGTGAGGGCGCCCAGAGCGCAAGTGATTTTCTTCTGCATCTAGCCAGCATTGATTTCTGGTTGGGTGCTCCTTTGCGCATCATCATGATTGTGTTGATTGGGCTGATTTTGCATGCCATGGTGCGGCTGGTCATTCGTAAGGTCACCAGTTCGATTGCCCGGGGCACCCAGTCACGCGTGGTAGCGGCTTCCCCCAAAAAGAGGCAGGGCAACAGGTGGAAGACTGACACCACCCTCTCGAGTGCCCGCCAGTCCCAGCGCGCGAAGACCGTCGGTTCAGTGCTGAGGTCAGTGGCTTCTATCGTCATTTGGACAGTCATGACCGTCATGATTATCGCTGAATTGGGTTTCAATATCGCCCCGGTGATTGCGTCTGCCGGTGTGGTGGGTGTTGCCCTGTCCTTCGGCGCTCAGTCTCTGGTCAAGGATTTCTTGTCGGGCATCTTTATTGTCGCCGAGGACCAGCTAGGTATTGGAGACTGGGTGGACTTGGGTGAAGCCTCCGGTGAAGTAGAGGCCGTGGGCCTTCGAACCACTCAGGTGCGCGACCTGGAAGGTACCCTCTGGCACGTCCGTAACGGTGAAATTCTGAGGGTGGGCAACTCATCCCAGGGCTGGGCACGAACCGTGGTGGACCTGCCCATCCCCTACGATGCTGATATTGACGAGATGGCAGATTTCCTGGTTGAGGCTACCTCTGAGGCTCTACAGAAGCCCGGCATTAAGGGCAATGTGACCGGTAAGCCCGAGTACCTGGGGGTGCAGAGCATTACCGGCGAATCCGTGACGCTACGCCTGCTGGTCAAAACTGCTCCAGCTGCCCAGTTCTCGGTGGGGCGCAAACTGCGTGAAGAGCTCAAGAAGGCGATGGACGCCCGCGGTATCCGCATGCCGCATACCAACCAGTCCGTCATTCTGACCAAGGAACAGTCAGCACCTCCCAAGAAAAATCTCCCCTTCCCCGCCAGCGAAGAAGCATAAAAAAATCAACTCGTCAGGTAAAAAACTACGCCAGCGGGGTTCAGGAAGGGTCAAAAACTCCTACCTCTACACCACGCTTTACTTCTTCTTGTGGCCTGCCGCCCCACCTTTTTGGGACTGGTATTGGCGTAGGTTACCGTTTTTGCGGGCGTTGCGTTTTTTGCGGTCTTCAAGTTCGCGGCGTTTGTTGGCGGCTTGGCGTTTTTGTTTAGCTTCTTCTTTTTGGCGGCGCTGTTTTTCAAGGGCTACCTCTTTGCTGTCGCTCCCGCGGTTAGAAGCTGCGGTGCGTCCGCGGGTGATGCCTACGAAGTCTTGCAGAAGGGCTTCGCGGTCATCTTCGCGTAGTTGCCGTTTCCAGCAGAGGAGGACGGGGCGTTCATCAGCGCCTTTGAGGGGGCGGTGAGTGAGATCTTTGCGGTGGTAGAAGCGGGCTACAGAGAGAGGGGCAATCATCAGCCCGACCCCGGCTGCTATGAGCTCTACGGCGTCCTTACGGTTACGCATGTGGGGTAGCTGGCGGGGGTTAGCTGCACGGTAGTCTGCGGAGATTTCTGCCCACTCGGGCACCTCATCAGGCGCTTGTAGGAGGAATTCTTCGGAAAGCTCGGCAAGAGGTACTTCATCCAGTACGGTGAGTAGGTGCTCCTTGGGCATAAGGACGACCAGTTGCTCGCGGTAAAGCTCGATGGCGTGGTACTTTTTCTTGTCGCGGGCCTCTGGCTCATCTTCAGCACGCACAATAACCATATCTGCGAAGGCGTCTAGAGCATCTAAGCCGTGGGCTTCTGCCAGCGCAACCTCAGTGAGGGGGGCTATCGCGCTGTAGCGTTGTTGCCAGCGGTTGAACCATTTGCCGGGCATAATTCCCGGCACGAAACCAATGCAGAGGCCAGGGACTTTGCCCACGCGCTCGTAGCGGGCAGTTTCCTCGTCGATGAGGAGGTGTGGATGGTTAAGGATAGCTTCGCTCAGAGTCACAGCTTTTCCACTTTCTTGAGAGCTTCAGCAGTTTGCTTCCGCTGGGTGAGGCGATAGAGGACGATGATTGCGCCCAAGAGGGCTATGAGGGTAAGGGCAATGAAGGGGTTTTCAAGCCATGCCCACACTACTGCCATACCAACCGTCCCATAGATAACGCCCCAGATGAGGGTGCCGAGAAGCATGGCCGGTATCCAGCGAAGAAGAGGCATTTGGGTGAAGCCGGTGGTGATGATAACAGCTGTTTGAAACCCTACCGTGAAAAAACAGGCGGGTACGGCCAAGACTCCCCAGCGGTTTACAAAACCTCTAGCTTGCACATAGACGGGATGGCGCATCAAGCGTGCGATTTTCTGGGAGTGATGCCCGCCTGTAGCAGCTAGTCTCCCCAAAGAATAGATAGTGGATGTGCGAATGACACCAACGGCCCAGAAGAATCCGATAGCGGCACTCCAGTGCAAGGTGTCCAGCCATTCTCTCATTTGCTCAAGTTTACCGGCTTGCAGGCCACTCTAGGGCAAGACGTTAGACAGGACACCTTAGGAGCACTACCCCGCCATTATTAGGTCATCCTTAGTTAATTATCAGGCAAACCAAAATTAGTAGCTCAGAACGCTAGTCAAAGGCAGCTTAATTAGGTTATATTTTTATTACCAAATAGTTGCTGAGCTTGTGGGAAGCAACGTAGCTAGAAGGTGTCGAAGATTTTTCTTCTTCCTGTGTGTGATGCAAGGCGGAGGTACCTTAGGTACCTCCGCCTTACTCTTTATGACGCCTTCAGGGTAGCCAGCTACTTCAAGGTGAGCTGCTTCAACTCCATCATCGCAGCAGAAACTTTCTCTTGCAGTTCGCCCCGTACCACATCTGCCTGACCATCGCTGTAGCCCTGCAGATAGAGATAGGAAGGCTTCTCGCTTTCCTGAGCCTGCGGAGCGTCGCCAGAAAGCCAAGCGGTAAAGGTCATTTCATCGGTGAGACGGCCCAGATGCCCCTGCAGCTCTTTAGCCATAGACAGTATGTTGATCTGGTCCTCAGTGAGGGGTAAGCCAGCGTCCTGGAAGGATTCTAAGGTGTAGCGCGCGGCCTTAACCATCTTTCGGATATCGTGCCAGGACGCATCGGTCTCAACCCCGACCTCTCCCCCAGGGTGACTTTCATAGGTTTTCAAGACGCCCTTACGCAGACGCTTAGCCACCTTATTGAGATAGTTTTCGCTGTTAAGGGGCAGATCAGCACTCAACGTCACATCAGCAATCAGTGCCTCTAGTTCTCTCTGCACCGCCAGTCTGCGGGTTGAAGCACTGTAGGTGAGAGCTTCTTGAGTCCCCACCAGTATTTGTTCTTGAGCGCGGCTCATCAGATGAGAGAGATCCCCGGCAGTAGGAGTCCCCCGCTCAGCCAGCATGTCAGCCAGCAACTCACCATTGCGATTGGTCTCGTACACCTCGGCATAATACTTCAGTTCGCGGGCAAGCTCAGCCAGGTGCTCATCTACCTCGAGGCTTTTAGTGTAAGGGCGCACCATGTACTTAATGGTGCTGCGCAGCTGCCTGGCAGCAATACGACCGCGGTGGGTTGCGTCCTGCACACCGGCTTTCAGCAGAAGATCAGCTTGTACCAGCGCTAGGCTTTGATTGGCAAGGACGGTGGTGAGCACCTGCGCAGAACTTGGCAGGGTGAACTGATCAGCCGCGCGTCCCGTACGTTTTTTCCGTGGAGCTTGCGCAGAGGGCTGAGGGTCAGCTTTATCGCCCTTGAGTCTGCGCTCAAAATCAGCGTCCTGCCCCAGTGCCCGAGCAATTTTTGCACTCGATTGCGAAGGTACCGCCCCAGCCGCAATTAGCACTGTCTCCACCTCTAAGAAGACCTTTTGCGCTAGCTCTTCACTCTCTTCAGCTGCACCCAGCAGCTCAACTTCCCACTCACACCAGGTTCTTTGTATTCCTGTGGAATAGTCAACCGCTCTCACACTATCTTCACAAATCTCGGCAAGATTCCCGGTGCCTGCAAGAGACAAAACGGTACGCTTACGATCAGTCGTCAAAGAAACTCTGGGCATAAGAGTCTCATCTAGAATGGCAGCCCGAACAAAATCGGTCACCGGATCAGGCACTCCTAGCGCATCGTCCGTGAGCTCAAAGCCCACTTCATGGCGCCCACCCGCTGCGTCGAATTTAATGTGCCATCCCTGGTCATATCCCCCGGTACGGCGGCGAACAGCTATTTTATGGCGCCCCAGACTCTGCGTTTCGGTATCGAAATAGGTGGCATCCAGATGTTCGCTGACAGTTGGGGCTGCCACCAATTCCTTCATGGACCAGCTCAGCTGAGGCATGGTGGCTCCAGCGTCTGGCATCTCGTATTTACGCTCAATCTCAAGATGGTGGGACACCATAGGATATAACCCTTCGCAGTGGGAGGTAGACATGTTCATCACGCCAGGAAGCAAGCATGATACGCCTTAAGAGTACTCAGCGCCCCGGCTCTCTTCCAAGAGACAGGGCGCTGAGTGAAAAATGAATTGTTTTAGGCACGACGCCGGCGCAATACATCGTCGAGGTCAAAGTTAGCTGCTTGAGCCAGAGTCTTACTACGGCTCTTAGGTGCAGTGTTACGCTGGAGTGGCTCAGGAGTCACCGCGTGGACTACTGCGGCATCCAAATAGGTGGGGCGCGGTACCTCTACGGGCTGCCAACCACTATGGGGCAGTTCGTCATCCAGACGCAAGCGTGTGGGCATCTCGCCCGAAGCCGTTAGGGGCAGAGGCTCAATAGGGGCCCTGCGTGGCACATGCTGAGTGCGCGCTGCCCGCAGAGCTTTTACAGCGTGGTTAACCGGGAGAGCTTGCCTGCTTCGTTCAGTGACCTGCGGAGCATGCTTAAGTTCCGCTGAAACATCACGGCTGGACTCTGACCCCCGCGCACCGTGGATTTCAGAACGGTGAAGAGCGGATAAGCTACGTGACCTATTGCGATCTTGCACAGCCCAAAAACGGAGAAGCCCCAGCATCAACGCCGAAAACGCCAGCAAAGATGCAGGAACCCACCAACTGACCGAGCCAAAAGCTGCCACGAGAGCCATTGTTGCGGCACCCAAAAACAAGAAAGCTGCCCCACCAAATATAGCCAGACGGACGTGCTTGCCCACCGACACTAGCGGCGAGGGGACATTAGGGGTTGAAGAGGCAGGTTCAGGTTCCCCCAACGGCTGGAGGCTACCGCCTGCATCCTGGTGCTTAATTGCCTCCAGAACGGCGTCTTCTAGAACGTCTTCAGCATAGATTTCTGCACCGAACGGAGCTCGAGATTGAGCTTTGGAATTGCGGCCCGTGATGATATAAAGACCCAGAAGAATGCATAGAGTGACAATAACACCCGAAGTACTCAAAAGTGCCACGGTTTGCCCCTCTCTATAGCTGAAATCTATCTAACCCATTGTACCGCAGATGCATGGGGGGATATTTCTTGTACCAGATATAGAAATGGTGCCTCTCACCCTCTTTAGAAAGCCAGACGCACCATTATCTATATGCTGTAGTGAAATTTAGATTTCAGCAGCAAATTCCTTAATCCACTGGCGCAGATCTTCGCCAAGGTCATCATTCTCAGCAGCCAAAATAACGTTAGCCTTTAAATAGGAGAGCTTGTCACCGGTGTCAAAACGGCGGCCCTTAAAGACGACACCGTAGACGCCTTCACCTTCACCCTGCCCCTGAGCCAGGGTCTGCAGAGCATCGGTCAGCTGAATCTCGTCTCCACGGCCAGGCTCGGTCTTTTCCAGTACTTCGAAGACCTTGGGTGAGAGGACGTAGCGCCCGATAATTGCCAGGTTTGAAGGAGCCTCTTCACGAGCAGGCTTCTCTACAAGACCGGTTACCTTAACGAAACCGTCTTCACCGGCCACCTCTTCAACAGCTGCACAACCGTACGCTGAAATCTGCTCTTCAGGGACCTCCATCAACGCTACGACAGACCCACCGGTCTTCTGCTGCACAGCCACCATGGTGGAAAGGAGATCTTCCTTCTCGTCGATGAGGTCATCGCCCAGAAGCACGGCGAAAGGCTCCTTACCTACGTGCACCTTAGCGCGCAGAACAGCGTGACCTAGCCCTTTGGGATCGCCCTGACGAACGTAATGAATTTCGCCCAAATCGTTTGAATCCTCGACGCTCTTCAACAGGGCGTCCTTACCCTGATCTGAGAGTTGTTGCTCAAGACCGGGCACGCGATCAAAATGGTCCTCAAGAGCACGCTTGTTGCGACCGGTGATCATCAGAATGTCATCGAGGCCTGCGCGAACAGCTTCCTCAACAACATACTGGATAGCGGGACGGTCAACCACAGGCAACATTTCTTTGGGAGTAGCCTTGGTAGCGGGAAGGAAACGAGTGCCGAGACCAGCAGCAGGAATTACTGCTTTGGTTACGGTGAATGATTTTTCTTCAGTCATACCGTTCAGAATACCTAACAATGTCAAACAATAGTTCGTGTAACCGGGCACAGTCTGTAGATTTATGACTGAAGTGTTTACAGTATAGAAAGGTTAAGACCGGACAATGTCCCCTATACACACCACAAACCTCTCAGAAGAGACGGCACAGAATAAGCAGCTTTTAAGGTTTCATATACGAAGGATGCGTCAGAGGTTCCCTGCTTCGCAAAAGACACTTCAGGGTTTCACCCGATCAATAGAGAATGAGGTAGGTTCTTCTTCTCACCTCACCATTGCGGCTTTCTTGCCGTTATTATCAGAACCCCCCATCAAAAAAGCTCTGGGGCAACTTATCGCGCGTGGCCACACCATTCTGGTTCCCAGAATCCTCCCCCGTCACCAGCTGTCGTGGGTGCGGTGGACGCCGGGTGCAGCTACGTCTACTCATGCTTTGGGCATAGAAGAGCCCCTGGGTGAGGAGCTGACCTCCTCCGCTTTTCTTGAAGCAGACTTACGTCTCGTCCCAGCTCTTGCCTATGACGTGACCGGCAGGCGTCTGGGTCAAGGCGGGGGCTACTACGACCGTCTCTTAGAAGAGCTGGACCACCGCACCCGTAGCCGCTCCACGGTGGGCGTAGCCTTCGAACGCGAAATTCTCACCCAGGTTCCAGCGGACCATTGGGACGCCAGCCTAAGCTACGTCCTCACTGAAAGCGGGGTTCACCGCTTAGGGAAAGTTGGCTTCAGTGAGCCGGTAGAATAACTCTTTGATTGATACAGACACCACCATTGCAAGGAGCACCCGTGCCCGTTTACGTTTACCAATGCAAAAACTGTGACCATGTTTTTGAACAGCATCAATCCTTCGCTGAGGATGCCCTTCGTACCTGCCCTAAATGCAAGCAGGAAACCCTTCGCAAGAAGTTCGGTCAGGTGGGTGTAGTTTTTAAAGGCTCAGGTTTCTACGCCAATGACAAGGGAAAATAGGGCGTAGAAAACCCGATTCGCGCCCCCTGCCCACCAGCTTCAGACCCGATTCTGGTAGTGCGGGGGGCGTTGCTCTTTAAGCCAGGCATCTCGCTCATCCCTAGAGTTACTCTCCTCGCCCTGAGCGTTAGTGGGGGCTAAGCCGACCATTTTGGGCTCCGCACCGGTGAAGGATGAACCACCGGTAGCACGCCGGTTACCGCGCCTGCGGCGGGGTGTAGCTGAGTAGCGGTCGCTGCCAGCTTCTGTGTGATCCGGCGTAACCATCTATTTGCCCTCGTGTTCTACACCCACGTAGCGGCTCATACGCTTAACTACTGCCTCTGGGTTGGTAAAGACTTCTATGGTCCAACCGGTCATATGGTTCCAGCCGGTGCGAGCAAGTAGCTCGGGCAGTAATCGGGTTCGTTCGCGGACGCTCATCTTTGCATAGGCGTCGGTGCCATCTGAGATGACGGCGAGGGGAACCCGGCGCCTGGTCACCTCCCCGTTCTGTTTGCGAGCGCGGGGGCTAGCAACCGCTCCAGCCACCAGGGACTCGTTATCGCCGGTCAGCACTAAGGACATCACATTATTGTCCACTTCGTGGAGTGTAACCCCCTGGGCACCTAGCCTGCGCACGAGGTCGCTCAGTAGCCAGTCCCCCATGTCGATGGCATCGAGGTCATCGTGTCGTAAGAATTCGTTGACCGGTAGTTTATCGGTAATGGGTGCGGTGAGTGCTTGCGCTGCCTTTGCATCCCTGTCTTTACGATAGGCCAGTAGCAGGCGGTAGATATCGAAGGCTCCTTGCTCAAGGCGCTGGGGGTCCAGGTCTTCGGGGGTTAGGCAGGTTAGCATTCGGGTAAGGTGCCTAGCTCTGGTCAGGGCGAGCACAAATTTTTGACGCCCGCCGCGTTCTGAGAGGGCTCCAAAATGGTGGGATGCTCCGCGGGAAGTCTTGCCAGCACCGAGAGCAAAAATAATGACGTCTCGTTCTATATCTACAGCTCGGGTGAGATCAACAACTCTGAAAGGTTCTTCTCCGGGAGCAAAAAAGCTCGCGAACTGGGGGTACTGAATCAGTAAGTCCCGCACTGCTGCAGCGATACGTTGGGCATGGCGCGGGGTAGCTGTCACTACCGCCAGGCTTTGCTGAGGGGTGCGGTAGGCGTGCTCAATCACCAGCTCTGCAGCTCGTTGAACTTCTGGGCTGGGTGAATCGAGGTTGGCGTTATCCGAGATTTTACCCTCGGTTTTCACTACCTCAATGGTGAGGGCTTGGGCGCCATCGGTAATATCTTCGCCCCAGGGGTAGCTGATGAGCTTATTTTCATAGAAATGCTCATTGAGGTAGGCGAAGAGAGCACGGTCAAGGGCTTTGTTCACCATAGCCAGCGATCGGGAGGGCAAGGTTTGAGAGAGCGCATCGAAAGTGCTCACCATGCTCTGTTGCTTAGGTGCTGGCAGGTTGCGAGTCACCGCTGAGACCATGAAGGGAGTGGGGAAACCGCTGTGCGGGTCACCGAGCGCTATAACCTGTTCAGCACGGGTGAGAGCGGGCAGGTTAGCAGCCAAAGGGGTTGATTCAGCGTCCAAGAGAATCACTGCGTCAAATCGCATGGTGGTGGGGACGCTGCGAGATAGCGCAAAGGGGCTGGTCAGCCAGAGAGGTAGCAGGCTGGTCGCCATAGCCCCAGCTTGTTCTAGCAGTTGCATCAGCTCGAACCGGTGACTGCGTAATTGACTGCGCAGGTAGGCTGCCCCGTGTTCGTCGCTCTCAATACGCTGCTTCCACAGCTTAGCCAGGTTGGAGTGCAGCCTGGCGCTGCCCGATGATACGAAGGAATAGTCGGCGCGGCGGAAGGTCGTTTCGAGCTCTCGCAGAGTCGCGCCATCGAGAATCTCAATCTCGTGCGACTGAAGCATCATTTCAAGGGCTGTCTGCCACCAGGCTAATTCGAGTTCGGCAGCCAGTGCATCTTCTGGCACTTGACGCTCATAGATGTCTCTGAGCAGCTCGGTAAGCCCTGCGTCTTGAAGCTCGGCGAGAAGATCAACCCGTTCAGGCAGGGTATGTAGCAGTTTCTCTTCATTGATAAGAGCCGAAAGACGGTTCTCTAAAACGCTAAGCTCAGTCTTGTTGAAGTCCGTGCCCTGAGGCGAATCTTCGAGAACAATCGCTAGCCCGACAAATTCTTCCTGAAGGCGTAGGTAGGCGGCCTGAAGCTCCCCCAGGTTGTTGGGGACGGTGGGCACTCGCTGGTCGGTGACCCAGCGCATCCATTCCTCGCGCTGGCTCTGGACCACAAATAATTGCTCGTGGACATCTCCAATACTGACGCCGGGGAGGATGTATTCTTTGGCAACCTTACGCAGGCGAGAACGTTGCATACTCGACATATCAACGCCGTGTTCACGCCGCCAGGAGCCGGTGGCTGTTGCTGCGATGAGGTCGGTCACGGGGCGGTCGAAAATATCGGGGCGGAAACGGGTGAGGGTATCAGCGATGCGTTCAAAGAGATCGAGCTGAGCATTCCATTGCTCCATGGTGGCACCCTCTTGGATGCCCGCTTCATCGGCCATTAAACGCATTTTAGCGCGCAGGCTCGCTAAAGATTCGCTCAGGTTCTGAGCGAGCTCATGAGCGGCAGCAGTCTCATCGGTGTTGACCAGCTTGGCGCGGTGCCAGGCTGATGTACGAGTTGAAGGGTCAAAACCACCCAGCTGCGCAAGACGCTGTAGCTTCTGTGCCGTGGCGCTGCGCTGAGTTAGGGCGTCCATGGTAGAGCGGTCCAAACGAACGTGGGTTGAAGGAGCCGGGTGCTGGGCGGTGAGCGCGGCCAGGGTTTGCAGCGTCTCATAGACAGAGCAGCCCCAACGGGACTCGGTAAACCGTAGAGACTGGGTGTGGCCCCTTAGTTTAGCCCGGGTTTCTTCTAGCTCAGTGAAGGTTTTGCTGAGATTAGGCACGGCACTGTTTTCGTTGCGGATAACCGCCTGAATAAACTCGTTGCGGTTGGCTTCGTCGTCCTTTTCAGAGAGTACGTCAAAGCAGAGATCATCAAGCCCAGCTTGCTCAACTAGCTCCCTCACATCAGCCAGGGTCGAACGCTTTTCGCCCACCATCAACACTGATTTACCCTCGTTCATCAACGAAGCTGCGACGTTGATAGCGGTGCGCAACTGATCTGTGCCCGGTGCGCAGGTTACGGTGAAAGAGTGCCCGAGGTAGGCCAGGTCAATGACCTCCTGCTGGGCTGAGTCCGCATCGAAAATGAGCAGGTCACTGCTCAAATCACGCGTATCGACCGGTTCACGCGTGTTCTGAATGGGCGCGACAAAAGGTTTTTCTAGGGGGTTCAGCTTGAGCCGCGCTACCTCTCTCACCAGATCTGTATGCGCGGTTGCAGGTAGCTCGCCCGTGCTCTCTTTAAGGTCAGCGAAGGTAGAAATGAAGTAGTTGGACCGGATTGTCATACCCGGCACTCCAGCGGTGCTGATACGCATCCGTTCGATCACAGGCTCAGGATCAAGCTTTCGCATGGAGTTAGCCAGCTGCGCTACATCCATGGTGCCTAAATCAACACCGTACTCTTTTTTAATCTGGCGCACCATCGCCGGGTTAAGCTGAGCCGCGCCGGTTAATTTGACCTCAAAGTCATCACCGTTGGGGTGCGGAGTGATTGACAGAGGCGCCATGAGAATGGGAGCGATAAAACGTTTTTCGGACACCATGCCATCTTCACGCACATCGTGGGAGAGCCAGGACGCTGTGCCGGCCACAAAATACCCAGCATCCAGACCGTGCTCCACACTGAGCTCAAATATTTTAGTGCGCAGTGCCCGGGCAGCTACCATTCCAGCTTCGCGTTTTTCTTTATTCCGCAGAATCGTGGAGAGGCGGGTTTTGCGCCCCATGAACATCTGGGCGACACCGGATGAGTTGGCATCGGTCAGGTCAATATGGACGTAGTCAACTTCGTTGAAGTCCAGCATGGCATCGGGCCCGGTATAGATTTCCATCTGCTCAGCCCACGCTTCAAGCCCAGCACGTACCTCGGCGTCGTCATCTGAGCTGTGTGGGTGATCTAAAAGGTGAGGAGCGACCTCTTGGGGCTGTTCGGCTGCAACCGGACCATGAGACCAGGGGGAAATCTTCTGGGTTGCCTGATCAGCTGGGATGGTGGATGGTGCCTGCGGCTCGTTCACTGAGATTCTCTAGCTTTCAACGCGTCTTCTGCTTTGTTTACCATGATAGTTGCTAGGTGCCCTGCGCAGTAACCGGGCCGGGCAACCGGTGGCGCCGGTTGCTTAGCGGTTCAGGGCCATGTTGATATTTCCAACCACCGTGAGAAGGCTGAGCAAACCAATCAGCGTCATACCGCCCAGTAGTACCCAGCGTAGACGCGGCGCGAAAGGTTCTCCCCCGGCGTCCCACAGCACTCTCGCATAGAAGAAGCTCAGCAAGAAACCAAGGATGTTGCCCACCAAGAGTTGCTGGGCCACGGCGAAGATACCGAAGGTTTTCTCGGTCACTTCGTTCTCACTTTCAGCGCCCTTGAGTAGCCCCGCCATAATCAGAGACATGCATGCCCCCAAGAAGGTAAGGGCAATTTCTGGTTGATTTAGCATCTCTTGCAAACCCGCCCCGCTAATAGAGGACGCAGAATACTGGTAGAAGAAGAAGACAAAGGGGCTAATGAGCCAGTACCAGTAGAGGAAGGTGCGCATCTTGTTGAGATCGCGCAGGGCATAGAGGATAGCGTTCATCGGGTTAATTACTTTCGAGAAACTGAATATACTGGCGCACCGTGTAATCAAGGAGCACGGAAAGCGCCACAAAAGAATGGAAGGGGTCTCGGTGAAACTTGGTCACGGTGGGGGTGGCTATATAGTGCAGAGAGATATCTGCTGCCGAGGAGATGGTGTTGACCCCCGGTGCAGTAATGGCAATGATGGGAATTTTGCGTGCTGCCAGGGTTTTGACCGTATCAAGAGCGCTTGCGGTTTCACCGGATAGAGACACAATAATCATGAGGTCATCGGGGGTGATGGCGCCGGTGCTACCCCTAAATTCACTACTGGCGGGAATCACGTGAGTGAATTTTCCGCAGGCCAGCATTGATTTAGAAAACTCAGAGATAGCATTGCGCTGAGCGAAGCCGGTGCCGTAGCAGTATATGGTGCGGGCTCGGTATAACATTTGAGAGACCGCGTCAAAGTCTGCGCTCTGCAGCCCCTCATAGGTTTTAAGGATGTCCTCGCGCCCGCTTTTAAGGAAATCAGCGTTAGGTTCATAGGTTGAACTCAAAGAACTCTTGACAAAGAACTTAAGCTCGGCGAAACCACTAAACCCCAGTTTTTTGGTCAAGCGAATGATACTGGAGGTCGAAGTGAAAGTTTTATGAGCCAGTACGCTAATCGTTGAGTCAGCAACAAACTGCTCGTTATTGAGCATGAACGCGAGGATTTCGCGTTCAGTTTCACTCAGCCGGTTGTGATGAGTGTTAACTAATTCTTGTAAATCCACAAAGGGCTCCTGCCTTCTCACTCGTTTGCTATCTCTAGCGTACATGTGTTGAAGCTCAGGAGCCCTTTTGGCGTTCAGCTACCTAGCTAACGCCAGAGCGGGGTTACTTGTCCTCGTTGACCAGATCTTCGAACTTATCGCGAACCTGGGGGACGTCCATACCAACGATGACCTGCAGGGCCTTACCCTTGTTGACCAGGCCTAGAGCTCCGGAGGACTTGAAGTCAGCTTCGGTGCCTACCAGTGAAGGATCTGCAACCGAGACACGAAGACGGGTTGCGCAGTTGTTCACGCTGGTGATGTTCTCAGCGCCACCGAGGTGGGCCAGGAACTCAGTCGCACGCTGTGAGTAAGGATCGTTGTAGGTTGCGGTAGCTGCTGCGGGTGCTGCTGCTAGGGAGCCGTCCTTGTTCAGGGTTCCAGCCTTCTTGGCCTCCTTGTATTCAGCCTTGGTGTACAGCTTGGTCTCTTCGCCTTCAATTTCGCGACCGGGAGTGTTGAAGTTGAATTTGAGGATTAGGAAGCGGAAGACCACGAAGTAGATCAGGGTGAAGCACAAACCGATAGCAATCTGGGTGAGAACCATACCGGAGTGGTTGGGCCACATGGGGATCCAGTTCTGGAAGAGGAAGTCAATCAGACCGCCGCCCATGTTACCGACAACGCCGAAGCCGTACATGGTAGCTGCCATGGTAGCTGCCAGAACTGCGTGAACTGCGAACAGCGGGGGTGCCAGGAAGAGGAAGGTGAACTCTAGAGGCTCGGTGATACCAATCAGGATTGCGGTGAGACAGACAGGAATCAGCAGAGCAAGGGTTTCCTTGCGCTTTTCCTTGCGTGCGGTGGTGTAGAAAGCAGCTGCGATACCGATGGGACCGAAGACCTTTGAGTTACCGTGCAGAGCGAAGCCACCACCGGGGAAGAGTTCCTTGACGGGGGTCTGGCTAGCTGCAAAGGTGTCCAGGTTAGCAACCCAGTACTTGGTGATGCCATCCGGAACCACAGCGGGACCAAAGACGAAGGGGGTGTAGATGAAGTGGTGCAGACCGGTGGGAATCAGGATGCGCTCAAGGAAGGTGTAGAGCCATACGCCGAAGACGCCGGAGCCCATGAAGAAGCCCTGCATGGACTCAATACCGGTCTGGATAGGAGGCCATACCAGGCAGAAGAGAAGAGCGACGGGCATCATCAGGAAGAAGCCGAGGGCGTAAACAAACTGGGTGCCCTGGAAGATGCCCAGGAAGTCGGGCAGCTTGGTACCGAAGTAGCGGTTGTGCAGCCATACCACGATGGCTGAGATGATGATGGCACCGAAGATACCCGTGTCAAGGGTCTTGATACCTGCAATCATCTTCAGACCGGTACCGGCAGCACCTTCTGAAAGGTCAACATCAAAGTTCACACCGAAGTTTGAGCCCCAGATGCTGAGGATGGCGCCAACGAAGTAGCTGAAGGTCAGGTAGACCATACCGGCTTCAAGCACAGCGCGTGCCGGAGCGGTCTTTGCCAGTGCAATGGGCAGACCCAGCACGAAGAGCAGTTCCATTTGGTTGAAGACGGTCCAAGCGCCTGATTCCCAAACAGACCAGAAGTTGTACCAGCCGGTACCCTCAGCAGCAATGCTGCCCAGGAGTTGCTCGTTCTTGCAGATGATCGCGATACCAACGGCAAGACCGGCAAAAGCAAAGATGAGGACGGGGGCGAGCATCGCCGAGCCGAACCTCTGAATCTTCTCCATCATCGGTAGAGATCCCTTTCATGTTGTGAGGCGCTGCGTCTGACTCTTGCGAGGGTGTGTAGCTAGCGCCCGTGTAATAACTCAAAACCTAATATAACCAGCGTTTAACATCTTTTGAGAGGCACAACTCACACTTGGTATTAATTTCAGAGATTGGAACCTTTTACAGCAGCAGGTAAAAGTTCCCCTCCCCTTCAAGCATTCTTTGCATACGGCGAGGGAACACCTGTTTATATGATGGTAGGTAACCTACCCTCTTATTCCGACTTTAAGGTGAGACCATTTATGAAACTCCTGACGCTGAACGTGCACAGCTGGCTAGAGATTCACCAAATTCCCAAGATTTACGAGTTAGCTCACTTCATCGTCTCTGAATCTGTAGATGTTGTTGCTTTACAAGAAGTCAACCAGTTTAGGCACTCCCCACTCGCTGGAGAACCAGAGCGTTTCCTCGGCGGCAATGAACGCCCGATACGGCAGGACAACTTCGCCCTTATACTCAACCAGTTCATTGCAGAACTCACCGGCCACAGCTACTACTGGGGATGGGCTGAAGCACACATCGGTTTCGACCGCTACGACGAAGGGGTTGCGGTACTCGCCAAAATGCCTGTCGCCCGTATCGAGATGGTCAACCTCGCGCCGTCCTACAGCTACACCGACGTGCCACGACGCGTTGCCCTTGCAGTGCAGCTGGGAGAAGAGCATCAGGGCGCCTGGGTGGTATCCACCCACATGTCCTGGTGGCAGCGGGAAGGTGTGCGCTACTTTGAGAAGGAGTTCAGGCAGCTTGATGCGCAGATTCACCAGCTTGCCTGCGGTGCCCCCATCTTGCTGGCAGGTGACTTCAACAGCCCCGCAGAGGTACGTGGCGAGGGTTATGACCTGATGACCTCTATGGGCTGGATTGATACTTTTACCACCGCCCAAAAAGTCACCGGCGAGGCAACCGTGCACAAACCTATCGCGGGTTGGGATGCCCTGGTTGCGGCCCAGCAACGCATTGATTTCGTCTTTAGTTCAACCGACCTAAACGTGGCTGAGCACAGCGTCATCTTCCCCGACAACGATCCCACAGTGGCGATTTCTGACCACTCTGGCCTCTACCTCGATATCAACCTCTAACACCTCACCCCTGATTAGGAGCTCACCGTGACCGAACAACTAGACCAGCCCATAGCAGAAACCCAGTGGTGGCAGGAGCCGGTGGTTTACCAGATCTACCCTCGTAGCTTTAACGACAGCAACGGCGACGGGATCGGAGACCTACCCGGTATCACCGAAAAAATCCCCTACCTGGCTAAGCTGGGCGTAGACGTCATCTGGCTCTCCCCCATCTACAAGTCACCCAACGACGATAACGGCTATGACATCTCGGACTACCGGGACATCATGGACGAATTCGGCACCATGGAAGACTTCGACACCCTGCTAGAAACCGCCCACGGCGCCGGCATCAAAATCATGATGGACCTGGTGGTCAACCATTCCTCTGACGAGCACGAGTGGTTCCAGCAGGCTAAGACCAGCCGCGATAACAAGTACCGCGACTACTACATTTGGAAGGACGCCGCCGGTTTCACCGAAGACGGCTCCCCCATCCCTCCCAACAACTGGGTAGCAGCCTTCTCGCCCTCCGTCTGGGAATGGGAACCGATCACCGAGCAGTTCTACCTGCACCTCTTCTCGATCAAGCAGCCCGATCTCAACTGGGAGAACCCCGCCCTGCGTGAAGAGGTTTACGAACTCATGCGATTCTGGCTGGATAAGGGTGTCGATGGCTTCCGTATGGATGTCATCAACCTGATTTCTAAAGACCTTACCTACCCCGATGACCCCGCTGTAGCGGCTGGCGCCAAGACCGACTCATTGGGCATGGCAGCCAACGGCCCTCGCGTCCACGAGTTCCTGCATGAAATGCACGAGCAGGTGCTGGCTCACTACCCCATCATCACCGTGGGCGAAACCCCGCACGTCACCACCGCAGATGGCCTGCTCTACACCGGCTTTGACCGCGGTGAACTGCAAACCCTCTTCCAGTTCGAGCATATGGGTGTAGATGCCAACCCGGACGCCAAACTGGGCAAGTGGAATGACACCCGCTTCAAGCTGGTTGACCTCAAGCGCATTCTCTCCAAGTGGCAGGACGATCTTTCAGGCAAGGCGTGGAACGCACTGTACTGGAACAACCACGATCAGCCCCGTGCTGTCTCCCGTTTTGGCAACGATGCCCCCGAGCACCGCGTCCGCTCCGCCAAGATGCTAGGCACCGTTCTGCACTTCATGCAGGGCACCCCCTACATCTACCAGGGCGAAGAGTTGGGCATGACCAACGTATTCTTTGATGACATCAAAGACTACAATGACATCGAAATTCACGATTCCTATGCCAAGCTGGTGGGATCAGGTGCTGTGGCGCATGAGGACATGCTGCGCTACATCTCCGCTTCAGGCCGCGACAATGCTCGCACTCCCGTGCAGTGGAGCGCTGAAAAGAACGCCGGTTTCACCGCAGATAAACCCTGGCTCAAGCTCAACCCGCGTTACACAGAAATCAACGCTGAAGAAGCCCTGGCAGATGAAGATTCGGTCTTCTATCACTACCAGGAGCTCATCAAGCTGCGCCACGCAAACCCTGTGATGATCAACGGAACCTACCGTCTGTTGGACGCTGAAGATGAGCAAGTCTATGCTTACCTGCGCGAAGGCACCGGCAGTAGCGCAGGCCAGACCCTGCTCCTCATCGCTAACTTTACTGACCAGCAGATTGAGCGCTCCTACGTACAGCCGGACGGCGAGCAGACCCTCTTAACCAGCAACTACACCGATGACGAAGGTGAAACCTTGCGCCCCTACGAGGCAAAGGTCTACCTCTACACTCAGAAGGAAGAAAACTAATGGCAGATCATTCAGGTAAACAGTGGTGGAAGGAAGCGGTGGTCTACCAGATTTGGCCGCGTTCCTTTAAGGACTCCGACGGCGACGGTCTGGGCGATATCCCCGGTATTACCGAGAAGCTCCCCTACCTAGCGGAGCTGGGCATTAACGTCATTTGGCTGTCTCCGGTCTTTGCGTCGCCCAATGACGATATGGGCTATGACATCTCGGACTACCGGGCGATTATGCCAGAGTTCGGCACCATGGCTGATTTCGATACGATGCTGGAAACCGCCCACAGTCTGGGAATTAAGATTCTGATGGATCTGGTGGTCAACCACTCCTCGGATGAGCACGCCTGGTTCGAGGCGTCCCGTGCCAGCCGCGATAATGACTACCGCGACTACTACATCTGGCGCGATTCTTCAGGTCACGATGAGGCAGGCAACCCCCTACCCCCCAATAACTGGGTTTCTGAGTTCAGCGGCCCCGCCTGGGCGTATGACGAGCATACTGACCAGTGGTACCTTCACATGTTTAGCAAGAAGCAACCGGATCTTAACTGGGAAAACCCCAAGGTCCGTCAGGAAATCTTCGATATTGTCACCTTCTGGCTCGATAAGGGTGTGGACGGCTTCCGCCTAGATGCCATCAACATCATCTCCAAACCTGAAGGGTTGCCTGATGACCCCGCTGTAATCCCCGGCAAGCAGACCTCTTCAATTCCTTTCGTCATCGAAAACGGTACCCGGGTGCACGAATGGATGCATGAGCTCAACGCTCAGACCTTCGCTAAGTATGATGTGATGACCGTGGGCGAAATGAGCGCCACTGCCCCGGAGGAAGCTATCCAGTTCTCAGGTTTCACGTCAGATGAGCTGCACATGATCTTCCACTTTGAGCATATGACGGTGGATTCTGATCCCGATGCTGGCATGGGTAAGTGGTCCCGCAAGCCTGTTGACCTGGTTGAACTCAAAACCATTTTGAATGAGTGGCAGACCAAGCTATCAGGTAAGGCCTGGGGCTCTCTTTACTGGAATAACCACGACCAGCCGCGCGCTATCAGCCGCTTCGGCAATGATTCACCAGAGTATCGGGAGCTTTCGGGCAAGATGCTGGCAACCGTACTTCACTTTATGCAGGGCACCCCCTACATTTACCAAGGTGAAGAGTTCGGCATGACCAACGTGCAGTTTAACGCTATCGAGGACTACAAGGACCTTGATTCCCTCAACATGTACGAGGGCATGGTGCGCCAGTACGGCACCCTGACCCACGAGCAGGCTTTGGAGCTAATTTATGCCAAGGGCCGTGATAATGCCAGGACGCCGGTGCAGTGGGACGCCAGCGACAACGGCGGTTTCACGGACGCTGGAGTGCAGCCCTGGATTGGGATAAACCCTAACTTCACCGAGATCAACGCTGCTGAGGCGGTAGACCGTGAGGGCTCACTGTGGAACTTCTACCGTCAGCTGATTGGTTTGCGCCGCGGTGAACTGCAACATCTCATGGTCTACGGCGATTTTCTACCCTTGGGCGAAGATGATGCTCAGGTCTACGCCTACGAGCGCACTGGCGAGGGCGAGAAGCTTCTGGTGATTGCCAACTTTACTGATCAGGAGCTAACCCGCGACTTCGGTCTCGGAGAAGGCCTTTCACCGGTGGTCTCTAACTACGCAGATGATGCCGGCACCACCCTGCGCCCCTACGAAGCTAAGGTCTATCGCCTAGCCAACTAACGGCGTCGTGCACCCCTGCAGATACAAGTAAACCCCTGCCGGTCTTCCATGTTGAAGACCGGCAGGGGTTTACTTGTATCTGCTGATAGAAGCACTGCGGCGGGAGGACAGCCATCGTCGTTAGACTTTTCCTAAGGTCTGTAGGTAAAGCGATACATGAAGGCTGCCATCGCCTCACGGGTAACTGGCGTCTGGGGGCGGAAGGTACCATCGTCCCAGCCCCTGGTAATACCGGTAGATGCCAGCCAGGTAATTTCGCGATTAAAGGTATCGCCACGCTGAACATCGAGGAAAGGGGAAGCACTTACCACAGCCGGCTCACCCGCCAGACGGTAAAAGAAAGCAGCCATGGCCTCACGACTAATAGACTCGTCAGGCCGGAAAGTGCCGTCATCCCAACCTCTCGTAATCCCCTGGTCAGCTAACCAGCTAATTTCCTTGTAGAAATGATGACTCGTAAGAACATCAGAAAAACGTGATCTAGCAGGTGGAGAGTAGTTAGGTTCACCAGCCATACGATACATGAAGGCCGCCATGGCCTCTCGTGTGATTGAGGTCATCGGGCGGTATGTACCGTCTTCCCAGCCTCTAGAAATACCGTTAGAAGACAGCCAGTTCACTTCACCGTAAAAGACATGATGCGGTGGCACATCAATGAAATCTTTACCGGTCACCAAGGGCCTGGTGCTACCCACGGGGCGGTAGTTAGCATTGGCGGCGAACCCCCGTAAATCGCTCATCGTGCCATTGAAAATATTGGAATCTCCGGCAAAAGGGCCAGCATCAGAATACTGCCAGATATCTTGTTCAACCCAGCCATTTGGCATAGCTCCAGGCTGGTGGGAATAGCTTGCCAAATGCAAGGGCATGAAATTGAAGGCATCTGTATTACCCGTGCAGTTTCGCCACCAGTGAGTAGTGGTGTAGATAGCCGGGTAACGGCCGGTAATACCACGGTAGGTTTCTGTGAAATCAGTAATCCATCGGTTCATCTGCGCCGGGGACATGTTGAAGCACATATTACCCAGCTGCGGATAGGGGTTATATTCGATGTCGAGCAGGCCAGGCAGCGTCCTACCATCTGGGCTCCACCCACCACCGTTCGCAATGAAGAATCGAGCCTGCTCAGCACCGCTGGTCAGGGACGGAATGGCGAAGTGATAAGCCCCGCGCAGCATCCCCACCCTATCCGCACCAAGATACTGTGAGGAAAAATCATCAGAGGTGTAGTAGCTACCCTCGCTCGCCTTAACGTAGGCAAAACGCGCACCCTTAGCATACTCGTTGACCCAGTTAACGTTGGGCTGCCAACCTGAGACATCCATACCCAGCACTCCTGGTGCTGGCGGAAGATCGCTCTGAACTGCGTCCACCAAACCGTTTTGCTCCACACCAGCTCCTTCCTGCTCAGCGTTCTTGAAAACATGCCCCATCTGAGCACCTGGATTATCCCCACCGGTTACCGGCAAAGGGGTCTCTTTCTGCTGTATCGAACGGGACTCCATGCCCACATCCGAAAGCTCAGCAGGCACGGCATGTGCCGGGACGAGATAGGACGCCGACGCTAAAGCCAGCAAGGCGACAGTAGGGCGCACTCCACGCCTCAAAAGGGATGGTACAAACATGAAAATCAGCCTTAACGTGGGGGAAAGAACGCTGTGTCCATCAAAAGGGGGACAACACAACACGTTAAACCTAACCACACGCAGGTTTAATTGTCACTAGCTGACCAAAAAATTCACAAAAAAGGGCCGTCACGCCTCAGAGGCGTGACGGCCCTTTGTCTCCTCAACGAATTCGCTGCGCTCACAGCTCTAACGGCTCACCGCTTCGCTATGCTCGCCGAATAATCTGATTTTCTATTCCGCCTGGGGGCGGACAA
>NZ_JAYWLX010000008.1:0-122385 GCF_040946345.1 Rothia sp. LK2492 | reverse complement strand
CTACAGTCGCCAATCCTAGGTGAATAGCGGGTCCCATCATCCATGAAAACCACCAGTCCCCTACATTTTCGAAAGATGCCCAGATGCTACCGCCCTTTTGAAGCCAGCATCTGATAAAAGCTATGGCTACAGGTATTAAGGTGAGACCTAAATAGCTGAGATATGTGCCCCATAGATTTCCTGATATTTGCACAGAGCACAACAAAAGAAGCGTTACAAAAGTCAGTATGTACAGATTCCCTCTATTAATAAACGTTCCATGAATAACGATTATGATTGCTGCAATACAAACCAAAGCCCATGCTGTACCTTCAGCATTACCATTGCGCATAGCGGCTGAAGCAACTGTCAGCCAGGTGGGGCTTGCTCCAAAAAAACTATTTAACAGCCAATCAAGCCAGTTGAGAGGAGCTATGGACCTGCCAAAAAGAACCCATAAATAGGTGTAGAGCAGGACTAATATATTTATACCTCGCCCAAAAATAGTGCCCATTAGTGCATTGCTCACACCTGCCAAAGTCTCATCAATAGCCTTGATTAAATCTCCTTAAATTTTTAGAGGTCAGATTTACGAGGACAATACCCAGAGCCTTGGCACATATAAAATTTTGTCTTCAGAGCCGGTCGTTTACGATATAGCTTGAGTTTCATGCCGAACTGCTCTATCCAACGGCGTCGATCCTGTATCAAAACAGGTGTCAACTCCGTCTTGATACAGCCCCAACGCTCCTTCAAATTCCATCATATTCTCATAGTATATGTATTCTATAAATAATAGAACATATATACTATCGTTTCGCTATGTAAATACACATAATCACCAAGCGCGCAAGCACCACCTCGGTGGTGCTCAAAGCCCCAGAAACCCGTCTACCAGCTGGCTCCCCCCCCCCCCCCCCCCAGCGCAAGACTGCTCACCAAGACTGCTCAGCCGTTAACATAGACCTCAACGACATCCTCTTCCAAGACCGCGTAGCCACCTACATCCTTCGCGTCACCCGAACATCCATGATCGACGCTGGGATAATCGTCAGCGATTTGGTTCCAGCGGGTATCTTTACACCTTCAGATGGTTTGACCTATACCCTTATGAGTCGTGATGTTGCCGGGGTATTAGTCTAGGCGCAAAATAAATGCGGAGCTGGTTTACTGAGCTTGGAGCTAACTGGCTTCAGTGCCCCACCTGATTAGTAAATACGTCGTGATACGCTCTCACCAAGCGGCGGTGTGTCAGGATGAGCTATACCTGAATGTATAGAAACTAGGCACAGCATCTCATGTCGTGCTTTAATTAGAGTCATGTCTACAACAAAAAACACTTGGTTCATCACCGGCGCAAGTAGCGGCTTGGGTCTTGCCTTGACCCAGCGGGTGCTGGCAGCTGGTGATCGCGTTATGGCCACGAGTCGCAGTGGTGACCTCCCCCTGCATCACCCCTCACTGACTGTATTGCGGTTGAATCCGGCAGACCGAGAAGACTGCCAACGGGCTGTGCACGCAGCGCACGCAGCCGCGGGTCGACTCGACGTCTTAGTGAACAACGCGGGCTATGGTCTCGTCGGTGCTATCGAGGAAGTTAGCGAGAAGCAGGTGAGGGCAATCCTTGACGTCGATCTTCTCGGCCCCTTGTGGCTCACGCAGGCAGCGCTTCCGCTGATGCGTGCCCAGGGCGGCGGTCACATTGTGCAAATCTCGTCAACAGGCGGAGTCGGGGCCATGCCCCTACTCGGTACCTACAATGCTGCGAAGTGGGGCCTCGAGGGCTTTACCGAGGCATTGGCAGGTGAGGTTCGCTCCCAGGGTGTGCGAGTCACTCTCGTCGAGGTCGGCTCTATGGATACCTGCTGGGCAACCACCGGGATGCAGTTCAGCACGCCGATCCCCGCCTATGACGAGTTACGCGAACAGCTCTTTGGTACCGCCGTTGTGCCCTGGCCAAACGAGCCTGGTGCCACGGGCGGCGGGTCGTCGCCGGAGGTCATAGCCGAGGGTATTTTCAATCACGTCGTTGCGCAAGAGGGTCCCCTGCGTTTAGTCCTTGGCGAAGACTCTGTCGACCAGATTCGCATGGTTCTTGATCAACGCCAACAGGATTATAGGCGACAGCCAGGGTTCCAGACCACGAACTAATCCGCTGCACCCTCAAATATTCGCCGTCTGCCCTTAGTCAGGCACGATGTCCCTCGATGCCGTGCCACTCAGGGTTTCAAGGTGCGACACGTGGTGGTCTCAAAGTAGACAATCTAGCGTCGATATCCTTTTGCGGTCTTATCGAGCGTCTATTTAGCCACGCCAACGCCTCTCTGACGACTCTCCGCCCTTGTAGCGGCCGTCTCAGCGCTCTACCGGCGGCCAGGAGACTTATAAATGGGCCACGACCTCGCTGGTTGGCATGCCCTAAACGTCTTTGCGCACCTGCCTCTTGAGATTTCCATCCACCAGATGGTTCCGACAGACAGGGATATACGCATCTGACCGTTCAACTTCGCCTAGTTCTCGAATAATGGTTTTCTTCATTCAGAACTACTTCAATGTTCTATAGTCCACATGTACTGAGCTTATATCGTGTTCTTGTAAAGTTTCTGGCTGGGCTGTGAACTTTTCTGGTTCAAACAAAACAAGATTGTGTCCCTCGGCAAGAGCACTAGAATAAGCTACCCCATCAAATCCTTTTCTTTTTAGGAGTTCACAGAGATACTGGGTCGGAACATACCTGTAAGGTGCAGCATCTGGACGCACCGGACGTGAGAACTCATCAGCAATCTCCCGTACCATTTCTTGAAAATCTCTAGCCCTCAAAATTGGGGTAGATTCAAGATAATCAAATGGGGAAAATAACGAGGCAACCTGAACAAGATCTGCAATTTTCAAGCCCTCATTTTCCACCGTATCTATCTGAAAACTGGCAGTTACGACTTTCTGTCCAGGGTGAGGACGGACTTCCGCTATCGCCGTTGACTTTTCAGAAGCAAGATAGAGATAAGGAATACCAGCAGGGTTCAGCCTTCCATGGCCTGCTTTCTCACGAGGAGGCGCACCTAAGTCCTTGGGTTCAAACGATTCTTCAGAATCATGAATCCGTGCACGATAGTAATTTTCGGCTACTGATGCCTCTTCTAATCTGCTCAGGTAATTTACGACTTCTTCAAAGAGGCTGACATCACTTCCGAAAGCCCCAAGCGGCCATCGGTTTCGATGCTGTATCTCCTCTTTATGCTCTCTCCATCGCTCTGAATTCTTCTCATCCTCTAAAGAATCAGGTAACAGGTTCGCTAACACATCAAATGTATCGCCAGAAAAAATATCCTGTAAGAGCAGATTAGCCTGCGAAGTATAAAGAGTAGATAATAGCCCCCAGTCTGATTTCAGCCAGGACAGCAAGGGCTTCCCCTCAGCTTTTTCAGTAGGCCGATAGATGACACGTGCCCATTCAAAATAATCGGGTAGTTGATCAACACCTACCAACTTTTGGTTGGTTGAATCACAGCAACAACAAGCCTTGCTTGAAAAAGACCAGGTATTGGGGTCCAACACTTTGAACAGGTCATCACCTAGACAGAGGTTACAATATTGGTTACCCATTGGCAGTATTACTTACCTGAAAGGTAGGAATCTACCAGCTCTATGTGGTGCTGAATTGATAGTTTTTTTACGAACCCCAGGCCGGGGAAGTGTCCTCTGGTATGAAGGTCCCGGAACTCCGCTACCGCTTTTCCTTCATAAATCAAGACAGGATGCTTGTCTAGAAAAGCGATCATCTTATCCAACGCCTCAGAGAATTTATTACCGGGGTCAGCGAAGGTCTCATTTGAATCCGAGACAAAATGTCGAACAAACATCACATCATCTTGCGCGGGGTCAATATAGGTCAGATGCAACGCAACAGC
Organism: Rothia sp. LK2492; assembly: GCF_040946345.1. Classification (NCBI taxonomy): domain Bacteria; kingdom Bacillati; phylum Actinomycetota; class Actinomycetes; order Micrococcales; family Micrococcaceae; genus Rothia; species Rothia sp. LK2492. Next base: position 118,498 of record NZ_JAYWLX010000008.1, on the reverse strand, counting down.
GTAAGCCGGTCCACCAGATTCTCTGTATCCTGAACCCACAATTTGATAGTCGCCAAATCCAGATAGTTTAAGATCTTCGTAAACTACATGGAGATCAGTGAAGAGATCTTTATCCTTATAGTCTTTATTGCGTTCCTCTGAGATAAACCCGTCCTGGAGAAGAATCCACTGAGCGTCACTAAATTTTCTACGATAGAGGGTAGAAGTGTTTTCATCTTCAAAAAGATGTACAACCTGTGAGTTTTGAGCAGACAATGAAACTAGCTTTGATAGCGCCTGGGCATCTTCAACTGCTGAGTCATGTAGAAAATATAGAGGGCGGGAGTCTTCACTAGAGACGCTATACCTGTAGCTCTCAATATCGTCTGCATTCGTTGAACCTCCCACAACTAGAACAGGGTGAATTACTGGATCAGAAGCTGCGAAGTGTTCCTGATATAACGTCGAGAGTGTCTGATCCTCTTGAACTAACTCACCCACACGGGGGTTAACGATAAAACCTGATGAGATGCCTTTGCTCTCTAGAACCTCTAATGTTCTTTGCAATGTAGAAAGATTTGCTCTTACGGGCTCAATGATCGGGAACACTTTATCCGATCTAAGGGTATCGGCTTTGGCAAGGTCACGGATAGCAGCAAGCTCAAATTGCTTGCCCCGGAGAATTGGGTAGTACATCTAAGACCAACTAACAGCTTCGTACAGTGGGGTTTGTATTGCCTTTAGTATATGGTTTTTTTGCGTAGCAGAAGGGTGAGAACGTAAAGCTGCTGCATATAACGATTGAGGTAGCTGAGAGAGATAACTACTCATGGACGCCTGCGAACGAGAACTTCTCACCGTCTTCACCATAGAAGCATGTAGCTGTTCCACAGGAAATTCACTCAGAATCTCAGTATAAACACGTCGCTGCCGAGTATTGGGCACCGTAGGCTTTTCACAGCCTAGTTCATTGAGCATCATCTGAAGTTCAGAAAGTTTTAAAGCATCAAGTATTGCTGGTTTCTCGAGAGTGCTAAGACTTTGTTCTGCTTGACGGATTGTGGATAAAGATAGCTTTTTATTCAGTTCTAGTATGCCGACGTCAGCAGGGAGAATTTTCTCTAATGTCGTAAGGTGCTTTGCATCAGCTACTACTATGACTTTGGCGAAGACTTTTCGATAATCCTCTACTTGTATAGGTAGTCGAGCGAGTGAATCGCGATCGGATTTTATTTCATAAGCAGTGGAAGTTCCGTTGAAGATAACGGTGTCTGCTTTGGAACGTAGCGCTCGCATTTCCTGGACGAGTACAGCTGTATTCAGTGAGTGGCGGCCGAGAAGGATCTTTTCGGCGATGGTGTTTTTATAGATGTATTCGTTGCGTGTGCCGGGTTGGGCGAGTAAAGAGAAAGCTTGATCGAATGCTTTTCCGACGGAGAACTGGGTATCGAATTTTTCTCGGTAAGCTTCTGACGAGACAATCTTGGAGAAAAAAGCAGATTTCTGGTGCTTAGCAAAATCCGTAAAAATCGTGGGTGAGAAGATGCGCTCCAGGAGAAGAGCATCTTGGGTAAACATTTGGGCACCTTCCGAAGACTGTTTCATTGCATAGGGAATCAACTGACTAGCGTAATAGTGGCATTTTTGTTCTAAAAAAAACAAGCTAGTCATGCTCAACTATAAGTATCATCTTTCTTTAACACTACCTACTCAGGATATATGATAATCGCAACCTGCTGATTGCGGCGGGAAATCGGAAGTCTACAGCAGACTTCGTGAATACCCCGGCCATCCATACGCTAAGTCATTAGATTTCCTCTTATCTGCTGATGTAACTCCCAACATCAGCCGCGGACCAGGAACAACAACGTATCCGGGCTGATCTTTTTAAAGATCCATGACTTGGACCTGACCCCCAGCCGGTCGGTGAACTTGGCGGCATGTTGCCAGAACACTTGGTCGATAACGTAGTCGAGATCAAGGCAGATCGTTGTCACGGTCACGAAGCCTTCCGGTTCATAGCCGAACATGGCATTTGACCCCAATATGATGACGTCTCCAACGTTCGCCTGTTGCACACCCAGCTCGTTGTGCAACAGAACCGATCCGGCACGCACGAAGATCAGCCTCGCGCAGTCTTCTGCGGAGATCGGGCCAGCGGTACGAAAAGTTCGGCTTCGAGCCATTAAAGGCTCGAAGCCGAACGTCCGGGATATTCCCAGAGCCATCGAGGTCAGTCTGCGTCTAGTGGTTGACTGTCCTCGGTCTGGCGCATGCGCCCGGCCAGCAATGCGATCAACGCGAGAGCTGGCGGAATGACTCCCGCAATCACAAAGATGATGGGGATGGGAACCAACAGTGAGAGCGGCCCTGCGATGGCGATTGAGACCGGCATGAACGCGATCGAAACGAAGAAGTCGAGGCTGGCGACTCGGCCGATCATGTCGAGCGGCACCAACCGTTGCAGCAATGTTCCCCACACGACAACGCCAGCCCCGGTGAGTGCACCGACGACAAAGAGCGCGGAGAGCATGAGGATCAAATTGTCGGCAACGCCAATGACCACAAGAGGTAGTGTTCCTCCACCCCAGCACAGGATCATAAACGTCAAGTACCGACGAGGAAGCTTCAACGACGACACGATCAGCGAACCGACAGCCCCACCTATCCCATAGGCGGCCAGAAGGAACCCGAAAGTAGCTTCAGCATCCTCGAATCGGTCGCGGGTGAGGAACGGGAGGAGAACTTCGATCGGGCCTTGGACAATGAGCGCAAGCGAAGACCCGAAGATCAGCGTCCAAAGCAACCAGCGTGTACGAGCCACGTAGGCAACCCCCGCACGAAGGTCACCCCAGACGGTCGGGCGATCCTCGGGAGGAGTGGGCTCAGTGTGTTCGTCACGACGGCTAAGAAACAACGTGATGACGAAAGCAATCGCGTACGAAGCCGCGACGATGACCGCTCCGATAGCGGGGAAGAACATACCGACGATGACTCCACCGAGGGCCGGGCCCAGCCCTTGCCCCATCGATGGACGGAGCGCCCCTTCGAGCCCATTCGCGGCCAGGAGTTGCTCCGGCGGAAGGACCACAGGTAGGTAAGCGCTGTACGCAGGGTAGAAAAAGGCGCTCCCGGCACCCATCGCGAACGAGGCTGCGGCGACGTGCCAAAGTTCGATATTCCCGGTGAGCGACAGGACCGCCACGGCGGTCATGATCGCGGCCGTTGAGCCCTGCACTGTAATGAGAATCCGCCGTTTGGAGAACCGGTCTGCGACAACCCCACCGAGAACGGAGAACGCAAACAGGCCAAGACTCATTCCGGTTGCAACCGCCGACAAGGCAAGTGGGCTGTCATCGAGTGCGAGTACTTGGAAGACCATGACGATCGTCCACATACCGGTCCCGAATACCTCGATGCCGACGGCGGCAAACAGGAGACGGTAATCACGTGATGCCAATGGGCGGAGTGCGCGTAGCTTGATGGTGTTGCTCATACCAGTGCCTCGCCTTCAGCCATCGCCATCAGATGTACATGAGACCATTGGGCGACATCGCGCAGGAGTTGCCGATCGTGGGTCGACAGTACGACGGCCGCTTGGGTAGCCCCGAGTGCCTCGGTGAGTTCGTCAACGAGCGCGATGGAGAGGTGGTTGGTGGGCTCGTCTAGTAGTAGCACGTGCGGGCGTGCCGCGAGTACGAGCGCCAGATCGAGGCGTCGTTGTTGACCCATCGACAGTTCACCCACTCGTTTGCCTGCCTCGCGCGATCGCAGCAGTCCAAGTTGACCGAGACCGACCGCCTCAGATGATTGAAGCGTTCCTTGACCGACGAGTTCGTCGAGGTGTCGGGCGTATACCTCGTTCGCCCGGCGATCAGGCGGCAGCATCGTCTCCTGACGAAGAAAACCCAAACGCGTGCCACGGGATGTCCGCACTGTTCCCGTATCTGGCAGTAGTTCGCCCGCCGCGATACTCAGGAGCGTCGACTTTCCGGCCCCGTTCGAGCCGGTGACCACGAGCCTGCCGCGGTGCGAGAGTTCGAACGACACTGGCTGCGCTAACCGCCCGGCAAGGCTCACGTTGTCGACGTTTAGTAGCACCGCCCCTTTTCGTGTGGGCAGGTCGGGGAACTGGAATAGCTGCGGTGGTTCAGGTACCGTCACCGCGTGTGCTTCGAGTGCTTCCTGGCGTCGGTGCACGCTCTGCACCAGCCCGCCCGCGCGCGTCGCGCGGCCGTGCTTCGGTGACCCCTTCTCCGGTCGCCAACCCGATACGAGTCGGTTCTGTGCAGCGCTGAGACTGTCCTGCAGCCGGGCTTGTTCCTGCTGCTGGCGGTCGTACTCCTGCTCCCAGCGTTCCCGCTCGGCCACGCGCCCTTCTCGGTATCCCGCGTACCCGTTGCCGTAGATGCGGGGGCGATCATCAGGTGTCGGATCGAGGTCGACCACCGTCTCCGCAATGTCAGAGAGCAGCGCGCGATCGTGGCTGACGATGACGACACCACCGTTGCGCGTGCGGAGTTGCATGGTCAAGAAATCAAGTCCGCTGCGGTCGAGGTGATTGGTGGGCTCGTCCAGCAGTAAGAAATCATCTTCAGCCCCCAACAGGCAGGCCAACCGCACTCGATATCGCTGCCCCACAGACAGATCAGCGAGCAACCGCGTCATGTCGGTTTCGGCGTCGAGTGCTTCGAGCGCGATTTGTACCCGGCGCTCGGCATCCCAAGCGTCGAGCGCTTCCGCATCTTCCAAGGCCGCAGCGTACTGCTCTGCGGCCTCGCTACTCCCTTCCGCGAGAGCGGCAGCGGCGTCGTCGAGTGTGGCCAGCGCTGCGAGCGGTTCGGCGATGGCCTCCGCGACGGCCTGCCCAACGGTTCGGTTGTCGGTGGAGTCCATCTCTTGTTCAGCGAGCCCGAGCGTGCCGATGCGCTGGATCGTTCCACTATCAGGTACCAGCGTGCCCGCGAGCGCGTGCAGAAGTGTGGTCTTTCCGCGCCCGTTCTCTCCGACGATCGCCACACGGGACGCGGGAGTGACGACGAGATCGACATGGTTGAGCACCGGGGTTACGCCTCGCATTACGGAGACGTCGGAAGCGGTGAGTTGCGCGCGATGGCGCGCCGGATGACGGTTAGTAGGGGTAAGCATTCAAATCCTTCAGCAAGGCGCACCACGACGAGCCAAACAGCCAGCGGGCACGCAAATGACGGGGACCCTTCCAGGGTCAGAACGAGCGGCCGTCGCTAGCTCGGAGTTGCTCAACGAGCGCGATAGGCCTACTCAACCGTCACAGGAAATACAAATGCATGCTTCCAGTGTACCCCATAAGGTCGGCAACGCTCAATCCCCACCTCCGCAACCAAGCATGTAAATGTCGATAGCAGTGCCGACCTCTCAAAGCAGACTGCGAAGCGACGCAAGCCACCGCTGGCGCGTCTCTTCCGGTGATTGTGACCGGCCCGACACCTCAGTAGCGAGAGAGAGGTAAAGCCCCACGAGAATCTGTGGACGCAAGTCAGATGTGTCGGCGGGGTCTATGCCGAGGCGGCGAACGTAGGCATCGCGCAGCCGGATGCTAAGTGACTCATGGAGGTAGGCGAGTTGGCGCTGAACGCGCGCATCGTCGCCAAGCTGATTGCGAATCGCCTGTCGTCGCCTGTCCAGTTCGGTCGTCGGGATCAAGAAGAGTTGCGCAGTCGCCCAGTCAAGCGTCTCGATCGCTACAACACCACGCGTCGGCATTCCTGGTGCGGGTATCTCGCTCCAGCAGTGTTTGAGGAGCAATGTCCTGTTACGCTGAGATCTGCTTCCTGATCACATCCCCCGTGTCTACTTTCCGGGGGTCGGGCCCCTTTGTTCAAGGAATCTCATTCTAAAGATATTGTAAAACTAGTATCGCTGGCGCACACGTGCCCCGACTGATCCCCTCTTCTGGTTCGTTTCACTAACAAGACGATTTAAACCAGTCTTGAACCAGCAGGCGGACCGTACGCCTGCCTCGCTTTGGAGGGGTAGAACCACTTTCTAAGTGGGGTGGCAGGGTTAGCTCAGCTAACTCCCCTGCCGCCCCGGTGGCTAAGGTCGCAGGGAGGCACCGTTGCTAGCAATGACCTGCTTGTACCAGTCAAAGGACTTCTTGCGGTAGCGCTCCAAGCTACCCGAACCGTCGTCATTCCGGTCTACATAGATGAAGCCGTAGCGCTTGGACATCTGAGCGGTACTGGCTGATACCAGGTCAATGGGGCCCCAGCTAGTGTAGCCCAGCACCTCAACACCGTCCTCAATCGCTTCGCCCACCTGCACCAGATGATCATTCAGGTAGTCGATGCGGTAGTCGTCTTCAACGGTCTCGTTGATCAGCTGGTCCTTAGCGCCCAGCCCGTTTTCCACGATGAAGAGGGGTTTCTGCCAGCGGTCCCAGTAATCATTCAGAATGATGCGCAGCCCCACCGGGTCAATCTGCCAGCCCCACTCTGAGGCTTTCAGGGTGGGGTTAGGGACGCCGCCAATGATGTTGCCCTCGCCACCTGCCTCCTGGTTGGCTGACTCACAGACCGACATGTAGTAAGAGAAGGAAACGTAATCGACTGTGTGCTTAAGGTCTTCCTTATCAGCATCGGTCATCTCTAGTTCAACGCCCAGCTCCTTGAGCTTGCGCAGGAAGTAACCGGGGTAGGTACCGCGCACGTGCACATCCCCAAAGGTGTAATCCTCGTGGGAGGCAGCCATCGCGGCGAGCGCATCCTGGGGGTCAGGGGTTAGAGGGTAACGGGGAACCGCCAGAATCATGCAGCCGACCTTGTTCGCTGGGTCGATGTCGTGGGCAATTTTGGTTGCACGGGCTGAAGCAACCAGCTCGTGGTGGATGGCCTGGTAGAGCTTTTGAGGGCCGAGTTCCTCGGGCGTGCTTTCGATGCCCGAGAAGAAGGGGAAATGCAACACCGAATTGATTTCGTTGAAGGTGAGCCAGTAGCGCACGCGCCCCTTGAAATGTTCTATAACGGTGCGGGCGTAGCGTTCAAAGAAGGTGATGAGCTCGCGGTTGGTCCAACCACCGTAGTGCCTTGCCAGGTGCAGGGGTGTTTCGTAGTGACTGAGGGTAACCAGCGGTTCGATGCCTTTTTCGAGCAGGTAGTCAATCACCCGGTCGTAAAATTCAAGGCCCGCTGCGTTGGGTTCTGCTTCGTCCCCCTGAGGGAAGATACGGCTCCAGGCGAAGGAGAGTCGGAAGGTTTTGAAGCCCATTTCAGCGAAAAGATCGATGTCTTCACGGTAGCGGTGATAGAAGTCGATGGCTTCACGTTTGAGATTATCGTTCGTGGGTTCAGCGGTAGGTGGGGTGCGCAGGCCGTGAGGCATGACGTCCTGGACGCTGAGTCCCTTGCCGTCTGCCCGATAGGCGCCTTCGATTTGGTTAGCTGCGGTTGCCCCGCCCCAGAGAAAATTGTGAGGAAACATCGTCTCATCTGCCTTCGTGTACTGTGCAGGCAGTGTCTGCCTGAAAAAGAAAAAACCCCGAGAATCACTGTATCAGCAGAAAAATATTTCTGGCAGGTAGCAGGCTTTGTGATTCTCTCTGAGGATTCCATCATGGGTTTTGATACCTTTACCATGGCACCTGCTCAGGGCGCCACTCCCATTTTTGCGGTCTTTGCCAAGAGGTTCATTGAGCAGTTTTCCCCTGAGGTTGCCTCCCATGTGCCCAGTGTCCTTTGCGCTCTCTGGTTTTTAGTTAAGCACCCATTCCTGCAACCCATCAGCAACTCCTCCGCGGGATTCTACTGCCTGTTTAACCCGCGCGTAAGAAGCTGCTGCACGTGCCGGCGCAGCGCAGGAGCTTGCTGCTGCGCTGGGTGAGGTAATGCAGTAGCGGTAGCTAGGGTCATCGACCATCATGCTCGGCGCCCAGCGCAGGGCCTTAACCGACCAGTCCCCTGCATCATCGCGGGTCATGACGGCGTTGACCATAATGCCCTCGTTGTTACCGACGATGGACGGTGAGAGCTCCGTGACGTTATTGCCCATGCCGTAGACAACCCAGGTGTCCCCGAACTTTTCGATGGGCTGGACGGTGTGAGCGTGCTGACCTACGATCAGATCAAAGGCCTCGGAATCTGACAGCTCACGAGCGACTGTGACCTGTTGGTTGTTGGGCTCGGTGACGTATTCATCACCGGCGTGCATATTGGCGACCACGATATCAGCACCTTTTTCTCTAGCTCGTTGAGCCTTAGCGAGCATAGTCTTGGTGTCGAGCATATCTACCTGCCAGTTGTGCTCGGGAACCTGCCCGTTAAGCCCGTAGGTGCCGGTAACCACCGCAATCTTGACGCCATTGGCGCTTTCAAAGATATCGGGTTGCTGGGATTCATCTTCGCTCAGGTTGGTGCCGGTGACCCCCATACCGGCTGCCTCAACGGCTCTATAGGTTCGTTCGAGCCCCGCAGTCCCCTGATCAATGGAGTGATTACTGGCCGTCATGCAGGCGTCCCAGCCAATGTTAGCTGCCGCCGTAAGAATCTGGGGAGGTACATTGAATCTGGGGTAGCCGCTGTAGGGGCCGCTTTCAACGGCTACCGGGGTTTCCATTTGGCACACGGCCAGATCTGATTTCTCTAAGTAGGGCTTTTGAGATGCAATCATCGGCTCAAAATCCAGCAGCTCTTGCCCGGTCAAGCGGGCATCAGCACCGGCCTGAGCCCACAGGAGGTTGTGCACTAAAAAATCACCGGTAAAGGTCAGAGAAACGCAACTAGCATCACCGCAATCATCGGTAGCGGCTGCTGAGTTGTCCACAGCGTTGAGGGTGGGTGAGCTCTGAGTGTTCGGGCTCTGCTGAGCAGGCTCACTAGTTTCTTGACCGATACAGCCGGAGAGAAGGAGGGTCGTTGCGGCGACTATAGCCAAAACTATGTGGGGGCTCTTCATGCGTCATTTCGTTTCACCGTGGGAAAGAACTATGCTTCCCACTCTACCGGTGCCCCTCTTTGCTCCCGCTTATTACGTCTCGTTGAAGTTGGCATAGACACCCGCCACCGGTTCTCCGCGCTGATTGCGGGGCCGATAGCCTGCTAGGTTCTTGAGCAGTTTCATGTCGCGGACGCCTGAGACCGGGTTGGTATCGATGACAGCGCACCTGCCGATGGGCTCACCGAGGGTGAGTTTTACCCCGTCTAAGTCGCCAGGAACCGGCTTTCCCTCTAGGGGGGTTAGCACGTGTAGCTGAACCTGTTGCCCTGCCCACGTGTCTTCAATAAAGGGTTCATCCGTCTGGACGACCAGGTTGCACCGCAGGCGGGCAGCGTCCACCGACACCAAGCCGGTTTCGTGGTTAGAAGGTAGCTCTACCCTACGTCCTAGCTCCTCTAAAGTGGCAGAACCTACCAGACTCAGCGGGGCGCCAAAAATCAGCGGGTCAAGGGCATAGGCCAGCACCACCTGCTCGTGAAGGAAATCAGACAGAGCTCTATTGACCGGGTGGTCGTAGAGGGATAGGCGTTTAGGCTGACCCCAAAAATCAAAAGCCCGGACTTCTCCCTTGGATAGTGGCTCAAGAGTGAAGCTACCCTTCCCCGGGATACGCACCTCGAGTACCGTCCCGTGACCACACTCGCTCACAGAATTCTCTACCTGCACCAGTTTCGGGTAGGCAACAGATCGCGCTACCTTACCTGTCTGGGGCAGAACAAGACCCCAGCGGCGATTAAAAACAATGCCACCGGGGCCACGTTTCGCCCTCGTGTGGGCGGTGTGCCGGGCGCCTTTGACCGGGCTGAAACCGAAGTGTGTGACCGTTAGCTGGAGCATACCCCCAGCTTAACAAGCCACACAGCGCGGCAAAAGGCTAATTCCACAGGCCGATCAGCATGAGCCAGAGCGTGCCAACGCTACCCCATATGATGATGTTAACGACCGAGGCAATGAAGCTCTTTTTGAACCATTCGTTGGTGGGAACGTAACCCGAACCAAAGATGACGCCTGCAGGGCCCGAGGCATAGTGGGTCAACCCGCCAATCAGGTTGCCGGCGAAACCGAACATCAGAGCAGCGAACATCGCCGGGGTGCCTGCGGCGACAGCCGCTGCCAGGAAGACCGCGTACATGGCGACAATTTGTGCGGTGTTGGACGCAAAGAGGTAGTGGACGTAGAAGTAGACCAGGAAGAGCACGGCGAAAGCGAGCGGCCAGGGCATGCCTCCGACCAGTGAGCTCACAGAGTTACCAATCCAGGTAATAACCCCCAGGGTGTTGAGGTGTTCTGCCATAGCTACCAGCACCGAGAAGAAAATGAGGGTGGACCAGGCACCGGAATTCTTCGCCATGTCGTTCCAGGTCAGTACCTTGCCGGCCAGCAGAATCGCGATGCCCAAGAAGGCAGCTGAGGTGGCATTGACACCGATGGTTGAGCCTAGAATCCACAGCGCCAAAAGGAGCAGGAAGGTCATCAGCATAATGATTTCGGCGCGGGACATAGGCCCCGATTCCTTGAGTTGCACACGAGCGTGAGCAGGAGCGTCCGGAGTCTGGCGCAGGGTGGGCGGATAGATTTTCATCATGACCCAGGGCATAGCCAGCAAAGCGACCAAACCGGGCACCAGTGCGCCCAGAGCCCAGGTGCCCCAGGTAATGTGAACGCCCTGCTGCTCAGCGAAGCCCACTGCCAGAGGGTTGCCCGCCATCGCCGTAATGAACATGGCTGAGGTGATGGTATTGACCTGAATCGCGGTCAGCGACAGGTAAGAGCCCAGACGTTTGCGGGAGTCCGTGGTGGTGGGTTCAGAGTTATTCACCATTGCCAGCGATTTGATGATGGGGTAGACCACGCCACCGGCACGAGCCGTGTTAGAGGGCGTAGCCGGTGCAAGAACTAGGTCGGTCAGTGCCATGCCGTAGGCAAGGCCCAGGGACGAGCGCCCCAGCTTGGATACAAACATCAGGGCGATACGGCGCCCCAGGCCGGTGATCAAGAAACCGTCGGCAATGAAGAAAGCGGCGACAATCAGCCAGATGGTGGGATTGCCAAAGCCGGTCAGTGCCTCATCTTTTGCAGCCATGGTGCCGGTCATCATCGCTGCAGCCAGACCAATCAGCGCCACTGACGCAGTAGGCAGGGGCTGCAGAATCAACCCCAAAATGGTACCGGCAAAAATACCCGCCATGTGCATACCGCGTGGGTCGACCCCTTCGGGGGCAGGCAGGAAGAAAAGAATTAGAGTCACAGCCAAAATCGCTATGATTTTGGCAATCATCATATTTCGTTCACGAGCTGGTGCCGGGGCTACAGGAACTCCTGGCTGTGGTGCAGATGTCATGGTTGCTTTCTTCGCGCAGCCCTCAAGCTACGCGCTCGAAGTAGGTATTTTTTCTTCCTAGCCTACTCCCGTCTAAGGGTTAATTCCCCAGCGAGGAGGCTAGTCGTCCTTGCCCTTACGGAAGGCGGAGCGGGCTCGCTCACGGTTGACGGCGGCGATAGCTGAAAGCGGGATGCCTGCCGGGCAGGTAACAGCACATTCACCGTAAACCGAGCAGGGGCCAAAGTGGGTATCCGCTTCGGCCAGCAGGTTACGGGCGCGGGAGGAGCGTTCAGCTTGCCCCTGAGGCAGCAGGGAAAGGCTTTGCAGCGCTGAACCAGCGTAGAGGTTAGCTGAACCGTTGGGGCAGGCTGCGATGCAGGCACCGCACCCGATGCAGGCTGAAAAGTCGAGTGCCTGTTCAGCCCGCCCGTGACCGATTTGCATGGAGTCGGCATCTGCGGCAGTCCCAGCATCCACCGAGACAAAACCGCCGGCGCGGATGACATCGTCCAGGGCGGTGCGGTCAACCACCAGGTCACGGACGACGGGGAAGGCTTCGGACCGGAAGGGCTCTAGGCGGAGCTTATCCCCGTCCTTGAAGGAACGCAGATGCTGACGGCAGGAGGGCGTGTTGGGCACTGGGCCATGGGGCTGGTCGTTAACGGTGATACCGCAGGTGCCGCAGATACCTTCACGGCAGTCAGACTCGTAGGCAATCGGCTCGTGCCCCTCAGAAACTAGCTGGTCGTTGAGGTAGTCAATGAGCTCTAACAGGGACATTTCTTCGTAGGCACCGGTAACAGTGTAGGTTTCAAATCGGCCTGCTGTAGCGGTGTTATCTTGACGCCAGACTTCGATGGTGAGTTTCACTTGTAGTTCCTCGTTTCTAGGGTGATGTCTTTGAAGTCCAGGGGTTCAGCGTGGCGGATGTGGGCACCATCTGCGGTCTCCTCCCAGACGCTGACAAAGCACCAGTCCTCATCGTTGCGGGAGGCCTCGCCCTCTTCGGTTTGGTATTCCTCGCGGAAGTGGGCACCAGCTGATTCCTTGCGGTCCAGGGCATCGATGCACATGAGTTCTGCCATCTGCAGGTAGTCCTCCAGGCGGCCGGCGCGCTCGAGTTCCTGGTTGAAGCTCTGGGGGTTGCCTGGGATAAAGAGGTCGGTGTAGAAGACCTTTCTCAGAGCCCTGATTTTCTCGATGGCGGCGGTGAGTTTAGCTTCGGTACGGCTCACCCCGCAGCCCTCGTAGAGGATTTCACCCAGTTCAGCATGGATACGGTCTGCCGGAGTTTTACCGCCAATCTTCATCAGTCGGTTTACTCTCTCTGAAACATCCTTCAGGACACCCTGCACGGCGGGGTCGGTAGGTTCTAGCGGGGTTTCCCCCAGGTGCTGGGCCAGGTAGTTGGGGACCGAGTAGGGCAGGGTGAACCAGCCGTCTACACAGGCAGAGAGCAGGGAGTTGGCGCCCAGCCGGTTGGCACCGTGGTAGCCCCAGCCGGCTTCACCGCCCACAAAAAGCCCGGGTATGTTGCTCATCTGGTCGTAGTCAGTCCACAGCCCGCCCATGGCGAAGTGGGCGCCGGGGGCGATACGCATAGGCACGTCGTGGGGGTCTTCGCCGGTTGCGTCCCGGTACATCTCGAAGAGGTTGCCGTAGCGTTCATCCAGCACTTTGACGCCCAGACGCTCCTTGGCGTCTCTAAAGTCAAGGTAAACCGAGTTCTTCAGCGGACCAACGCCGTGGCCGCTTTCAATCTGTTCGCGGGCTGCACGTGAGGCAATATCGCGCGGGGTGAGGTTAGCAAAGGCAGGGTACTTGCGCTCCAGGTAGTAGTCCCGTTCGTCCTCGGGAATGGCGTTGGCGGGCCGGTCATCGCCTGCCAGTTTGGGCACCCAGATCCGCCCGTCGTTGCGCAGGGACTCAGACATCAGCGTGGTCTTGGACTGCCACTTGTGGCTAATCGGTAAGGCGGTGGGGTGGAACTGAATGTAGGAGGGGGACGCAAAGTAGGCCCCCCGGCGCACTGCGCGCCAGGCAGCGGTCACGTTGGAGTTCTTTGCCAAAGTTGAGCGGTGAAAAACGTTGCCATAGCCGCCGGTTGCCAGTACGACGGCGTGGGCAGTTTCCGCTCGCACCTCACCGGTTTTGAGGTTGCGGGTGACGATACCCCGGGCACGTCCGTCCTTGATGATGAGGTCCAACATCTCCTCGTGGGTATGCAGAGTAACGGTACCGGCGGCAACCTGGCGTTGAAGTGAACGGGACGCTGAAACCTGCAGCTGTTGCCCGGTCTGCCCGCGAGTGTAGTAGGTGCGGGAGACCTGCACTCCACCGAAGGATCGGGTGGTCAGCTGGCCGCCGTACTCCCGGGCGAAGGGGGCGCCAATGGCGTTCATGTGGTCGATGACGCGCACCGATTCTTCGGCCAGACGGAAAACATCGGCCTCGCGCCCGCGGAAGTCCCCGCCCTTGACGGTGTCTTTGACGAAGCGGTGGATGGAGTCATTATCAACCTTGCGGGCACGGGCCGCGTTAATGCCGCCCTGGGCTGCTACCGAGTGGGCACGGCGGGCCGCGTCGTGAATGGTGTAAGCAGATACCTGGTAGCCCAGCTCCCCCAGTGCCGCGGCACAGCCGGCACCGGCTAGACCGGTCCCCACCACAATGACTTTGAACTTGCGGCGGTTGAGGGGCGAGACTAGTTTGTATTGGTCGCGGCGGCGAGCCCAGGCGGTTGAGGGAGGTCCGTCCGGCACTTTGCCGTCAACGGGGTCTGCGTAGGAAATATTGACGTTAACCATGATTGCTTATCTTTCTATTTCACTAGCCCGAAGAGCACGGCAAGGGGGATGCTGATGTTGCCCAGCATGACGATGAGCGCGTACACACCGGCAATGAGGATGACCCAGGAGCGGGCTTTTTCGCTGACGGTCACACCAAAGTCGTAGACCGCTGCCCAGAGCCCGTGAGCTAGGTGCAGGAAAAGAATGACCATGGCAAGAAGGTAGATTAGGGCTACTACAGGGCGTTGGAAGCTAGCGACCAGATTCTCGTAGGCGAAACTGCCTGCTTGGCTACCGTGCTGGAATTCGGTGGGTGATACACCCACGCCGGCGGTCAGATCAAGAATGTGGAAGATGATAAAGAGCAAGAGGACGACGCCTGTGACGGGCATAGTGCGGGCGGTGAAGGATTTGAAGCCTTTAAGGCCCCTGCGCTTGTGGGATCCGCGGGCTTTTTTAGCACGTGCTGAGAGGAGGACAGCGCAACCTACGTGCCCGATGAGACAGGCCAGCAGGGCGGCACGGAAAATCCAGAGAAAACCCTCGTAGGGGAAGAGCGGCTCGAAGAGGGTTCGCAGGAAGAGGGCGTAGTCGTTGAAGGCTTCAGGGCCTTTATAGACTTTGAGATTGCCGTACATGTGCACCATCACGAAGAGGGCGAAAACGATGCCAGTGATGGCCATAATGTACTTGGCGAGGACGTTGGAGATCAGTGGAGGCTTGGCGGCGGGGGTTCTCGAAGTCATGTGTATTCCTGTGCTGGTGGTGCCCTGTGTGGGGCTTTCAAACCGTCATTTCCAGCCTGGCACTTTTGGAGTTTGGTTTCTAGACCAGATGCCACCTTGAACCGTTTAAGTTCAATTTTTACGTTTGTTCGGTTTTCACCTTTAGGTTTTAAAGCGAAAACTCCCTAGCTAAAAGCTAGGGAGTTTTCTTTGTGCGCGATACTGGGATCGAACCAGACGGAAGGAAATTTTCCGAGCTGGCGAGGAAATAAAAATTTCCTGAAGTGGTCACTGTCATGAAACAGTGAGCACCAGATACCCATATATCATTTGTGCGCGATACTGGGATCGAACCAGTGACCCCTTCCATGTCAAGGAAGTGCGCTACCGCTGCGCCAATCGCGCGTGGAGGTGAGGACGGGACTCGAACCCGCGTACACGGTTTTGCAGACCGTTGCCTAACCACTCGACCACCTCACCACACGCTCAAACCTGGGGTTTGAGGGGCGAAAACTTTTGGTTTTCGTGAGAGCGGTTGACGAGACTTGAACTCGCGACATCCACCTTGGCAAGGTGGTGCTCTACCAACTGAGCTACAACCGCAACTCGAATTACTATACAGAGGTGTGGGGGTCTTGGCAAATGTGGTGTTGCCGTTCTCAGCCCATGGATATCTACCGTGTGAATGCGCCTTTTAGTAGCAGCGAATGTGCCATTTTGGAGCGCATGCTCGGCGCGAAGGTGCATACTGGCTTGCTGGGAGAGAGTTAAAACAAAACCCCGGTCGCTGGGACCGGGGTTTTCGTGCGAGCGGTTGACGAGACTTGAACTCGCGACATCCACCTTGGCAAGGTGGTGCTCTACCAACTGAGCTACAACCGCATATGTGTTGAACCGAAGTTCTGTACGCGATACTTAAGTATCATGCGTGCGCGATACTGGGATCGAACCAGTGACCCCTTCCATGTCAAGGAAGTGCGCTACCGCTGCGCCAATCGCGCATAAACCTGTAAAAGGTTTTGCGAGCGGTTGACGAGACTTGAACTCGCGACATCCACCTTGGCAAGGTGGTGCTCTACCAACTGAGCTACAACCGCAGATGTTTCGTTACGTTTTCACGCTTCGAACCAACGTGTATATACATTACAGCCTTTTTGGTCACTTGCCAAATTAGGTCAGGCTCCGCATAAATTTTCATTTATACTAGTCAGAGCGAAATTTTTGAACCTCTCGCCCTAGTCAAGAGAATTTTTTAGTCTATGCACTGCGCCACAGCCATTTAGGATTGAAGTGTTTACTGCATGGAGAGGTTAGATATGTATCCAAGCTTGATTGCTGAGCGTTTCACCTTGCGTCCTCTGCGAGATGCGGACGCTGCAGCTATTGCCGCTGCCTGCGTCGATCCTGAGATTGTGCGCTGGTGTAAGAGTATTCCCCTGGACTACACCCTGGATAATGCGCGTCTGTTCATTGACTACACTCGCGTTGCGGCGTCCAATGGCAGTGAGCTGGTGTGGGCTATTGACTATAGCGGGGTTTTCGCGGGCGTGGTCACTTTGTTTGATATTGAGCACGACGCTGCTGAGGTCGGCTTTTGGATGGCACCGCAGATGCGGGGCAAGGGAATCCTTAGAGAGGCTTTGGCAGTCATGATGGGTTTTGCCTTTGACCCTCAGGGTATGGGTCTGAATCAGCTGACGTGGACTGCCATTGAGGGCAATATAGCTTCTGAGAAAGCTGCTCTGGCAGTGGGTTTTGCCGGCATCAGAACGGTACCCAAGGGGACGTTTGACCGCCGGTTACCTAGCGGTGAGCAGCCTCGGCTAACGGCGCGAACAGCTACCATGACTCGTGCTCAGTGGGCCGAGAAGGGATTCCCTGTTTAGGAAGAAGTGGTTTCGCACCTCCTACTCCGGTTGGCCAGCTCCTTCACGAGCCAGTGCGGTGAGGCGGGACGGAGTGAGCGGGAGCGAGCGCGCGAGCTCAAAAGAGCGAACGGAGTGGTTTCACGCCTCCTACTCCGGTTGGCCAACTCCTTCACGAGCCAGTGCGGTAAGGCGTGAAACCGCACGGAAGTACTTTTTCTGGTAGCCACCTTCCATCATTTCTTGGGTGAAGACGCGGTTGAAGGGTATGCCGCTGGCGATGATGGGAAGGTCTTTGTCGTAGAGGCGGTCGGCGAGTACAACGAAGCGAAGGGCTACAGCTTGCTGGTCGATGGTTTGTACGTTCTTCCAGGCGACAGCGTCGAGACCGGTGATAAATTCGCGGTAGCGGGAGGGGTGCACGCGTGAAAGATGGTTGATGAGGTCTAGGAAGTTGTCAATGGCGATGGTGCCGAGGTCACCGAAGTTTTGGGCGACGGTGGTGTCAAAGTCCGTGTCAGAGACGGGGGCGGGGGCTGCGGGTAGGCCGCGGTGGCGGAAGTCCTCACCGTCTACTCGGATGACGTCAAACTGTTCGGCCAGCACTTGGATTTCACGTTTGAAGTCAGCCGCGGCGAAACGGCCTTCGCCGAGGGATCCGGGCAGGGTGTTAGAGGTGGCGACCAGCTTGACGCCAGCCTCTGCTAGTTCGCGCATGAGTCGAGACATGAGCACGGTGTCACCGGGATCATCGAGTTCAAATTCGTCGATGCAGACCAGCTTGTAGGCAGAGAGGGCTTCTACAGTTTTGCGGAAAGTGAGGGCACCCACCAGGTTGGTGTATTCCACGAAGGTACCAAAGGCTTTGGGGCCTTCTACTGAGTGCCAAAGGGAGGCCAGCAGGTGGGTTTTGCCAACGCCAAAGCCGCCGTCCAGGTAGAGCCCGGCCTTAGTCGCTGGTTTTTTCTTGGTTCCACCGAAAAGCTTGCCGAAGAAGCCGCCTGTTGCTGCACTTCCTCCGTTGATGCTGGCACCAAAGGCTCGGAGGGCGTCCACAGCTTGCTGCTGTGAGGGCTGGGTGGGGTCAGGGCGGTAGGTGTCAAAGGAGACCTCACCGAATCGTTCGGAGGGGCGGAAGCCCGCCAGCAGTTCGTCTGCTGAGACGTTGGGAGTGCGATCAGTGAGGTGGACGGTGGTGACCAAGGGCGTGACTCTCATCCCGTGTGCGTGTCGGTGATTCTTACAGGCTTAGTCTAGTGCTGCACCCCACTTTTACCCAATGTTGCGCTCTGCCGCGAGGGTACTAGGGTTGATGGGTAGTAGAGAAAGGTTGTCTCATGGCTAAAAAGAAGAAGACCGCTGCTGCTACTGCCGCGCTAGCTGTTTTGCAGGGCGCAGGGGTGCACTTTGAGGTGCGGGAGTATGAACACACTGCCGGGGAAACCAATTTTGGGGTTGAAGCTGCCCAGAAGCTGGGCCGCTCCCCCGAACAGGTTTTCAAGACCCTGATGATTAATCACGAGCAGGATTTCGCGGTCTGTGTGGTGCCGGTGGGGGGCAAGCTTAACCTCAAAGCTGCCGCTGCGGCGCTGGGTTGGAAGAACGCGGTCATGGCTGATCCAGCGGTCGCTCAGAAACGCACGGGCTATGTGGTGGGAGGGATCTCGCCCCTGGGGCAGAAGACTGCCCACCCGACGCTGGTCGATGAATCTGCCCAGCTTTTTGACACTGTGTTGGTCTCGGGAGGCAAAAGAGGGTTGGATGTAGAGCTAACCGGCGATGATCTGGTGGCGATCACCGCCGGTTCCTACGCTGATATCGCAACTTCCTAGCTAGCCAAGACGGGGCCCTAGCCAGTCAATCACAGTCCGCTCCCACTTGACGGGGTCCACGTTCCACTCGCGGGTGTGGGATGCCGCCTCGAAGGGGACGAAATCGACGAGGGCTGACTTTGTGGCGAGCTCCTGTGAAGGGCCAACCGGCACATAGGCATCATCGACTGAGTGCATGATGAGGGTAGGTACCTTAATATATGAAGCCCGGTGTGGCCAGGAGATTTCCTCTAGCCGGATGGGATCTTTGAGCCCGGTGAAGACCTTGAGCGCAGGGTGGGTAATCATTGAAACACCCAGCTGGCCAATACGCAGGGGCATTTTGTTGAGTTGAGAGTGGTACTGAATTAGTTCAATCCAGTTAAGGGCGGGGCCGTCCAATACGAGTGCCCTAACGTGCTGTCGGTTGCGCGCCTTATCGGCAGCCTGCAGGGAAATAGACCCACCCATGGACCACCCAAAAAGTACCACATCGTCCGCGCCGTGCTCCAAGGCGTAGTCGATGGCAACCTCAACATCACGCCACTCCGTGAACCCTAAACCGTATCTGCCGTCTTCTGAGGCGGGAGCTTCGCGGTCATTGCGGTAGCTCATGTGCAAAGAGGTGAGGCTCAGGGCCTGCGTTGCGCTCAGGGCACGCAGGGTTTCAGCCCTGGTTGCGCCCATACCGTGCACCATGATGACCCAGGTTGAGCTAGGGGTAGTACTGCTACTTTCAGCCTTCTGATCTGGCAGCGCAGTGAGGGACGCACCGGGCCGAACCAGCCAGGCAGGGGCGGGCCCAACCGGCAGATTAAGCTCAATATCTTCAGAAGCATAGCCCGCATCCCTAGGGTGGGGTGCTACCACTCCACTCAGCCGCCCCCGCTCGATGTCTGAGATATCGCCACGCATAATTTTTAGAATCTGACGGGTGACGGTCTGATCTTTGGGTGAGTAACTGGTGACCTCCCCCAGCACCGCAAAGCCCGCTCCACCCGAAAAGTAGAAGCCGTAATTGCCGCGAGCGCGTGTTCGGTCTGTGGCGTCTATTCTGATACTGCTCGGTTCTTGTCCCTCGGCGATATCAACAGAGTCATACCCCAGGGAGTGTACCCGCACGTCCTCTCCCGGGGTTTTGGGAGGGACCACCACGCGCCGAGCGAAATAGGTAGCTAGACCAGCTGAGCCTGCCAGACCAACGGTAGCCAAGGTCGCACCAGATACCAGGCCAAAGGTCAGCGGTTTCCACATTTTCGCGGGTTTTTCTTCAGGGCTTAGTTGAACCATAGTGACCAGTTTAGAACACTGGAGTTAAGCGGCCGGGGTTGGTGTGCTCAACCTCATCGCTCGGGCAGGGCAGATGCCCTGGGTGGGGATGAAGCGGGAATAAGAAGGTGTGCCGGCACGCTACTAGAGGTAGGGTAAAAAGTATCCTCTATTGAAAAAAGAAAGGCATTATCGTGAACGATTTTAAGCCCGGCGTTGGCTCTGTGGTTAAGAACTGGAAATCTGTGCTGAATCCCACCGAGTATGCCGTATTGCGCGAGGGCGGCACCGAGCGTCCCTTTACCGGCGAATACTGGGACGCCACCACTGAAGGTGTCTATTCGTGCCGAGCCTGCGGGGTTGAGCTCTTTCGCTCTAGCGAGAAATTTGAGAGCCACTGCGGTTGGCCCTCTTTTTATGAACCTGCAGCCGAGTCAAGCGTGCGTTACATCCAGGACCGTAGCATGGGCATGGTGCGTACCGAGGTGCGCTGTGCAGCTTGCGATTCCCATCTGGGGCACGTTTTCGAGGGTGAAGGTTATGCTACGCCCACCGACCTGCGCTACTGCATCAACTCTATTTGTCTTACTCTCGAAGAGAAGCCTGTACAGAAGTAAACCGCGCTTAACTCAGACTTAGGAGCCGTTTTCTACAAAGTGGCATAATAGTTGAGTATGTCTACCGCCGCGAAAGAGAGTTGGCCCATGCCCGCATCTACTACCCCCGGTGCTTCGGCGGCACCCACCGGGCCCGTGAGCAGCGACTTTGGGCTACCCAGTAGCCTTCAGATTCCTGATCTAGTCAAGCTTGAGGCTCCCGCTGGTGGCACACCCAGCGTGATTAATACCGAACGCGGGCTGAGAAGGGTTGCTCAGCTATTATCAGAGCAAACCGGCCCGGTCGCTGTCGATACCGAACGCGCCTCGGGGATTAGATACGGGCAGCGTGCCTTTCTGGTGCAACTCAAGCGCGGCGAGTCGGGTGTCATCCTCATTGATCCCGAAGCTTTTGAGGATCTCTCCCCCATCAATGATGCTCTCTCAGGTGTGGAGTGGGTATTGCATGCTGCTACTCAGGACCTCCCCTGCCTGGCTGAACTGGGGATGCACCCCGACGCTCTTTTTGATACCGAAATGGGCGGACGTCTGGCCGGCTTCGAGCGCGTTGGCCTGGGGTTCATGGTAGAAAACCTTTTGGGTTTCAAATTGGCTAAGGAGCACTCATCGGTTGACTGGTCTAAGCGGCCCCTCCCCGAAGAGTGGCTCAACTACGCCGCCTTGGACGTCGAGATTCTGCTGGACCTGCGCGATGCTGTTGAAGAGGTGCTGCGAGAGCAAGATAAACTCGGATACGCCCTTGAAGAGTTTAGGTATGAGTGCGAGGTCTGGGAAAGGGAGCCCAAAAAGGACCCCTGGCGTAAAACTAAGGGAATCAGAGAGCTAAAGAACCGCCGTCAGCTGACCGCGTTGCGCAACCTCTGGTACGAGCGTGAACGTCTTGCCCAAACAAAAGACGTAGCGCCTAAGCGCCTGCTGCCCGATCCCGCTCTGATTCAAGCAGCCCGGCTCATGCCCCGTTCGGTTCCCGCAATTTTACAGGTTCCGGGTTTCCAGACCCGTGCCCTCAAGCGAGAGGCTCCGCGCTGGGTTCGGGCAATTGCCGACGCAAAAAACGATGCCCAACCGGTTCCCTTCACCACCCCGGCAGAAGGGCCACCACCGCTCAAGGCGTGGGAGACTAAGCGCCCTCTATCAGCCCAGCTCTTTGCTGAGGCTAAACCTGCTATAGTCGCCCTGGCAGAGGAGCTTGCCCTGCCCCAGGAAAACCTCTTGTCGCCTGATACTCTGCGCCGTCTCTGCTGGGACCCTCCCGCCGAGCCAACCGCCGCGCAACTTAGGTCAGCCCTGCTTGAATTGGGAGCCCGAGAGTGGCAAATTGAAGTGGTAGTAGGCTCTCTTGCTGAGATTTTTGGTGAGATTCTGGGGTCTGCCCCCTCTACCTCTAAGGAGTAAACCGTGTGCAATACCTGTGGTTGTTCATCAGCCAAAGAAATCACTGAAAACCCTGGAATGACGCGCCGCGCAGCAGTTGGTGCTGTTAGCGCTGGTGCAGGAGCTCTAGCTCTTACCGCATGCGGCTCCTCCATGGATTCCGATGCCACCGCTGCCTCCATCGACCCCGGTGCCCCTGCAGAGCCCACTGACATGGCGGCTGTAGCAGATGTGCCGGTGGGCGGCGTTATTAAAGCTACCGCTCAGGGAACCAGCGTGATGATTACTCAGCCTACCGAAGGCACCTTCCATGCGTTCTCGTCCGTCTGCACCCACCAGGGTTGCCAGGTTAACGCGCAGAAAGAAAAGACCATAAACTGCCCCTGTCACGCTTCTGTCTTTTCCACTGAGGACGGCGCGCCCCAGGGTGGTCCGGCTGAAACAGCTTTACCAGAATTCCCCCTTGAAATTAAGGGCGACCGTATCTGGGTAGGCTAAAGCCTTCCAGTCGACTCAAAAGGCCGGGGATAACTATCCCCGGCCTTTTCTGTATCTGTTACCCACCGCTAGGGTAGTTTAGAGAGTATGTTTGGGCTTTTCACCTTCACCTCGAGCAAAGGGAACCATGGTGCCAGAAAGCTGGGCCAGGATATCAGAGCTAATCTTCTGGGGTGTCAGTCCAACTTCTTCAAGAATTTCGTGACGCTCAGCATGTTTGATGAATTCAGCGGGCAGACCCAACTCGTTGAGTGCGGTATCGATACCTGCTGCTCGCATTTCCTGACGGATGCGAGAACCCACACCACCTGCCCGCACGCCATCCTCCATTGACACCACGATGCGGTGTTGCCCGGCAAGATCAACCACGTAAGACGGCACAGGCATGACCCAGCGGGGGTCAATCACGGTAAGGGTAACACCCCGGTCTTCAAGGAGTTCGGCCACCTGCAGAGCCAGGCGCGCAAAGGCTCCCACACCAATCAACAAGACATCGCGTTGACCGGTTTCGGTGTGCGGTTCGCCGGTACGTGCGAGGATATCAGTGCCATCCGGCAGTCGCTCAAGAGCAGGGATGTCTGTACCTACCGAGCCCTTGGGGTAGCGCACCACGCTGGGGGCGTCCTCGATAGCGACTGCTTCACGCAGTTCTTCGCGCAGTGTTACGGCGTCGCGCGGTGCTGCCAGGTGCAGACCCGGGATGAATTGCAGCAGGGCCAGATCCCACATACCGTGGTGGCTGGCGCCGTCGGGGCCGGTAACACCTGAACGGTCTAGCACAATGGTCACACCCGCCTTGTGGAGCGCGACGTCCATGAGCAACTGGTCAAAGCCGCGGTTGAGGAAGGTCGCGTATAGGGCGATGACCGGGTGCTGCCCGCCGTAGGCTAGACCGGCGCTCATGGCAATCGCATGCTGTTCGGCGATTCCCACGTCGATGACCCGGTCAGGGTGGGCTGCGGCCATAGGCTTGAGGCCCACCGGAATCAGCATGGCTCCGGTGATACCCACGATATCTTTGCGTTCGTCGGCAATCTCTTTGATTTCCTGGGCAAAGACCGAGGTCCAGGACTTATCCGAGGGCTTAGCTAGAGCTTCACCCGTTTCGGGGTCAATCACGCCCACGGCGTGGAACATGTCGTCCTTATCATTGACGGCAGGCGCGTAACCGTGCCCCTTCTCAGTGATTGCGTGAACAATCACGGGGCCACCAAAGTTCTTGGCAGATTCAAGCGCTGATTCAATGGCTTCAAGATCATGCCCGTCAATCGGGCCCACATACTTCATACCCAGGTCCTCGAAGATACCGCCGGGCACCATGACGTCCTTAATCCCGGCTTTCATACCGTGCAGGCCCTGGTAAACCATGCGACCGAGTGGCCCGCCCTGCTGAAGTTTCTCCCGGGCGGTGGTCAGGGTGCGCTCGTAGCGACTATCAAGGCGAACCTTGTCCAGCTTGTTTTGCAGTTCGTATTGCAGGGCTGCTAGCTGGTTGGCAAAGCCGCCCACTGTAGGTGCGTAGGACCGGCCGTTATCATTGACCACAATAACTACCTTGCGGTTCTTGTCTGCCGCAATGTTATTGATAGCTTCCCAGGCCATGCCACCGGTTAATGCTCCATCACCAATAACAGCAACGGTGTAGCGGTCAGTTTCTCCTGCCAGCTGGCGCGCGCGAGAGATGCCGTCGGCCCAGGACAGCGATGAGGACGCGTGAGATGACTCGACGATATCGTGTTCAGATTCAGCTCGCTCAGGGTAACCAGCTAGGCCACCTTTTTGGCGCAGAGTTTCAAAATTTTGCCGTCCGGTCAGCAGTTTGTGAACGTAGGACTGGTGCCCGGTGTCAAAGATGAGAGAGTCACGTGGTGAGCTAAAGACACGGTGAATACCCACAGTTAGCTCTACGACCCCAAGGTTAGGGCCCAGGTGCCCACCGGTCTGAGAAACAGTTTTCACCAGAAATTCCCGAATCTCCTGCGCCAACTCAGTGAGCTGTAAGGCAGTTAGGCTGTTGAGGTCGCCCGGTTCGCGGATCGTTTCAAGTAGTCCCACGGTTGCTCCCTAAAGGACCGGATTTACCCAAGCATCTCTGGTAGCTCAGCACTGCTCACCGGTCATTAAACTATGTCGTACAGGAATGTAACTTTACCCGCTCACCGAACGATTAGCGATTTTACGAGGCAAACATTAGGCCTCCCTTTTGTGTTTCGTTTAAGTTTCCGGGCGCGTGGCTGCTTCCATAAGTCTGACCCAGCGTTTATTATCAGTGTTCAACAGCTCACATTAAGCGGTATGACACAGTTTTATACGCCGCAGAGACTGGCATCATTACACAGCTAGCATTATCAGCTAGCCCCACACGAACGGATACAAATCATGACTGCAGTCATTGACTGGGTGAACGGAATAATCTGGTCTCCCGTACTTGTCTATCTCTGCCTAGCAGTAGGTGTGTATTTCACCATTCGCACCCGGTTGTTGCAGATCCGGCAAATACCCACCATGATTCGCTGCACTTTCAAAGGCGAATCTTCCAAAGACGGAGTCTCCTCCTTCCAGGCTCTAGCGATGTCACTTGCAGGTCGCGTGGGCACCGGCAATATCGCTGGCGTTGCAACCGCTATTGCTTTTGGTGGCCCCGGTGCAGTCTTCTGGATGTGGACGGTTGCTTTCCTAGGTTCATCTACATCCTTTATCGAATCTACCCTGGGTCAGGTTTTCAAAGAACGCGACAAGATTACCGGTGAATACCGTGGTGGTCCCGCCTACTACTTTGAGAAGGCCTACAAGCACACCAAGTACGCTGGGCTTTTTAAGGTTTACGCCTCAATCTTTGCTTTCGCCACGGTTCTTGCCTGTGGTTTCTTCCTCCCCGGTGTGCAGGCTAACGGTATTGCAACTTCTATGGAAGGTGCCTTCCCGTCCGTTCACCCCTGGATGGCAGCTACCGGCATCACCATCCTGCTGGCTTTCATTGTGGTCGGTGGCGTCAAACGTATTGCTACCTTTGCCTCGGTAGTAGTGCCCATCATGGCTATCATTTACATCATTCTCGCCATGATTGTGGCCTTCGTTAATATCGGTATGCTCGGTGATGTCATCAACCTGATCTTCACCTCAGCATTTGGTCTGAACGCTACCTTCGGCGCCATCGTCGGCACCGCTATTGAGTGGGGCGTCAAGCGCGGCATCTACTCCAACGAAGCTGGCCAGGGCACCGGCCCTCACGCAGCTGCAGCAGCTGAGGTCAAGCATCCCGCCGCTCAGGGCTTCGTTCAGGCTATGGCGGTCTACATTGACACTCTCTTTGTTTGCTCAGCAACAGCATTCCTCATTCTGTCGACCGGTATGTACCGCGTCTACGAGGGTGGCTCAATTGAATCACCGGTACTAGCTGAAGGCGCGGGCGGCCTGGCAGAAAACGTTACCGTTGGTCCCGCTTTCGCGCAGAACGCTTTTGACACTTTCATCCCTGGCGCTGGCCCCATCTTCATCGCTATTTCACTGGCTTTCTTCGCCTTCACCACAATTATTGCCTACTACTACATGGCAGAAACCAACCTGCGTTACCTCACCCGCAACCTCAACAACCAGGTTGCATCCAACGTCCTGCTCCGTTGCTTGCAGCTTCTCATTCTTGTAGCGACTGTACTGGGTTGCGTGTCCTCCTCAGGCTCTGCCTGGGCGTTAGGCGACATCGGGGTGGGTCTCATGGCTTGGCTCAACATTTTGGGCATCCTGGTGATTCAGAAACCTGCCCTGCAGGTTCTGCGTGACTACGAACAGCAGAAGAAGCAGGGTCTGGACCCCATGTTTGACCCCCGTCCCCTGGGCATCAAGAACGCAGACTTCTGGGAGAACTACTACGACGTGAAGACCGGAGCAATCCCGGTTCAGAACAAGTAGCGCTCACTCCTTAGCACGTTCCTTATATCAGCGCCCCCGCTCACTTTCTGTGAGCGGGGGCGCTGTGGTTTAGGGTGAGTATATGAGCACAGAACACCCCTCACCTCTTAACGGCGAACGTCCCACCCGTGATCAGCTAGCAGGATTTATCAACGGTAGCCTTGATGACAGGCTTCCGTTGCCCGGCACTGCCCTGCGCCTGCTGATTGTGGGCATCAACCCGGGCCTATGGACGGCGGCAGTCAATGCACCTTTTGCATTTCCTGGCAACAGGTTCTGGCCTTCATTGGACCGTGCTGGCATCGTGACTCCTAGGGTGGATGCTTCCCGCGGGCTCAGTGATGAGGTTGAAGCTCAGCTTGCCGCGCTGGGCATCGGCATTACCAACCTGGTCGGTCGAGCTACAGCGCGAGCCGATGAGTTGACCCGCCAGGAGCTTCAGGATGCTCTCCCCCGGCTGATAAAGCTCACCCACACCTACACACCCCAAGCGGTAGCCGTCGTCGGTATCACCGCCTACAGGGAGGCTTTCAGCGACAGGAAGGCGAAGGTGGGGCAGCAAGATACTTCTCAGATTGAGGGTTGGAACCCGGCTACTCAGCTGTGGGTGGTGCCTCAGCCCAGCGGGCTCAACGCTCACGAAACCGTTGATTCACTGGCTAATACATGGCGCCGTGTTTGGGAGGCTACCCGGAGCTAAAACCGGTGGTACTGAACCTGAAAACATAGACCGGTGGCCCCCATCATCTGAGGGGGCCCACCGGTCTATGAGCTGATCAGCGAGCTACTAGGAGCCGCGGACCAGGTTGCGCAGCACGTACTGCAGGATGCCGCCGTTGCGGTAGTAGTCAGCTTCACCCGGGGTGTCGATGCGTACTACAGCGTCGAACTCAGTGACCTTACCGTCTTCTGCGGTGGCAGTGACCTTCAGAGTCTTGGGGGTGGTGCCCTCATTGAGTTCAGTCAGACCTGTGATATCGAAGGTTTCGGTACCGGTCAGACCCAATGATTCGTGTGATTCACCGGCGGGGAACTGCAGGGGAACAACACCCATACCGATCAGGTTTGAACGGTGGATGCGCTCGAAGCTCTCAGCAATAACAGCCTTAACGCCTAGCAGGGTGGTACCCTTCGCTGCCCAGTCACGGGATGAGCCGGTGCCGTATTCCTTACCGCCCAGAACGACCAACGGGATGCCAGCAGCCTGGTAGTTCTGAGATGCATCGTAAACAGTTGCCTGCTCGCCGCCAGCGGTAAAGTCACGGGTGTAACCGCCCTCAACGCCATCCAGCAGCTGGTTTTTGATGCGGATGTTTGCGAAAGTACCGCGAATCATGACCTCGTGGTTACCGCGACGTGAGCCGTAGGAGTTGAAGTCCTTGCGCTCCACACCGTTCTCAATCAGGTACTTACCAGCAGGGGTGTCTGACTTGAAAGAACCAGCAGGTGAAATGTGGTCAGTGGTCACCGAATCGCCCAGCTTGAGCAGTACGCGAGCACCCTTGATGTCTTCAACAGGGGTGATGTCCATGCTCATGCCCTCGAAGTAAGGAGGCTTGCGCACGTAGGTGGACTGGGCATCCCACTCGAAGGTGTTGCCGGTGGGGGTCTCCAGGGCCTGCCAGCGCTCGTCACCGTCAAAGATGGTGCTGTATTCCTTGTTGTACATCGCGGTGTCCAGGGACTCGTCGATGATCTTCTGAACCTCAGCAGGATCGGGCCAGATGTCGCGCAAGTAAACGTCGTTACCATCGGCATCGGTGCCCAGGGCCTCCTTCTCGAAGTCGAAGTCCATGGTGCCGGCCAAAGCGTAGGCGATGACCAGGGGCGGGGAGGCCAGGTAGTTCATCTTGACGTCCGGTGAGATACGGCCTTCGAAGTTACGGTTGCCGGAGAGAACGGCGGTAACAGAGAGGTCGTTGTCCTGGATAGCATCTGAAATCTCGGGCTCCAGTGGGCCGGAGTTACCGATACAAGTAGCACAGCCGTAGCCCACGACGTAGAAGCCCAAGGCTTCGAGGTCAGGCAGCAGCCCCGCCTCCTCGTAGTAGTCGGTAACAACCTTTGAACCCGGTGCGATGGAGGTCTTGACCCAGGGCTTAGAGGTGAGACCCTTGGCCGCTGCGTTGCGTGCCAGCACGCCCGCTGCCATCATCACGGAAGGGTTGGAGGTGTTGGTGCAGGAGGTGATGGATGCGATGGAGACCGCACCATTCTTCAACTCGAACTCGCGGCCATCTGCCATGGAGACGGATGCGGACTTGCCGGCTTCGCCGTAGTTCTTGATGTCCGAAGCGAACTGCTTCTTAGCGTCAGATACCTGGATGCGGTCTTGAGGACGCTTGGGACCAGCAATGGAGGGAACAACGGTGGATAGGTCAAGTTCCAGGTACTCGGAGTACTCAACCTCAGCCTTGGGGTCGTGCCAGAGGCCCTGCTCCTTGGTGTAAGCCTCAACCAGAGCAACCTGATCTTCGCTACGGCCGGTCAGACGCAGGTATTCAAGGGTGTTTTCGTCGATGGGGAACATGGCAGCGGTTGAGCCGAATTCGGGGCTCATGTTACCGATGGTTGCGCGGTTTGCCAGGGGAACCTGGCCTACACCCTCGCCGTAGAATTCAACGAACTTGCCCACAACGCCGTGTTCGCGCAACATTTCGGTGATGGTGAGCACCACGTCGGTTGCGGTAGCGCCGGAGGGGATGGTGCCGGTGAGCTTGAAGCCAACCACGCGGGGAATCAGCATGGAAACGGACTGACCCAGCATAGCTGCCTCGGCCTCAATGCCGCCAACGCCCCAGCCCAGAACACCCAGACCATTAACCATGGTGGTGTGAGAGTCGGTACCTACCACGGTATCGGGGTAGGCACGCAGCACGCCGTCAACCTCGCGGGCCATGATGGTGCGTGCCAGGTATTCAATGTTGACCTGGTGCACGATGCCCATGCCCGGGGGAACAACCTTGAAGTCGTCAAAGGCGGTCTGACCCCAGCGCAGGAACTTGTAGCGTTCGCCATTGCGCTGGTATTCAATATCCATGTTGCGGGTGATCGCATCTGAGGTACCGAAGCTATCAATCTGAACGGAGTGGTCAATGACCAGTTCAGCAGGTGCCAGGGGG
Organism: Rothia sp. LK2492; assembly: GCF_040946345.1. Lineage (NCBI taxonomy): Bacteria > Bacillati > Actinomycetota > Actinomycetes > Micrococcales > Micrococcaceae > Rothia > Rothia sp. LK2492. Next base: position 89,247 of record NZ_JAYWLX010000008.1, on the reverse strand, counting down.
TTAATCTTTGAGGGATCGCCGCCCAGTTCCTTCACGGCCTCACGCATGGTAGCAAGGTCAACCACACAAGGAACACCGGTGAAGTCCTGCATAATAACGCGGGCAGGAGTGAACTGGATTTCGGTATCAGGCTCAGCCGATGCGTCCCAGTTAGCAAGTGCCTTAATATGGCCCTCGGTGATGTTGGCGCCGTCTTCGGTGCGCAGTAGGTTCTCCAGCAAAACCTTGAGTGAATAAGGCAGCTTCTGTGAGCCGTCAACTGCCTTTAGACGGAAAATTTCATACTCGGTTCCGTTGACGTTCAAAACGCCCTTTGAACCGAAGCTATCCACAGTGCTCATATGTGGGACTCCTCTCGACACTGTCTTCATCTTCGCCTACCGCCCGGTGCCAACCGGCTGCGATGCCGGCCCGTGTGTGATGCACACTTGAGGGACACTCTGACGCTAAGCTATCGAAACCAGTGTACCCCGTGTCACCTTATTCACATATTTTCAGGTCAGGACACAGTCTTTATTTCAGATAGCTAAGACCAGTATTCGATATAGTGTGCACTCCCGCCGCACGATTGCAACTTCGGAAAGAAAAACATGACCTAATTATGTTGCAATTTTATGACGTGTGCGCATTCATTCCTCAGTAACAAGTTCAAAGGAAGTGGGGAGAGAGCGCCGGCAGGCAACTTATTGGTAACCGGTGAGCAAACCCTTGCGGGTTAGTTCTACCGCTGGCTGCCTGAGTATTTGGTGAAGACCGCCAGGGTTTCCACGTGGTGGGTATTCGGGTACATATCGAAGGCTTCCACCCTCATGAGGCGGTAGCCAGATGCCCGCAGATAAGCAGTATCTCTACCCAGGGCTGCCGGGTCGCAAGCAACGTAGACCACGGTGGGTGGGTTCAGATCAGCAATTTGTTGCATCACCGCTTTGCCGCAACCTTCACGTGAGGGGTCAGCGATGACGACATCAGGGGCAGGGAACCTGCCGGCTTTTACCTCTGCGGTGACCCCGGTCAGGACGCGAGAAACATCGCCGCGCTCAACACGCACGGTGGTGCGTTCGGAGCGGTGGGTGCGTGAGGGACCGTCCTCCGCAAAGTTATCAGCGGCATTTTTGCTGGTAACCGGGGAGCCTTCCACCGAAAGGACGGTGCCGCGGTCCCCCACAGCGTCGGCTGCGATGGCAGTGAAAAGACCGGCGCCAGAGTAGAGGTCGTAGACGGTCTGGCCCTTGCGCAAACGCGCCATATCAAGCACGGCGTTGCCCAGGGTTTCGGGGGCGGAGCGGTGAATCTGCCAGAAGCCGTTAGCGGCTACGTCCCAGTAGAAATCTTGGGCATAAACGGTAGCAGTTTCCAGCAGGGCGGCGTTGCCAGCACCGCGCACAATGTCGGCGGGTTTAGCACCGCGGCGGCGTCCAGCCTGCTTTTCAACGGTAAAGATGAGGGTGGTAAGGCGGTCTTCAACATTGCCCCAAGCATCCTGGCAAATAGCTTCAACAGCATCAGCGACCTCAACCATGTTCTGAGAGGCTGGAACGGTAAAAACTAAGGCCAGCATGTCCGTGGCAGAAACAGCGACATCCAGACGCTTAACGCCGGTGAAAGTCAGTTGACCAAGACCCAGTGCTTCGATGCGGGAATCGACCAGAGGGAAGGACTCAACCGGCACGGGAGTGCCGGAGTTATGGGGGAACATAGCAATTTTTCCGGTGGCGCGCTCCACGGTGAAGTGGGCTCGGGTGCGCCAGTTCAGCCCCTCACCGGTAGCGCCGGGAGCCTCTGGCAACGCATGAATAGGCAGATCGGTGAGCATGGGATGTTCAGCTGGTACGCCGCCCAGCCGGGCCAGCTGTTCGGTCACCACCTGTTTTTTGTAACGGCGCTGCACGGTGGGCACGATATGCCCGTACTCCATACCGCCCAGAGGCTGGTCGTGAGCCAGCGAATCTGCCGCAGGCCAAGGGTGCGGGCGACGCGCGATTGCTGGAACATCTACGTTCACTACATCAGCGAAAAAGAAGCGTCCCTTGGGGCCTCGCCCGGTGATACGGGCGGTAGCGGTTTCGCCCACCAGGCCGTGGCGCACAAAGACCACTCGCCCATCGACGCGGGCAACGAAAGCGCCACCGTGAGCAGCGCGTTCGGGGGTTACCTCCACGAGTTGCCCCACCTCAAACTCGGGCGCTTGGTTTTGCTGGGTCTGTTCAGTCACGGTATCTCTCAATGCAGTTGATGGTGGGGCAGTCGGTTCTTCTTCTCTAGCTTACTGTGAAGCAGTAGCCGATGATCCCTTTTCTATTTGCCAGGGCACTGAGGCAACCACCACTCCTGGCTCGTGACGCAACTGTGCTTTGAGACGGTGCACGGTACGGCGGTGGAAGATACCCTCCCACCACCGTGAAACAACGTACTCGGGGAGGTAAATCACCAGAACATCACGCGGTGATTTCTGGCGCGAGCGGCGTACATAGTCCATGACGGCCTCCACGGGGTTGCGGTAGGGCGCGTCCAGCACAGTGAGGTCCAGCGGCAGCCCCAGCTGTTGCCAAGCATCGATATTCTGGTGCGTGCGCTCTTCGTCAATATTGACCACCAACGCTTCGATGGATGAGGGCCGAGTAGCGCGTGCGTAAGAGACCGCCCGCAATACTGGCTTCCGCACCCGCTCAACATAAATCAGGGCGTGGACGCGGGAGGGCAGAGCCCGAGCTTCAGCTAGCTCGGCCTCCGTTTGCGGCAGGGCTAATTGGCGATCTACGCGCTGATAGTGCTTGTTAATTTTCATCATGAGGCCTAGCAGGAACAGAATGAGGAGCATGGAGAACCATGCACCGTGAGTGAATTTAGTGAGGATAATGACCGTCAAAACGGTGCCCGATGCCAGCACGCCAATGGATGTGATGATGAGGTCGCGCCAGATAAGTCTGCGTTTTTTGGTATCGGGGGTGATCCGCTGGGCCAGCCAGCTGTTCTTGAGTACTGATACTTGGGTGAGCAGCATAGCGGTGAAGGCACCCACAATGTACATCTGCACCAGGGTGTGCACATCTGGCCCCACGACGCCTACCAGTGCCATTGAGCTGAGCCCCAGCACCAGGACACCATTGCCGTAGAGCGCTGTTGAGTCACGGGCTGAGAGGTAAACGGGTAGATACTGGCGGTGCGCCAGCACAGTAGCCAGCATAGGGAAACCTGTAAAGGCGGTCATGGCTGCCACGACCAGCACACCAACGGTTGAGACCCCCAGGAGCACGGCAACCCAATGAGCTGCGAAAACGGTATCTGAAATCTGCAAGAGCAAGGGAGTTTGATGGAAGTCAGGGCTAACATTCTGCCCGTCAACCCGTAGCGTTTGGGCGGGATCAAGCACAAAAATAGCGCCTGTACGCCAGGTCAGGTAGAGCACCCCCACCAGAAGCAAAGAGGTTACTGACCCCATTAGCATGAGGGTGAGAGCGGCGTTGCGCTGTCGCGGGTGCGCAAAGGCACGCGTGGCATTGCTAATGGTGTTCACACCGGTCATTGCAACAGACCCCGAGGCGAAAACTCTCAGTAATAACACCAGAAGCCCCACCCCGGTAGCCAGTTCCTCCGGGGAGGTGGGCTGCGCTATTTCGTAGTCCGCCGATACCGCCGTGCCCAGGGTTCCTGCCATATCGGCAGCCAGCCCAAACACAAGTGTCCCACCCAGTAGAAGAAGAAAGATGTAGGTGGGCCAGTGAGCTACTCTAAACATGAAATTAATGCCTCGTAGACACACCAGAGTGACCACTGCAATCAGAGAGCAGGCCACCAGGCGCTGATGCGAGTAAAGCGCAGGTAGAAGCGATTCAAGATACTGGGTTGCCGAAGAGAGCGAGACAGCAACGGTGAGCACAAAGTCCACCATCATTGCTGCTCCCAGAAGTACAGCGAATCCGGTGCCCAGATTCTTCTGCACCAGGGCGAAATCACCCTTTTCGCCTACCCGCTGAATGTTGTAGCGGTAGGTTCCTATCACCAACATCAAAATGGTTGCGACACCCAGCCCCACCCAAAGGGAATAGGCAAGTGCCATCTGACCTGCGATGAGCACGGTGAGGATAATTTCATCAGGTGCGTAGGCTACAGAAGAGACGCCATCGGCTCCAAAGAGCGGGAAGGCGCGGCGTTTAGGCAGGTTTCCGGCCTTAGCCTGCCTGCTTGAAATAGGTGCCCCCAGCACCAGGGCTGACGCCCTGCTTCTCATAGTCTTCACAGGCTCTAACCGTAGTCGCCTCACCCGGTAAATAACAGCCGTACACACCACATTTTGTGCTTGTCCTCCTCAGCTGATGAAGGCGTAGACTGGTAGCGGGCCTGGCGCCCACACGTCACCATCACGATTGATTAAGGAGCGCACGTGCCCCACTTCGTCATTATGGGAGCCGGCAGAGTCGGCGTCATGCTTGCCCATACCTTAGAGGACGCCGGGCACACGGTAGCAGTCATCGACCAGGATGACCGCTCCTTCAGGCGTCTGCGCAAAGAGTTTGCCGGGCAGAAGGTCACCGGAGTGGGGTTTGACCGCGAAACCCTGAAACGTGCCGGCATTGAGAAGGCCTACGCTTTTGCCGCTGTCTCTTCAGGGGATAATTCCAACATCATTGCTTCCCGAGTCGCCCGTGAGACTTTCAAAGTACAAAACGTGGTGGCTCGAATTTATGACCCTAACCGCGCGGAGTTTTACCAGCGTCTTGGCATTCCAACCGTAGCAGCGGTGCGCTGGTCTACTGACCAGGTGCTACGCCGCCTCCTACCGGAGCAGGCCATGGCCGGTGATTTTAGAGAGGCTTCCGGCCGTCTTCTGCTGGGAGAACTCAACCTGCACGACTCCTGGGCCGGCCACGCACTGACCGATATTGAGCGCTTCGCCGGTGTGCGCATCGCATACATCACGCGCTTCGGTGAGGGCCTCTTGCCCGGCCCCGATACCTCCTACCAGCAGGGCGATACAGTTCATGCCATGATGGGCACTGAAGACATGAACGATATTGCCCGCATTCTGTCCCAGCCCCCCGCCAGCGACGCCGAAAGTGATCTTTCATGGAAGTAATTATTATCGGAGCCGGTTCGGTAGGCTCATCAAGCGCTAAAGAGCTGCTGTCCCACCACCACAATGTCACCATTATTGATCTCAAGCCTGAAGCGATTTCACGCAGCGGGATTCAAAACGCTCAATGGGTGATTGGCGATGCCTGTGAGCTGTCAGTTCTGCGCCACGCCAAGCCAGAGAACGCTGATGTAGTAGTTGCGGCTTCAGGCGACGATAAAACTAACCTCGTAGTTTCGCTGCTCTGCCGCAGTGAGTTCGGGGTGCCACGAACGGTGGCCCGTGTGAACAACCCCAAAAATGAGTGGCTTTTTGACGAGTCCTGGGGCATCGATGTTGCCGTTTCAACTCCCCGTCTAATGACGGCCCTGGTTGAGGAGGCCGTCGAGGTGGGCGATGTGGTTCGTCTGCTGACGCTACGCTCTGGCAACGCCACCCTAGTGGAATATACCGTACCGGCAGAGCACCCCATCATTGGTTACACCATTGGTCAGGTGCAGTGGCCCTATGACACCGCCCTTACCGCCATCGTGCGCGATGGCTCCCCCCTAGCCCCCAGCAATGACAATGTCATTGATGGCGGTGACGAACTCTTCTTTGTCACCACCCCTAAGGGCGAGGACGATTTGCGAGCCCTCTTTAGTTAGAGGACGCTAACTTTCAAGACTGGGCACAATCTCATAGCGAGGGTTGTAAATTACCGGCTCATCGCGCGTTGATAGCATACCCGAAACCCTCAGATAACCACCGGCTACAATCCCCGGCACCTGCCGTTGCCCCAGCCAAATCAGCCTCACCCGCATGCCCGGTGCCAGAGGGGAAAAGTCAGGGTAGAGCACCCTTGGTGCAGTCTTAATAACACTAAATCGGGTGCCGAAACCGGCGTCTGTCTCTACGGCCGGTGCCCGCCCGGTGTTCTCTTCCTCAGCGCAGATGTCTACAGTATCATCGAGGTCCTCCCCCGTCTCAGCGATGGGCATACCGGTGAGAGGGTGCGTTTTAGCAGGTGGAAGAGGTTTTGATCGTTCTACGAGCAGGATAACTTCAAACCGGGGGTTAGCCTCGCGGTGCGATATATGAACGCGCTCCACCCTACCTGCCACGCGTGCTCGAAACCTTTGCGGGTAGGTCTCAAGACGCGTCGGAAGCTGGGAGTGAAAGGTCTCGGTCATGATATTTAACCGATCTCGGTGATTTCGGGGCCTCTGCGGGGTATCTCCCGGCCTGCCGGATTTTTTTCACCCTGCTGAGACTGAGCGGCTTTTTGCGCCTCTTCAGCGTCCTGAATGCTCTGCGGCACCTGCATCGGCAGAAGGTCACGGGGGGCCATAGGGCCAGAACCACGATGAACAATGATAGAACGGAAGACGTCTTCAAGCGCCTCAGCCGATTCACCGGGTAAGACCGCTGCACCGGAAAACACACCGCGCACAAACCAACGGGGACCGTCTACACCCACAAACCGGGCGATGCGAAAGCCCTTGCGACCATCGGCGGTTTGGGCAGGTACACGAGAGATCAGCTGACGCCCAAGAGGGCCATCGTTAATCTCCACCTGACCGCCCTGGTTGCGAACACTTTCAGACAGCTCGTGGCGGATATCGTCCCAGATACCGGCGCTCTTGGGCGCGGCGAAAGCCTGCACCTGCAGGTGCCCCTTTCCGAGCTCGAGAGTAACGGCAATGACCTGCTGGGTCTTCTGATCTGCTTCAAGACGCAGATTGAGACCGGGATGGCTTTTAATGAGCAGTCCACCCAGATCGATGTACGAATCAGCACTGGCTTTTTTCTCTGATGAATCCCAAGGCCCATTACTGCGGTCAAAAACCGGATGCTCGTCAACGATGTTTTTTTCGGCTGGGGGGGCGCTTTCAGCCTCAGCCGAAGGGGCCTTTATCTCCTCTATTGCCAGTTCAGCTGCACTCTGCTCAGCTTTCTTCTTCTTGCCCATTCCAAACATATATATGCCTTTCTTTAGCAGACCTCTAGGGTCTACTGTACGCCTGAGGATCCAAAACCACTGGTACCTCGTGTAGAGGCAGGCAATTCATCAACTACCTTAAAACGAGCAGTCTCAAACCGCTGAATCACTAACTGGGCAATGCGGTCCCCGCGCTCCACCTCAAAAGTTTCTTGAGCATCTGTATTAAGCAGGCAGATCATTAGTTCACCGCGATAGCCGGCATCAACCGTGCCCGGAGCGTTGACGATGGTGATACCGTGCTTAGCGGCAAGACCAGATCTAGGGTGTACTAGACCAACAAAGCCCTCTGGAAGTGCAAGGGCAACCCCGGTAGGCACAAGAGCTCGTTCCCCCGGAGCCAATGTCACCGGAATACGCGCCCGTAGGTCAGCACCGGCGTCCCCTTCCTTAGCGTAAGCAGGCACAGGTAGCTGAGGGTCAAGTATTTTAATCTGAACATCAATCTGTTTATCCACCCCATTACTGTACCTGTTTCGCCCCACCGAGGGATGTGAACGAGCTGGGAGTTTTTGCCCCTTTTACGGGTTCTCTCCAGGATTACAGCGGCAGAGCTGAAGTCACCCAGGTACATCTCGTACACTGGTAAGCGCACCCTGGAGAAGAAAACTCTACAAAGACCTCATAACGGAAGCGTGACCCATGGCAGAAAACCCCAACGCAGTTCTTTACCGAGAAAGACTGGCGCCCGGCATCGGCATGTGGATTGCCTGTGTGGGCGTAGGCCTAGCCTCCTTCTTGGTCGGGGCACCCATCAACATCTACGCCGGTATCATCGCCGGAATCGTCATGTTTGCTGTGGTGGGTTGGGTCCTCTTCGCAACCTCACCGGTTATTGAGGTTACCCCTAGCGTCCTACGCGTCGGAAGGGCACAAATTGAACGCGAGCATGTTGGCCGAGCATACGCTTTTCGCGGCGAAGATTCCCGCCTAGCCACCGGTCCGGCACTCGATGGTAGGGCTTTCATGTGCTTCCGCGGCTGGATTTCATCAGTTGTTCGCATCGATATCACAGACCCGGCTGACCCTACCCCCTACTGGGTAGCGTCCTCCCGCAACCCTGAACGGATTGCTGAGATTCTCAACGACGGGCTACCCGAAGAAGAATAAGCTGATCCCCCCATAGGAAATGCCCACCGGTTTAAAGCCGGTGGGCATTTTCATAGGTCAATCGCTTGGAGCTGATTTAGCCTTCGCACTCAATGCAGTACTTCAAATCGCCATCTTCATAGGCGATCTGTGAGCGGTGGCGGACCAGGAAGCAAGAGGCACAGGTGAATTCGTCATCTTGGGCTGGGAGGACAACTACATTGAGCTCTTCGTTAGAAAGATCTGCGCCGGGCAGCTCAAAACTTTCGGCGGCTGCGTTCTCGTCCTCATCTACCGCACCGGACTGCATCTCGGAGCGTCGTGAATTGAGCTCCTCAAAGGACTGGTCCTTGCTTTCTTCGTCCTGCTTGCGGGGTGCATCGTAATCGGTTGCCATGGTTTTCTCCGTGTGTAGTGCGAGGCGAGACAGTCAATCTCTTCACAGTAGGTAGTGCACCCCTTACAGGTGGTGCAACCAGAGTATTAATCGGCTGCTCCTGAGTTATACGAGGTAACGCGTAGAATTGTTCACCATTAAGGAGCTTTAAGCAAATACAAACTAATCATTTATTCCTCACAGCGAAAGGTGCCCCCACGAGAGTGCATACCCCACCCCTTCGATAAGCTAAACCTAATCTACAAGTTGATACAAAAAGTCCTGGTTTTTAGGGTTTTTTCTAAAGATACCTCCCGGTTTGCCAGTGAAGTAAAGGCTGTCCTGACTCAACCCTGTAATCTTTCAAGTAACTGTAAAGATTGAAGAGTGTGCGTGATTCTAATGACCGCGTGCCCCTATGCCAAGGAGAAACCTGTGCTCGAACTTCAACTAGCTGGGATTCACGACGATGGCGAGAACCTAGTCCTCAATGACGATAACGGTTCTTCCTACCTGCTACCCATAGATCAGAATCTTCGCCAAAGCATTGCTAAGGCTCGCCGTATCTCGCCTGCACGCCCGGGCGGTCAGGGAAGTTTCGGGCCTCGAGATATTCAGGCTAGATTTCGACAGGGTGCAACGGTTGAAGAAATCGCCGCTGAATCTGGCTGGGAAGCTGAGCGCGTACGCCGCTACGAGTGGCCCATTGTCGCTGAGCGCGCCAACATTATTCGTACTGCCCGCTCTGTGCTCATTTCGCCCACTCCCGGTGGCGAAGGCCCTGCACGTAGCCTAGACCAGCATTATGAGACCATCTCACAGCACTATTCCTTCGGTGATGCACCGCTGGATTGGTCTACCTGGCAGCAGGAGTCAGGTCAGTGGATTCTTACCCTTGATGTAGAGCTCCCTACCGATGTGCAGAATGAACTGCCCCGCGGTGTACATTTTCCCGCCCGCTGGACCTTCAACCCCGCTAATCAGAGCTTGTACGCTTCCAATGAAGCTGCCTACTTCCTCATGGGCCGGGAGCACACCACCGGTGGGCCTATCCCCGGCCTGGGAACGAACGGAGCCTCACACAGCGCCGAAGCGGAGCAGAAAACAGCAGAGACCAAAACTGTGCCCACCCCCGAACCTGCGTCCTCGCCCCGTTTGACCGCTGTGCGCGTACCAGAAAACCGTGAGCAAAATGCGTTACTGGATGAGCTGACGGCTCGCCGTGGCGCTCGATCTTTTGACCCGGCGAGTGAGCGTAAATTGGCTGATCTTTTGGAGCGTGCCCGCCGCACCTCCCGGCCCCTTGAGGAAACTCCCGCTGAGGTGCCCACTGTAAGTGGTGAGGTTGACGATTCTTCAGCCGCTGAGCAGCCAGATAGCTCAATCTCTGAACAGCTGGTATCCAAGAGTGAGGCTGACACACCTTCCCAGGACGCCCAGGAGACCGCACCGGTTGACGATTCTTCAGCCGCTGAGCAGCCAGATAGCTCAATCTCTGAACAGCTGGTATCCAAGAGTGAGGCTGAAACACCTTCCCAGGACGCCCAGGAGACCGCACCGGTTGCCGAGCTTGAAGCAACTGAGCTCCAAGACGCCGGGGCGAAAGAGGGCGTAGCCGAAATTCACGAAGCCGCTGAAACCGAGGGCATCGATGAAGGAGTTGCCGGTGAAACCGCGTCTGACTCCGTTGCTCCAGCAGAGCAGCTGGATGCTGTAGAACCGTCTAAGACAGAAGGCACCAACGCCCAGGACGACTCACACGGTGAGCAGGGCGAGGAAGAGACTGCAGCTCAGGAGCCTGTTGAAGCGGAGCCTGCTCAGCCTAAGCCCGCCTCGAGAGGTAAGCGCACCTCCGTACCCAGCTGGGATGACATCATTTTTGGCAATCAGAGGCGCTAATCAGCCTAATAGAAAATACAGGTGAGAGCTAGGAAACACAAACACCTCAGATGCTTTAAAGCCCGCTAAAATGATAGTCACATCATTTGCTCGCACACCCCTACTGATAGGGAAGCAGGGGTGCACCAACACTACAGAGGAAACATTGACGTCTCGTCCTAATTCTCAAGACTCCTCAGATGAGTTCAGTCCCGCGCCGCGTCCCTCCGATGCTACCGATACAACTGACTCCATTACTCTGCCCTTACCTCTCGCACAGGGGTATGAGTACGTAACCTCCGATAGCGGCTCACTGCAAACCGTTGTGGACGCTGAGGATGAATCCCTTACGTCCGGTTTGATGCGCCACGCTGAGATCGTTGAAAAGCCGACCCGCGAAGAGCGTCGCGCTGACCGAGCTGAGGCTAGGGCTGCAGCTTTAGCCGCTAAAGAAGCTGAAGGTGAGCGTGCCGCTCAGCTCCACGCTGCCGCGGCAGCCGCCGCAGTGCGTGAAGCTGCCGAGCGCGATCGTTTAGTGCCCGCTCTTGCTATGGAATCTGCCTATTCCGAACCTGTTCGGGCAAAGAACAGCTCCAAAGCAGTATTTTTCGGTTCAGCAGCGCTTCTGGCGGGCGCAATTGCTGGAGCGGCGCTACTCTTCCTGCCGGAGATGAATAGCGCAGCTGATGAGCTGGGACCCCCCAGCTCTCCGTCAGCTCCGGCCACTGTGACCAGCGCTGATATTGAGTCAGCACGCCCCTCCGCTCCGGCGCCGAGCTTCAATACTGAGGCGCCCACCGTGACTGAGCAAGAAGCAGCTGTAGAGCTCCCGGTGGCACCCGGAACCATTTCTTATGCACCGGTTGAGGCACCACCTGCGCCCGCCACTGAGGCTATTGTTGAAGAAAAACCCTCTGAAGATCCAACACCGTCAGAGGAAGCTACCGAATCACCGGAGCCCACAGAAACCGCGGTGGAAACGCCCTCACCTGAACCAACAGAATCTCCTGCCCCTGTTGAGCCCACCGTGTCTCCCGCGCCAACACTTCCGACTGAAACGAGTACTCCAGAGGTTGCTCCTCCAGCGGCCACCGCAGCACCTACCAGTGAAGCGCCGGTTCAGCCACAGGTCACGCCAACGCCCTAGAAGCGGTTGCAAAGGACCAGATATTCTAACTGCCCGAGGCCCAACGAATAACCGTTGGGCCCCGGGCAGTTTACTTGGGTGATAGAGTGCCCCTGCTCTAGCCAGTAGGCAACATCAACAGGGGAACTTGAGTTTCCTCTGCTGTGAGTGATCCATGCTGACCTACCATGTTCAGGGCGTGGGATTTGTAATGGCGCATGTCATAGAGAGCCACCGGTTCACGAGCAGCTACCAGCACTTCACCGATGCGAGCGCGGGCTGTTTCGGTGATGTGCGCACCAAAGTACCCGCCGTTGAAGGCTTCTTCGGTGTCGATGATCCAGGCTTGCTCACCCCAGGCGTCCGCCCAGCGCTGCATGGTTGCTTCTTTAGCGGCGGCGCTGGTGTCTTTGAGGTGCAGTTGCACCATGCGGGGTTCACCAGCGGTAAGCTCGATATTTTCTAATAGGGCAGAATCCTGGGAGTAGTCGTAGCGGTTGGTCGGCTCAACATCGACCATGCCGTGGTCGGCTGTGACTAGAAGGAGGACGTGCGGGGGTAGCCGCTTGGCTAGATTCTTGAGTGCTAGGTTCAGTTCTTCCAGCTGCTCTAGCCGCTGCTGGGAGTGCGCCCCGTACTTGTGCCCGGCTTGATCTAGTTCGCCCCAGTAGAGGTAGACCAGTGAGGGCTTACGCGATGAGAGCAGGCTGGCGGCCAGGGTGGTCCGGGCGGCGTAGCCCTGGGCGTGTACGAACCGCCCGCCGCGTAGACCCGCTTCGCTGAGGCCGGTGCCTGCATACTTGCTGAGCGAGACGGTGGCAACGTCCAGATGTTTTTCGTAGCGTTCAAAGACGGTGGGGTGAGGCTGCCAGAGGTGTGGGTCTACGGTCTTATCCCAGCCTGATAGCTGGTTCATCACTTGCCCGGTTTCCGGGTTTTTAAGTTCGTAGCCAGCCATGCCGTGATAGCCGGGAGGTGAGGACGTGCCCAGGCTAGTAAGGGAGGCGACCGTTGTTGAGGGAACCGCCGAGTGCAAGGGCCCCAGGCTAGTGGCATTTTTGAGGAAGGGCGCATAAGAGCCGTAGGTCCGTAGCAAACTCTCCCCCACCCCGTCCACCATGACTACGCAGACACTGCGGTAAGTATGGGGCTTGCCGCCGGCTTTTTCGATTCGCCCCGCTAGCCCCAGCAGATCATGCCGCCCAGCTCCGTAGATAGGGTGGGGTTCAGGGGTCAAACTCCCCTGGGCTGTGAGCGTGCCGGCCGACTCAAAGAGATCGGCTACCGTGTTGGCGCCGTAGGGCGGGGCTACCGGGAGTTCGTTTCCGCAAAAATCTTTCATATCTCCTACCTGCTGCCTGCCTGAAGGTGGGCAGCTCGCAAAGCCCGGGCAAAGGTGCGGGCCTGCTGGGTTTGCTGGGCGCCATCGGCCCCCGCGCTAATTCGCACCAAGATGTCCTCTCGGGGTGCCAAGCCGGTCATCCCGTGGTCAGCATCGCAGGACGGGTCAGGGCACTCAGCCGGTTGCAGGTCAAGACGCTGGGAGCCGGTCCAGCAGAGCAGCATGGAAACCTCACTGACGGGGGCACCAGGGGTGTAGCTCTGCGGCTGGGGGTAGGCGTAGCTAACCGTGAAGGTTGAGATTTTTGAGACGTGCAGGGTCTCAGTCGATACGTGGGCGACCACCTGCTGCCCCTGTTCATCTAAGTTTTGGTCATCTAAGTGCGCCACCAGTAGAAATTCGCCGGCCAGGACCAGGGCGGTGATGTGCCGGTGAACCTCGTTCTGGTCAAAGTGAGTTTCTACTTGCACCATGTGAGTGGTGGGTTCAAGACCCGCCAGCGCCTCATCGATTGTATCGAGCACCAGCTCCGGGTAGAAGCTTGCGTTCTGGATATCGGCAATCATGCGCTGGCGCGGGCTGGTATCTGCACTCACGTCTACTCCTGAAGGTGGTGGGTTGTTTCTTACTCCCTTCATTTTAGGGGCAGGTAGGTTCTTGGGGCTAACTGCTCATAGTTCTGCGGGCGGAATCGGTACGCTGCTGGGGGTTGCCCAGTTTGAGCCGGGCACCTACCACGGTCATGGTTTCCTGAGATACCAGGATGGGGTTGAGCTCCAGGTAGGCAATTTCGGGGTGGTTGTCTTTGAGCAGGGCGACGCGGGCGCAGAGGTCTTCGAGCAGGTCAATACGGACCGCCGGTAGGTCTGCTTCACCCAGCAGTTTTGCTGCTGCCTTGGGTGAGCGCACCATCTTGTAGACATCGCGTTCGGTGAGCGGCGGGACACGGTGGGCCCAGTCATCGAGCAGGCTAGTGGCGTCCCCAGCCATACCGAAGGATACAACCGGCCCCATCAGGGGGTCTTCTATAGCAGTGAGTACGGCGGTCTGCCCGGCTTGAACCTGCTCTTGAACACTCAAATCGAAGGTTCCGTAGGGTTCGAGAGCACGGTGCATCTGAACGATTTCACGCTCCAATTCCGCGTCGCTTTCGATACCCAGACGCACCCCGCCCAGGTCAATGCGGTGTCGCAGGAAGGGGTCGGTAGTTTTAAGGACGACCGGGTAGCCACCAATTTCTTGCACGGCACGGTGTGCTTGTTCTGGGGTGGAGAAACCGTATTCGGGTAGCAGGTCAATACCGTAGTGGCCCAGAATTGCCCGGGTTGATTCTGCATCGAGTTCAATCAGATTCTCGCCGGTGACGTCCCCCATATGGGCAGTAATTTCGGCGAGTGCAGCTTTGGGGCTTACGCCTTCAGGTTGGGCAGCTACACCAGTTTCTTTATCCCGCCACTCTACGTAGTCCATGACTGCGGCCAGGGATTTGATGGAGGCACCGGGTGACTCGTAGCAGGGCAAACCCAGTGTTTGCATGAGACGGGTGGCTTCTTCACCGGTGGGTTCGGTTCCCTGGCTTTCGGTCTGACCCGGTGCTGGGTAGTTAGCGGTTTCATCCTGCCAGATGCCGCGTAGCGACTGTTCAAAGGTCACCGTGCCCGGGAAACTGGCAACTGCCGGTTTGCCCGTTGCTGCTGAGGCGCGTAGGAGCACCCGAGCAACGTCACGGGGGTCGATGGATTCACCGGTGAGGAAGACTCCTATGACCGCATCAATATCTGATGCTTCTAAAGCTCCAGTGGCAACCTCTTCTAGCACTTCAAGCCCGTCTAGTCCCTCATCGGTCAGGCGCAACATGGAATCATTGATACGGACATCGATGCCTAGTTCCCCAGCCTTGTCCGCAATGATCTGCCCCAGGGCAGATGCGTTGGAGAGCAGTGCCACGCGGCGGCCGGCAGGTAGGGGTTGGGAGACCAGAATCTGGGCGATATCGAGGATCTGGTCGAAGGTCTCGGCGCTAATCACACCCGCTTGACGGAACATAGCGTCGATGGCCTGCGTGGGGGCGATGGAGGTTCGCCCTGAGTGCCCCGGAGGTAGCTGCTGCCCGGTCACCGCGTTCTTTGCCACCAGCACGGGTTTGACGCGCGAAAGCCTGCGAGCGATGCGGCTGAACTTACGGGGGTTGCCAATAGATTCAAGGTAGAGGGCGCAGACCTTGGTGGCGCTGTCATCTTCCCAGTACTGCATGATGTCGTTGCCCGAGACATCTGCCCGGTTACCCGCTGAAACCAGGGAGGAAACCCCGATATTGCGGCGTACAGCAGAGTTAGAGAACATAGCGCCAATGGCTGAGGATTGGCTAAAAAGGCCCAGTGCGCCCGGGGCCGGGTCGTAGGTGCTGATGGTGGCATCCAGTTTCACCGCAGGATCATTGTTGAGTACGCCGAAGGACGCCGGGCCAATGACTCTCATACCAAAACTACGGGCAGTTTTGACCAGGGCTTTTTGGCGGGCACGCCCGCGAGCGCCGTCCTCGGCAAAACCGGTGGTGTAAATCAGGACGCCGCGGGCTCCGGCCTGACCTGCGGATTCAACAGCTGCAGCAACCTCAGTAATGGGCACAGCAATGATTGCTAGGTCAATGCGTTCTTCAATCTGGGTGAGGTCAGTAACGACAGGGGTGTCCCCGGCAGCTGTCCCGGCGCTGTTGTAGCCGTAAAGTTTGCCGGTGAAGCCTCCTTCACGAATGGTGCGAATCACCTTATGGCCGTTGGTTTCCCAGGCGTCCGCCGTACCCATCACGGCAATCACTTCGGGGGCCAGTAGTTCGGCAATTGATTTTGCCTCGGCGCGGTGCTCACGAGCCTCCATCACACCGCGGGAGCGGTCGGTGGGGTCAATGTTGAAGTGCACGGCCACCAGGCCATCATCAAATTCGCGGGCTAGCTCGTAGCCTGCATCGGTGAAGACGTTGAGCATTTTACGGTTCTGTGGGAGCACTTCGGCGCTGAACCGCTCGATTCCTTTTTCGTTGGCGGCAGCGGCGAGGTGTTCTAGCAGAATGGAGCCGATTCCGCGGCCCTGGTGGGCGTCTGAAATCATGAAGGCGACTTCAGCTTCTGTGGGGTCGGTGGCACGGTCGTAGCGGCCGATACCGATCATTTCGCCGTCTAGCATGATGACAAACGCAACTCGGTCCTTGTGATCCACGGTGGTGAAACGGGTGAGTTCTTTGTCGCTGAGGGTGGGCTTGTGGGCAAAGAAACGCAGGTAAATGGTGCGTTCTGACTGGCCCGCGTACATCTTTTCAAGGGCTGCCCGATCGGTGGGGACCACAGGACGCAGGTGAGCTGTCGCGCCGTCGCGGAGCACGACGTCCGCTTCCCAGTGTGCCGGGTAGATAAAAGGGATTTCAGCTGTAGTGGGGCTGTTGGGGTCTGCTGGGGTGAAAACATCGTTGGTTTCAGTCACGGGTGCCTCCTGGGCAACTGAGATGAGGAAGACCGCTTTGACTTACATTCCTGTTTTATAAGCCAAAACGGTCATCCTCAATTTTATCTTGAATTTGTAGCGCGAACAGTTTTGCGCAGTTTCAGAACCTTTGCTACAGCTTCTAGCCAAGCATCACGGTCTTGGACGGCTGGAACGTACTGGGAAATGGGTGTGAGGCTCAGATCCTGTACAAAGGCATGAAGGGTAACCCGGCGGTGTTCCTCACCCTTCTTCTGGGAAATGGCTGGAAGTTGGTTAATCAGCTCCGAGTTCCCGACCCCCAGATAGAAGGGAAAAACCGCCGGAAACGCCTTACGTCCCAGATAAGTTGAGAAGCGCGGGCTGCGCAGAGCTGCGTCTATCTCTTCGGTGTACCCTTCAGCCGTGATACGTACTAGAAACTCACTGTCTGCTAGATAGGTACGGTTCACGATGGAGGTTCCACCCTGGGCATCCGGGGTAAAGATAAGGTTCTTAGCACTGGAGGCTTTCATGCCCTGAGCAAGCAACATCCGTCGGCGAAACTTTTCTTCGCCGGTTCTAGGGTTGATGGTCTGAAAATCGTCGGTGAAGGTGACACGTTTTTCTTCGCGCACCGTAAATTCCACCTTATCTAACCAGGCGGGAAATTCGCCGCGTTTATAGCCCAGCGCGCCGGCTAAGAGTCCTCGCATGCTGCTGGGTGTCGGCAGACTTTCCGTTCGCACGATGTTGCCCGTTACCGTCGCCCCTGCCCAGGACTGCAGAGGCCCAGCAAGTCTGATGTATACGGAATCTGTCACTGGCGGACCCATTCCACAACGGCATCCACAAATTCTTTGAGAGAGGTAGCTTTGAGGTTGCCAAACTTTCCGTCGAGGTCAGCGTAGGTACCGGTCAAGGCTTCTAGAGGACCAAAGTTATCGGGGTCAAAACGGCGGGCTGCATCGTACTGCTGTGCTAAACGCTCGATGCTGGTGGGTAGGTAGCCGCCGTCCTTGCTATTAGGTACCGGAGTCTCAAAGTCATAGGCGGTACGGTACTGCTGCTCTTCTGCCAAGACCAGAGCGGGCTGGACGTAGGGAGCAGTGCTGTTTTCTTTACCGCGGGGCAGACCGTAGATAATTGCGGTAATGAGGTCCCGAAGGTTACCGGTTGAGCTTTCGAGGTCGAATCCGCTCCAGCTTTCCTTGAGCTGGTTACGGTCAATGCTGATGGTGCGGTAGAAGATACCATTGGTGTACTGGGAGATACCCAGAAAGGTTGCACCGGTATCCCTATTGCGTTCACGTACGTCATCCACTGTTGAGAAATAGTCCGTTTCGATGGTGGCGGCGTGAGTGGTGATGCCGGGTGAGACACTCAGCGCTGCTTCTGTACCCTTCTTAGGTGCGTTCGCGAACATACGCCCAAAAGCAGCGATAGCTAGTGACCCGGTCTTACCCTCTGCCATAAAGTCCTCATCGGTTCCGTTGAGAACGGTGGTGGCTGCGGCGGTGATTTCTTCTTCGCTCAACCAGGCCGAACGTTCTGATCCTTCTGCCGAGCTGTCTTGCTTAGTTAGGGTGCCGATCAGATTCTTGGCCACTTTGGTAATTGCCTTTTCATCTGCATCGGGGCTCATCTCCAGCGACTTCGCCACGACCTCCCCGACCAGGTTACCCGAACGGACCGAGCGGTCCAAAGAGCTGTTTTCGTAGGCTACACGGATTCCGCGCTTAACGGATTGAGAAGAGTGCAGGGCGCGCAGGGCACCGCCTACGGTAACCCGTTTGGGGGTCCCGTTATCGTCCCGGTTGAGGTTGGAATATGGTACGGAGGTCAGGATGCTAATGGTGAGATGGTTTGACACGGTGGTCTCCTAATCTTCTTTAGGGTCAGTAGTGGAAGCGTCGTCGTTGGCACGGTAGATGAAAGCTGAATAGTAGTCCCGCAGAATCTGCTGGCGGGTCTCTTGGGATTGAGGTGAGAGACCGTTACCCCAGTAGAGGGCAAGGCGGGCCAGCCCATAAATATCTAAGGCAGGAGCGTTCTTTGATGAGTTGGCTAGGGAGAGGAGTCTGCGGATACTCTGCATCGCTTCTTCCAAGGTTTGAGTATGCAGGTAGGCTAGGCGTTGCCCCACAAGATCGCCAGAGTCACCAGGACGGGGTTGGTCACCGCCTTTCTTGCCGGCTAGTGCGCAGGTAAGCTGGTAACACCATCTGCCAAAGGTTGGGCGCACACCGTTCTGCCCTGAGCTTTTATAAACGGGAATATCGGGATATTCGGCGAGCATAGCGACCAACCGTAGAAGAGCCGTTTGCTGGTCTTTGCGGAGCCCCTGGGTATAGGGCAGGATGTAGGGGTAGGCATAGTGTTCAGTGGTAGCCGTCGCACCCTTGCGAACTGCCGCTAGCTCCCTGGTAAAGGAGACTCTGTCTGACCTCCATCTGTTGACTGTGCCCATCAGAGTTTCCCACGGCAGAACTGCTTTTTCACTCATTAACTTCCTTCTTTCTCTGAAGTATCTGCTACGGTGCGCAAGCGCCATCGTAAGCGTGATTCCAGACTGCCCCGCACAAATTCAAACTGGGCTCTGTCTTGATTTTTATAGGCAAGGGTCACCACATCGAAGGCGCGTATAGCGGCCGCGAAAGTCTCTGCCCTGGTGTCTTGGGAGATGACTTCATCTTCAGTGGTATTTTGGTGAATCAGATCGATATAGACGGGCGTAATTTCACGCCAGAAGCTGGCAGAAGCATCATTTTTTAGGTCTTCTAGAGTTTCTAAAACAGCCACTGTTTTACCTTCTAACTCACGCTTTTTGTCGTTTTCGTTTTTACGTCGGAAGGGTGAGCAGACCAGGCTGTGTAGGTCTCTAATCAGGGTTGCTCTTTGAACAATACGCTCCTGTAGCCCTTCGCTTGCATCAAAGACCCAGCGTTGAGGATCAGGGGTATAGACCTGGGTGGCGCGAATGCTGGGGGAGGAAGCTGTGCCCTCAATCTGGTGGCGGATAAAGTTCAGCGGAGCGTAGTCTTTGGAGAAGAAAGCTGCTGCCTTGTGAAGTTTTGCTTTCTCAACCTTTGATTCTGCAGCCCATTCAACAGCTAGGTCCGTAGCGTCGCGACCGAAGTCAACGCGCTGTGCCTTCTGTTCGCCCTGCTGATTGGGAATGTAGAGATACATGAGGTCTTCGGTATTGCGCTGGTCCCACCAGGCTTTCTGGCTTTCTTTCGTCGTGCCCATGGTCGGTAAGAACCAGGTATCAGGTGCACCACCAATACGGACGCCGGTCAGTTGCCCCTCTTCCCAGTGACAGGCAGCCGTGTTAGAGCTCCAGGTCCCGCGCCAGAGGGGGTGCTCACTACCATCTGACCGAAGAGTTGTTTTACCCTCTCGGTCACACCAGGCAGGCAAACCATCACCTTCTACCCAGCTCTTAGGGAGGCTTTGCAACAGTGATTCAAGCAAACTCTCCCCTCCCCAGAAAATCTCAGTGGCGGCAAACCCTTTGCCAAGGAAACGGACACCGGGAGCGCCCATGGCACATTTGAAACCATCATAGGTATTATTACCCGCCATGGAGTAGTGATGATGAATGGCGAGATGTAGCACTGCCTGAGGCAGGTCTAGCGTTTCCCCTTGCGCTACCGAGAGGTTCCAGAAGTCTTCGCCCTGGTCAGAGGGCATAGCAGGTAGCAACTTTTTGACCGGTTGCTTGCCGGCCTCCAACAGTCTGGCACTGTCTTTAGGGTGAGCCATGGGAGCAACTGGACGTTGCAGAAATGGGTTAGTTGCCGAAAAAATATCTGCACAGGCGGCTAGCTTTTCAAGCCCTTTTTCGAGAGCCATTTCGGGGACGCCATCGGCTAGGAGGTCTTCTGAGAGGTCCTGCTCTTCACCTTGCTGGTAATCCGGATGGAAGCGTAGAACCACAGCTAGAACATCCCGTAAGAGCCTAAACTGCGCCCCAAAGACGTAACCTGGCACATTTTTATCAAGAAAGAACCCCGCCTCATGCGAACGTTTCAAAACATCCACTAAAGTGAGGTGTGACACTCCAGATTCATCAAGGGCGCGAATCCAGGGTATCTCGGTAAGCGCATTAGCCATCATTGCCTCCTTTGCAACCTAGTCAAAAGACTATCATCAACCTATTCCTTCACGCCAGTCTTTAATTGTTGTTTTTTTAGGACTATCTCAGTAGCATAGGGATTGAAAGTACCCCCGCTAACGCGGGGAAAGCTCCAATATGCCCTCTCGCCAGGAATTACCCCGCTCTACCACTTTAGTAGCTAGCAGGAAACAGGAGCGCTTCAACCTTATCAGCCTGTAGACACAGGCAGAGAGCAAAGGAGCTTAAGGATGAGCATCCCCACCACGGTTTATCTAACCAAGTACCCGGTTCACCAAGCACTAGCGGTTGACCATCCCGGTAAGCCTCAGCGGGGCTGGGACCTAGACTCCCCCGTTTTCAGGCATCGGGCTACCATGCACCTGTTCCCCCAGATTAACGAAGCCACACCCCGGGCTGATGCCAACATCCTTTTCCGCTTGGATACTGCCCCCGGGTCGGCGCCCTTCTTCCTGATTCAGTCTCTCCACGAGCCGACGGGAGTTGAGACAGCGCAGACCAAGATGGTTGAGCTAACCACACCCGATGCCGGATCCACCATCGCCTTTAGGTTGGCGGTCAACGCCATCAAGCGTAAGGCCGATGGAGGCATTACCCCCATCGCTTTTGACCTGGACGAACACAAAGACGGGGTGCCAGGCATGACCGACTGGCTAAACCAAAAGCTCTCACCTGCGCTGACCGGCATTGAGCTACTCAACCACCAGCGTCAGGTGCTGGGAACTGACCGGCGGGGAGCCAAGCGAGGCTCTGACTTTGCAGTTCAGGTCGATACGGTAGACGGCTTCGCTCAAGTAGCAGACCCTGCGCATCTGCAAGAGCTCTTGCTCAAGGGGGTGGGGCGGGCTAAGTCTTACGGTTGTGGTCTGTTATCAATCCGCGTGCTCGAAAGCTAGGGCTGAGCGTGAACACCCACGACTATATCTGGGCTAAACAGGACGGGGTATCTGGCACCTACCCTCTACTAGCGCATCTACTGGATACCGCTACCGTTGCAGGAATTCTCTATGACCGTTGGCTCCGGCAAGGTTTGCAGGAGCTGATAGATAGTGAGCTGGGTGGCGAGGGCAAAAAGATATTCATGTGGATGGCAGCTACCCATGACATCGGCAAAGCATCCCCCCTCTTTCAATACCAGCCCCGCCATCGAGGCCCCGAATGGGACGCCATTAGGCAGGCTTATACGGTAGATTCAGCAGGTTGTTCTTTCGGTGACATTGAGAACCTTAAAAACCAGTACGAGTTTTCTTTAACTCCTGGCACTTCTTTTTTGCGGCGGCACGAACAAATCAGTGCTTTCGCCTTGATGGGCAGGGTTCCCGAAAGTGCTAGCTCCGCCAGCCGCGCCTGGAGCTATCTGCCGGCTATGGGCCACCACGGAAGTTTTAAGTTCCTGTTATTTGGGGGTAGAGCATCTGCTAAAACTGCGCAGAGTCTGCTCACCGATCTGGGATGGGCCCAGGCACAACAGGATCTCTTGCAGATCGTTGCAGAAGCCCTTGAGGTAAAGCCGGCAACCTTCCCCAAGAAGGTCTCACCCACGGTCACTATTTTGCTCTCGGGGCTTCTCATTCTGGCAGACCGCCTAGCTTCTGGCGCCGACTGGGTTGCAAGAAATCAGCAACGACTCAGCAGTCAACAGATTTCCCTCAATCAACCTCAGCAATGGATTCACCACCTCTCTCAGCCAGCCTTTGAAAGGGTGGACCAACTACTCGGCATTTACCGAGGATGGGGTGAGCAGCAAGATGCGCTCGCCGCTATTTTGGGTGGACACTCCCCCAGACCGCTGCAGCAAGAAGCTCTGAAAACAGGGGCAGGTATATGGAATGCTATGGCACCGACAGGGAACGGCAAGACAGAAGCTGCCGCCCTACGTCATTCTCTAGCCGATGAGCGGCTAGTCTTTCTCTTGCCTACTCAGGCAACCAGCAACGCGCTCATGCGGCGCGTCCAAAAGATGTACAGCAGCACCAAGAACGTTGCCTCTCTTGCCCACGGGCTAGCCTCCATCGAAGATTTTTATAACCAGCCCGTCACTGACTATGCAGACACCTGCGAAGGCCAGGACGCCGGTGGGCTCTACCCCACCGAGTTCGTCAAGTCCGGGGCTTCCCGCCTGCTCGCCCCCGTCTGTGTGGGAACCGTTGACCAGGCGCTCATGTCGGCGATTCCGCTCAAGTGGACTCATCTGCGTCTGCTGGCACTAGCCAACTCTCACATCGTTATCGATGAAATTCACACCCTGGATCACTATCAAAGCGAGATTCTGGTGCCCCTGCTCAAGTGGCTGGGTCAGACCAAGACTAGGGTGACCTTTCTATCCGCTACCTTTCCTAGCTGGCAGCGTGCCCGTTTTCTAGAGGCCTACTCAGGCCAGGCGATTCAGAGCAGTCCTGCCTTCCCCTCTGCTGAGAGCCTGGAATTCAATGAACCCACACCCCGGCAGGTTCAGCTCACGGAGGGAAGTGGCGGCAACGAGTACATCATAGATTTCACCTTTGCAGAACCGCCTTTTGAGGAACTTGAAGCAGCCCATATAAGGTGGGCGGGGGAACAGCGCAAGAAGTTTCCTTTGGCGAGGCTTGGCGTTATCTGCAACACGGTAGCACGCGCTCAGAAAGTGGCAGAAGAACTCACTGCAGGCGGTGAAAAGGTCATACTTCTTCATTCCCGTATGACAGCAGAGCACCGACGCATCAACGCTGAACTCTTAGAAAAGCTCATTGGTTCATCTGGCGAGGGTAGCGCCCTGACTGTGGTGGGCACCCAAGCGATTGAAGCGTCCCTAGATATCGACCTCGATATACTCTCAACCGATTTGTGCCCGGCGCCTTCCCTGATTCAGCGGGCGGGGCGAGTGTGGCGCCATCAGGACATTAAACGCCTAGAACGAGTATCAGGTCTACCTCGCCTCACCGTCAACGTTCTAAAACCAGCG
The DNA here is from genome assembly GCF_040946345.1 of Rothia sp. LK2492. Lineage (NCBI taxonomy): Bacteria > Bacillati > Actinomycetota > Actinomycetes > Micrococcales > Micrococcaceae > Rothia > Rothia sp. LK2492. The sequence continues at coordinate 65,846 of NZ_JAYWLX010000008.1, read as the reverse complement.
GCACCGGAGAAGCACCAGCTATTGCCCTACTCAGAAGCAGAACTTGGTAGAACCTGGGACTACCTCCAGGAACACCAGACCTTCCATTGCCCCACAGATAACCAGGAATTTGTGGATAAAGCAGCAGTCACTCTGGAGACCATCGGTGAAAATCTAGACCGCATGGAGGCAGACTTAGACCATATCGCCCTGGACAGCCATAAAATACAGCGCGGTAGAGACCGGGCACGCGCCATCACCGCCGCGATCAAAGAGACAAGTAGACTAAATGAATTTGAAGCTTTCACCGACCCCCAGCTGAAGGACAAGGACGATACTGCCTTTACACGTCTCATTGAAGCCGACGTGCGCCAGGTCATTGTGGGCGGTCCTCATGAACAGGTGCCCGGGGGGTGGAAGGGTAGCTACCAGGAGCTACTGGCTCTTACCTCGCACCAACAGGGAAAGCTAAGGCAAGCCCTTAAAGCCTCTATGCCGATCCCGGTCAATTCTAAAACTAGAGATCTTCTCAGCACTGCCCTCTCCCTTGAAAATTCACCATCCCTTCTCAAACGCTACCTCTTCTTGCCCGTTCCACAGGGCCTCATCTATGACCCTGTTCTAGGTTTTATAGGGGATGACAAATGAGCTACTCAGATGAAGCACTCGCTTTTTCAACCATACCGACAGACCATCAGGTCAGACTGGAGGACCGCGTATCCTTTCTCTACCTTGAATATTGTGTGGTCAGGCAAGATAAAACGGGTGTTATCGCCTATGGCGGGGATATAGAGAAGGGTGTTATTGCGGGAAAACGGGTCCAGCTACCTGTAAGCGGTCTGGCGGTGCTCATGCTAGGCCCTGGCACTAGCATCACTCAACCCGCCATATCTTCGTGCACCCGCGCTGGAACAACAGTCATGTTCACTGGTGGCGGCGGCGTGCCCAGCTACTCACATGCAACGCCGCTGACGTCGTCCGCGCGCTGGGCAATAGCACAAGCCCGACTTGTTGCCCAGGAGAAGCATCAAAAGGTCGCTGCCCTGGTGCTTTACAAAAAACAGCTGGGCTTGGACCATATGCCAGGGGGTACCATCGCATCTATGCGCGGAATTGAGGGTCGGACCATACGAAACCTCTACCAGAGCACAGCTAAGAAATATAAGCTTCAACTTTTCAGGCGCGATACAAACGCAGAGGACAACGTTAATATCGCGCTCAATATCTCTAATTCGATTCTCTACGGATGCGCGGCGGCAGCCTGTGCGGCAATTGGAGTCAACCCTGCACTGGGCGTCATTCACCGAGGTAATGCCCGTTCATTGCTTTTTGATTTAGCCGATTTATACAAGCCTTCACTAACTATCCCTGTTGCTTTTGCCTGCCATAACAGTGAGGACGTTGCGCAGGAGGTGCGCGCTGGAGTGCGTAAAGAACTGATTCGTCAGGACGTACTGAAGGGTATGTTACAGACCCTGATGGAGATTCTGACCCCTCATCTACCCGAGAGGGACGATGATAGGCTCATCAGTGAGCGCGGCGATGAGGTAGCCGGGCACACCCAGTACGGAAGCCGAGAATAAAGAAACATGTTTGTGGTTTTATCGATGACCTCCGCCCCGGAACATATGCGCGGGTATGTGAGTAGGTTTCTTTCTGAAGCAGCTACCGGTCTCTACGTCGGCAATGTGTCAAAACGTGTCCAACTGAACCTATGGGAGCGGTGCGAGCTAGCCGCGCGTGATGGGTCTTTCACCATGATCTATAGTGATCGATCGCAGGAGCAAGGTTTCAGCATTAGATCTGTGGGGGCTCAGAGCAGGCCAGTTATAGAGCTAGATGGCATAGCTTTGACCTACATGGATGTCCCCAAAAATCGCGAAAAACAGGTAAGCAACTGATAAAATTGCTAATCAGATAGTCTCTTCCCCGCACACGCGGGGGTATTTCCTCAGGTGGCAGTAGCGCCGGGTACACCGCGAACTCTTCCCCGCACACGCGGGGGTATTTCCCTCACCGGCGTACTCGAAGCCGCCAAAACCTTCTCTTCCCCGCACACGCGGGGGTATTTCCAGACTTCGATGACGTGGCTGAGGGTGAAGAGTCTCTTCCCCGCACACGCGGGGGTATTTCCAGATATAAAAGGTAATCGCACCATATCAAGGCCTCTTCCCCGCACACGCGGGGGTATTTCCGGTGAAAACCTTGTATAACTGGCGCTCTGCCCCTCTTCCCCGCACACGCGGGGGTATTTCTATTTACAGTAAAACTGTGAAGGTCGAAGGCGACTCTTCCCCGCACACGCGGGGGTATTTCCCTAAGTGGACGTGTTTCTCGGATAGCCCGAAACTCTTCCCCGCACACGCGGGGGTATTTCCGTGAAGACCGCGACGATGTAGAAGCCATCACCCTCTTCCCCGCACACGCGGGGGTATTTCCGCGCGGATCCGCTGATTTTATTGTTGGCCGTGCTCTTCCCCGCACACGCGGGGGTATTTCCTAAGCTGCCTTTGACCGCTGAGAACGTTGAGGCTCTTCCCCGCACACGCGGGGGTATTTCCGGAAGCCTACAGGAAAATTCAAGATGGTGAGGCTCTTCCCCGCACACGCGGGGGTATTTCCCTAGCCGCCCGCTGCGGTGTAGGCACCACAGACTCTTCCCCGCACACGCGGGGGTATTTCCACCGAAATCAAGGCAGCCAAAGAAGCCCTGGGCTCTTCCCCGCACACGCGGGGGTATTTCCCCTCCGGGGCTGAGGCGGCCACTACTAACCTCCTCTTCCCCGCACACGCGGGGGTATTTCCTCTGGTGGGTGCTGGGCGACCTGATACCCCGGCTCTTCCCCGCACACGCGGGGGTATTTCCATTCAAGCCACCTCCAACATTTCCTGCTGACCCTCTTCCCCGCACACGCGGGGGTATTTCCAGGCCCTCCGGGGATAAAGACTCGACAACCTTCTCTTCCCCGCACACGCGGGGGTATTTCCCGCGTGGGTGCAATCACCACCGGCGAGGCCTCCTCTTCCCCGCACACGCGGGGGTATTTCCTTGGAAACCGCGTACAACGCCCTATCGGTTCGCTCTTCCCCGCACACGCGGGGGTATTTCCCTACGCGGCAAAGTGGACACCCTGTACTCCAACTCTTCCCCGCACACGCGGGGGTATTTCCGCAGTACGGCGCGGCAGGGAACCCGGAAACCTCTCTTCCCCGCACACGCGGGGGTATTTCCACTTTTCTGAAACCCAGCCCCAGAACGGGGCTCTCTTCCCCGCACACGCGGGGGTATTTCCAGCTTGGAATGAACCGAGCCAATATCAGCAGACTCTTCCCCGCACACGCGGGGGTATTTCCTTGATGTTCTCCCAAGCCGTGCTCACAAAGCTCTCTTCCCCGCACACGCGGGGGTATTTCCCCGTAAAGTACACCCTGGACAAAGAGGCAACACTCTTCCCCGCACACGCGGGGGTATTTCTCTGACGATCACACTACGTTCGGAGCAGCGGCGCTCTTCCCCGCACACGCGGGGGTATTTCCGTGTGCCTCGATACGGTCAATGTTTGCGGTTTCTCTTCCCCGCACACGCGGGGGTATTTCCATCACAAACCCCAATCAACAAGGAAGATTAAACTCTTCCCCGCACACGCGGGGGTATTTCCATGTGCGTTTCGTCTGAGATGTTGGGGTATTCCTCTTCCCCGCACACGCGGGGGTATTTCCACCTTCACTGAGGGTATTGATGAAAGTGTGTGCTCTTCCCCGCACACGCGGGGGTATTTCCACTGCTACGCATGTGGCTACGATGTTTGCCGGCTCTTCCCCGCACACGCGGGGGTATTTCCCTGACTCCGATGAAGAGTTCGTGGCGGTCATGCTCTTCCCCGCACACGCGGGGGTATTTCCGCTGCAGTCAATGGGCCAGCCTTCCAAGGCGCCTCTTCCCCGCACACGCGGGGGTATTTCCTAAAGAGAATATCCTTGCTGGGGCTTCCCGAACTCTTCCCCGCACACGCGGGGGTATTTCCTCTTGGAGGGAATGTGCTCCTTCTTTGTGGGGCTCTTCCCCGCACACGCGGGGGTATTTCCCCCATCCCTTTAACAGATACCTACTGCCAAATCTCTTCCCCGCACACGCGGGGGTATTTCCCGCAGGTAAAGGCGGGGGAGCTTGCGGAGGAGCTCTTCCCCGCACACGCGGGGGTATTTCCATCCGTGAAGGGTTTACTGAACTGCACCCGCTCTCTTCCCCGCACACGCGGGGGTATTTCCTGGTGTAAATAGAAAAATCGCTGAGGGTCACACTCTTCCCCGCACACGCGGGGGTATTTCCCGCTTTCGGCGGTCTTGACTTGGCGTCCGTATCTCTTCCCCGCACACGCGGGGGTATTTCCTGGGGGCTTTTGGCGATGGTGCGCAGTACCTGCTCTTCCCCGCACACGCGGGGGTATTTCCGAGCAGCGCCGACAGGCTGCAATCCAGGTAAACTCTTCCCCGCACACGCGGGGGTATTTCCCTTCATCACCGAGGCCGTCAGCGCAGGTATAGCTCTTCCCCGCACACGCGGGGGTATTTCCTATGTGAGCGCCGGGGTGTGGGCCGCAATCTGCTCTTCCCCGCACACGCGGGGGTATTTCCAGGCATCATCTGGTATCACCATTGGTGCTGTGCTCTTCCCCGCACACGCGGGGGTATTTCCTTCTGGGGAAGTAATGAGTGCTACGGTGCTTTCTCTTCCCCGCACACGCGGGGGTATTTCCCATGGTTTCTCGGCCGCGGTCCCTGATGTGCTCTCTTCCCCGCACACGCGGGGGTATTTCCCAGATATCGTTGAGTTCGAGTTCGAAGGCGTGCTCTTCCCCGCACACGCGGGGGTATTTCCCTCATTCGCGGCGTGGCGCTGGGCAAGAACCCCTCTTCCCCGCACACGCGGGGGTATTTCCAAAAAGCCTAGCCACCGGGGGTGTTTGCCTGCCTCTTCCCCGCACACGCGGGGGTATTTCCACTGGCAGTGGTCAGGCTCGGCGTGGATCAAGCTCTTCCCCGCACACGCGGGGGTATTTCTATCGGTTCAAGACCCTACATCATCCCGACTATCTCTTCCCCGCACACGCGGGGGTATTTCCTTGCCCGATGCTTCAAGTGTGCTGGTAGCTACCTCTTCCCCGCACACGCGGGGGTATTTCCTCCATCACATCTATCTCACCCTTCACACCCTTCTCTTCCCCGCACACGCGGGGGTATTTCTATGGTAGATACTGCCTTCGCTTGGGTACAGGCCTCTTCCCCGCACACGCGAGGGTATTTCCGGCTCTGAGACGCGCATACCGGTTCCGCAAGGCTCTTCCCCGCACACGCGGGGGTATTTCTGAGCCTAGATGAATACCTGCCGCTACTGATACCTCTTCCCCGCACACGCGGGGGTATTTCCAACGGTGAAACCCTCAATGTAATGGAAGTTGTCTCTTCCCCGCACACGCGGGGGTATTTCCTGGTGGAGCTGTTTGCAGACTCCCACACCCACCTCTTCCCCGCACACGCGGGGGTATTTCCCAATCTGGAAGTTTCACTGCAGCCGGCGATGGCTCTTCCCCGCACACGCGGGGGTATTTCCCATTTATAAAGGGACCCGGCTAGATTTCACGTCTCTTCCCCGCACACGCGGGGGTATTTCCACCAGAAGGAAAATTGCAAATGCACAGCACCACTCTTCCCCGCACACGCGGGGGTATTTCCCAGGGGCTACTGGTGGGTAAGCCGCACACCCACTCTTCCCCGCACACGCGGGGGTATTTCCCAGGGGCTACTGGTGGGTAAGCCGCACACCCACTCTTCCCCGCACACGCGGGGGTATTTCCCACGGAAATAATCTTCTAAAGCAGAGAACAAGCTCTTCCCCGCACACGCGGGGGTATTTCCACCCCTCGCGGCCAAAGGGTGATTCTCTAGCCCTCTTCCCCGCACACGCGGGGGTATTTCCGCCTTGCCAGCTTGGTTTACGATGCGCCGAGCCTCTTCCCCGCACACGCGGGGGTATTTCCACCCACCCGGAAGGCTACGAGAACGGCGTTCGCTCTTCCCCGCACACGCGGGGGTATTTCCGGGAAGAAGTAATGGATATCATCAGGGGTAACCTCTTCCCCGCACACGCGGGGGTATTTCCGGTGACCGCGGGCAGACCATGCGAGGTGAGCACTCTTCCCCGCACACGCGGGGGTATTTCCCGTGAAGCGACACGTGATGTGGCTAAGAAGCTCTCTTCCCCGCACACGCGGGGGTATTTCCGCTTCCCACGCTAACGGCAACGCCTGGGCTAACTCTTCCCCGCACACGCGGGGGTATTTCCGCTTCCCACGCTAACGGCAACGCCTGGGCTAACTCTTCCCCGCACACGCGGGGGTATTTCCCAAATTCCTCAGCGGGGTTCAGGTTTTGCAGGCTCTTCCCCGCACACGCGGGGGTATTTCCCCTCTCCTGTGCAGGTGTGCGTAAGATTTTCGCTCTTCCCCGCACACGCGGGGGTATTTCCTCAGTAGGCACACCCTTTGAGTTTACGAAATCCTCTTCCCCGCACACGCGGGGGTATTTCCTCAGTAGGCACACCCTTTGAGTTTACGAAATCCTCTTCCCCGCACACGCGGGGGTATTTCCACTGTTACCCGGCTCAATCCAAAGCATGTCGACTCTTCCCCGCACACGCGGGGGTATTTCCGGGATACTTAAGCCACTTACGATTGGAGAGCTCTCTTCCCCGCACACGCGGGGGTATTTCCACCCCGGGTTCTTCGAAGTGCTGAACCGCACCCTCTTCCCCGCACACGCGGGGGTATTTCCTCGCCAGCCGCCGAACCGTTCGAATCCTGGGTCTCTTCCCCGCACACGCGGGGGTATTTCCGTGTTGGTGTGTTTTTGGGTGTTTTTGTGGAACTCTTCCCCGCACACACGGGGGTATTTCCCTCCTCCACTCCCAACAATAGCCAGACGCAGACTCTTCCCCGCACACACGGGGGTATTTCCGAGAATATCTGTTGCTGTTGAGGTGCGTTCAGCTCTTCCCCGCACACGCGGGGGTATTTCCTGGGTCATCGCGGTAGCGGCGAGTTCTGCGGCCTCTTCCCCGCACACGCGGGGGTATTTCCCAGTGTATGAACAGTTTGATTGTTCAGGGTCCCTCTTCCCCGCACACGCGGGGGTATTTCCCTCCAGGCAACCGACCTCGACCCCTTCAATAACTCTTCCCCGCACACGCGGGGGTATTTCCCAGCCAATGGCCCGTGTGCCGGTATAGCTGGCCTCTTCCCCGCACGCACGGGGGTATTTCCACGGCGCCACCCAGCCCAGCGATGACTAAGGTCTCTTCCCTGCACACGCGGGGGTATTTCCCACAGAGTGCTTTAACTGAAGGTGATAGCATCTCCTCACTAAGTAAGGAAGGTATTCGAGCTTATTTTACAACTTAGATTTTGTGGATATTAACAGCAAAAGACCCCCACCGTGCGTGGAGGTCTTTTTGGAAAATGTGCGCCCCCTCGGACTCGAACCGAGAACCCATTGATTAAGAGTCAATTGCTCTGCCAATTGAGCTAGAGGCGCTTATTTATTTATCATCACCGGCAAGCTTTCGCTCTCTGGCAACGAATAAATACTATACGCACCGATTTGACCCACCGCAACTTGAAAACTGCTTTTGTGAGCACCTACACATGAACCTTTTCAAAGACCGCTCAGTTGCACCCCTAGTAGAGGCCCTCCACGGTCCTTAGTATGAGACCATGACCAAGGAATCACAGCTGCCAGCCAGCATTAATCGCATAGCGTGGCGCACCGTTTTTATCAGCCTCATCATAGCCCTCCTGTTCTTTATAGCCGCTCCGCTGATGCGGGCGTCCAGCTCCCAACAAAACCTTGTTCTGATGTGACCGCTTGCTTTGGTTTGCTCTTCTTGGTCGCACTCTTTCTCATTGGCATCTATGGCCTTATGCGCCCTGCTCCGCGGCGTCCCGCCCTATCGGCCCCTCAGGAAGCTTAAGTCAGCTAGCTGTTCACGGTATTATGGGCTAGAAACTATGTTCGAAACCGATTGATGAGGTCCCATGGCTCGCCGCACCAAAACCGCGCACGATGACTACCCCGAGGGCATTGTAGAAAACATCGTCGATATTGATGTCTCAAGCGAGATGGAAAACAGTTTCCTCGAGTACTCCTACTCGGTCATCTACTCCCGTGCTCTGCCGGACGCCCGAGACGGACTCAAACCAGTGCAGCGCCGCATCCTCTACATGATGCAGCAGATGGGCCTACGCCCAGACAAGGGGCACGTCAAAAGTGCCCGCGTCATCGGTGAGGTCATGGGTAAGCTCCACCCCCACGGTGACAGCGCTATCTACGATGCCATGGTGCGACTCGCCCAGCCGTTTGCGATGCGCCTACCCATGGTCGATGGGCACGGTAACTTTGGTTCTTTGGACGATGGCCCGGCAGCCTCCCGTTACACCGAGGCCCGCATGGCCCCGGCAGCCCTTGCTATGACAGCTGATCTGGGCGAGGACGTCGTAGACTTCGTGCCCAACTACGACAACCAGTTCATGCAGCCCTCCGTGCTACCGGCTGCCTACCCCAACCTGCTAGTGAACGGTTCAGCCGGTATCGCGGTGGGCATGGCAACGAACATGGCGCCGCACAACCTGCGCGAGATCATCGCCGCTGCCCGCCACCTGTTGGAGAACCCCGACGCCAGCCTCAAGGACATCATGAAGCTGGTGCCCGGCCCTGATCTGCCCAGCGGCGGCACCATTGTGGGCACCACCGGCATTAAGGACGCCTACGAGAAGGGTCGGGGTATCTTCAAGACCCGCGCCAAGGTATCCATTGAGCAGGTAACTGCCCGCAAGCAGGGCATCGTGGTCACCGAACTGCCTTACATGGTAGGCCCCGAGAAGGTCATTGAAAAAATCAAAGACGGGGTCAATTCTAAGAAACTACAGGGCATCTCTGACGTGGTTGACCTGACCGACCGCAAAAACGGTCTGCGTATGGTCATTGAAGTCAAGAACGGCTTTAACCCCAAGGCGGTGCTAGCTGCTCTCTACAAGCACACTCCTCTAGAAGACTCCTTCGGCATTAACAACGTTGCCTTGGTCGACGGTCAGCCTCAAACCCTGGGTCTGCTTGACCTCCTGCACGTTTATGTTGATCACCGCCTTGAGGTGGTACGCCGTCGCACCAACCACAGGCTTGGCAAGCGCCAGGACCGTTTGCACCTGGTCGAAGGTTTACTGATTGCCATCGTCGATATCGACGAGGTCATTCAGATTATTCGATCATCAGACGAAACTGCCCAGGCACGCACCCGTCTGATGCAGGTCTTTGATCTAACCGAGGTGCAGGCTAATCACATCCTGGAGCTACGTCTGCGCCAGCTCACCAAGTACTCCCGTATTGAGCTGGAGACCGAGCGCGAGGACTTGCTGCGTGAGATTGCTGAGCTTCAGGAAATCCTGGGGTCAGATGCCAAACTGCGTGCCCTGGTCTGTGCCGAGCTGCAAGCTGTAGCTGACGAGTACGGCACCGACCGTCGCACCAAGATTGTCACCAAGGACGATTTGGCTGATGCTGTCGCAGCGCTCTCTGCCACTGCGTCCAAGGCGAAAAAAGAGGCGGGGATTTCACTAGAAATCGCTAACGACCCCTGCTGGGTTCTGCTCTCTACCTCTGGGCAGGTGGGCCGTACGCGCGGTGAAGCTGGTGGCCGCAGCGAGCTGGTTGAACCAGGTAAGCGCCTGAAACACGACGCACTGACCTCTTGGGTGGCGACCACTGCACGCGGGGAAATTGGGGCGGTTACCTCAACCGGCAGGCTGGTGCGCGTCTCGGTACTGGAACTACCGGTGCTAGAAGATTCAGCGGGCACTCCCCTGCTAGCTTCCGGTGTGAAAGCCGCAGAAATGATCACGCTAGGACGAGGGGAAACCCTGGTTGCTCTGGTACCACTTGATCAGGTGCTGGCGCTCGCAACTGAACGGGGCGTGGTTAAAAGGGTCAACCCTGATTACCCTCTGAACGCAGGGGACTTTGAGATTATCAAGCTCAAGCCCAAGGACCGCCTGATCGCCGCTACCGCCTGTGACAGCAATGATTTGCTGCTAACTTTCGTGACCGAGCAAGCCAAGCTACTTGTCTTTGATGCAGCCAAGGTTCGCCCGCAGGGCAGGACCGGTGGCGGCATGGCGGGCATGAAGATTGCCGACGATGACCGGCTCATCGCCTTTGGGGTGACTGCCCCTGGCTCCCCCGCCCAGGTGGTAACCATTACCGATGGCGGGGCTGAGGGCGCTTCAGCTAAGGTGACCGAGCTGGCTGACTTCCCACAGAAGGGTAGGGCAACTGCCGGTATGCGCGCCCACCGCTTCCTCAAGGGTGAGTCTTCCCTAGCGCTTGCTTGGGTAGGTATTGGCCCCGCTAAGGCTGTTTCTGCAGCCGGTGTGGCTCGTACCCTGCCCGGTGAGTTTGGGGCACGTGATGGCTCCGGTGTGCCGCTGGCTCAGGCCGTGGACGCAATAGGCCCAGCCTATGCGGTCACCGCGGCAACACCGGTAGCAGCAACCGAAGCTAATCAGTCCGGTGCGTTAGCAGCCGTTGAGACTGAACGTGGCGCTCAAGGTGCAGAGGCAGGTGAGGCGGCCGAAGAAGCACTCTTCTGAGCCGTCTCACACCTCAGTAAATGAAAGTGCCCTGGCAAGCTAGCATGCTTGCCAGGGCACCGCTCTTTTGAGCGGTTCTAGAGTTTGACGACGGTATCGCAGGCAGCAATATCTTCTGCACGGTGCGATACCAGCACAACAGCGGGCAAGGTAGTTTTACCGGACGGTTGATCTGCTGAGGTACGTTTGGTGCCGCGAGCAACCTCATCAATCAGTGCCACAGCGGCTGGAGCGTCCAGATGGGCGGTGGGTTCGTCCATGAGGAGCAGCGGAGAATCCACCAGCAGGGTTCGAGCGATGGCTATGCGCTGGCGCTGACCGCCAGAGACGAAGGAACCTCCAGCGCCCACGGGAGTCTGCAAGCCCGCCGGTAGCTGCCGCACAAAATCTCCGAGCCCCACGCGGTCTAGCACCTCGTACATTTCAGTTTCAGTGGGCCTTTCCTCAGACGAGCGAGCAATTGCCAGGTTGTTGGCGATGGTCGATTCAAAGATGTAGGCAGACTGAGGGCACCAGGCTGCATAGCCCCTGAGCGCCTGGGCATCAAAGACCTGGCCGTTGACCCGAATCTCACCTTCTTCAAGCGGTAGGAAGCCGAGCAGAGTAGCCAGCGCCGTGGTCTTTCCCGCGCCTGACGGGCCGGTGATGCCCAACCATTCGCCGGAAGAAACTGAGGCGCTCAGACCGCTAAAGACCGGTTGCTGCATGTCTGGCCAACGGGTTGCCAAAGATTCAAGCTCAAGGGTGATGGTGCTGTGGGCACTTCGCTGGGAGCGACCAACTCCGGGTTCCCCCAGAATATCGCGCATGTTCTGGCGCTCCTGCGCCTCGCTTTCTTGGTCGCCTTGATCCGCTTCAACGTCGGCCAGGTGCTCGCGGGTACGTTCTACCAGGATTGCAAAGGCTGGCCAGTTGCGTACGGCTTCCACGTGGGCAGCGGTGGTCTCAAAGAGGGCAGTGAGCATCAGAATAACCACTGCAGCGGTGGGGGCAGTAATACCCCCATCACGTACCGAGGGCCACACACAGATGATGGTAGCGAGCGCGGCTCCCCACCAGGTAGCGACCATGAGCCCCTGCCCCACACCGATCGCACGCGAACTATGGATGCGGGAGCGCACGTTCAGACCATCCCTGCGAGAAAGTGCTAAGGCAACCGTTTGGTCCAGGTCGTTATTGTGCAGGTCCGGGGCAGCGTCGATGGCGGATACACCTAACCTCAGAAGGCCCGCGGTTTCCCTGCGTGCCGCGGCGTCCGCACGTGCATCAGCACGGATGACCACTGCTGGGATGATAAAGGTGGCGATGAGTACCGCTAGCCCTACGGGTAGTAGCGCGATGGGGGTAGCTAGCGCGGTCACAAGGACTACCAGGCCCATGACAATGAGGTGGGACGCTACGGGCAGCAGAACGCGGGGGGCGGTGTCTCGCAGCTCATCAACATCACCCACCAAGCGGTCTAGCACCCGGTCACCGCGTAGGAGGGAACGTACCGATAGCACGCTGCGCCCCGCGGCATCCCAGGCGCGTATTCGCAGGGCATTAGCTGCTTTGAGCACGAGGTCATGGGTTTTAAGGCGTTCGGCGTAGCGGCTCACTGCACGGCCCAGGCCAAAGAAACGCACACCGCTCACCGCTACCAGGAGGTACATCATGGCTGGCTGCTCAGCAGCTCGCACAATCAACCAGCCTGATAGGGCGGTGAGGCTGACGGCAAAGACCACGGTCAGAACCGAGAGGAAGACAGGCAGTAAGGTCTGATGAGTTCTAATGCCGGTGAGTTTTCGTGCGGTGCGCAGGGTGCTCACGATACCGGGGATACGGCGGCGGTGCGGTGCGCTTGGCTCTTCAGCTTGCGCCGCTGGAGTTGAGTCTTCGAGCTCACCGGTGGCCACCGCCTGGGCTAAGGTGCCCAGGGCATAACCTCCCAGCCCGGTTGTATTTTGAGAGGTCAGCTGCCATGTTACCCCGTGAGGGCGCCGGGCGGCGTCCAGACGGTTATTGGTAGCAGCAGCGAGCTGGGTGTCATGGGTGACGATAATGAGTGTGGCGCCCGTTTCTTGGAGGGCAGCGAGCGCTACGTTGACTTTGGCTGCCGAGACAGGGTCAAGGTGGGCGGTAGGTTCATCAATGAGTACGGTGACGCGGTGGTTCTCTGCCTGCAAGGTGGCAACGCGGGCGAGAGCTCGAGCGATAGCTAGGCGGCGCATTTGCCCGGCGGAGAGCGCCTCGGGCGGCAAATCTGCCAGGTCAGCTAGGCCAACAGCGTGCAGATAGCTGGTAAAAAATTCACGGTCTTCTTCGGTGAAAGCAACGGTTTCACCGAGCAGGGTTGAGGCGTAGTGGATGCCTTCAAGGGCCCCTTCACCGCGCGTCACGGCGGCGTAGAGAGCAACCTCTGCCAGAGCTGTGGGGGCGATGAAGGCTGGAGACTGGCTGATCCATACGGTGGATCCGGTGCCACTCACTAATCCGCTAACCTTGATTGGTTCTGTGGTGCCGGTGGGAACCAGGCCCTGACGCAGGGAGCCACCCAGCACACCCAGCAGGGTGGATTTGCCGCAGCCTGAAGGGCCAGTGATGGCGGTGGTGGTGCCGTGCTTGAGGTTGAAGCTCACACCGGTGAGGACGCGTTCGCGCCCTGGGTAGCTCAGTGAGAGGTCGCGTACCGATATATAGTCTCCGCCGGGGGCAACCATGGGTTGGGGTACCGGTTGATCAATAATTGCTTGGGCGCGGCGCTGGGCTGCCACGCCCTCTTCCGACTGGTGATAGGCGGTGCCGACGTCCCGCAGTGGCTGGTAGCATTCGGGGGCCAATAAGAGAACGAGCAGGGCGACGTCTAGCCCCATGTTTCCCTCAACCAGACGTAGACCAATAAAGACAGCCACCAGTGCGATAGAGATGGTGGTAATGAGCTCTAGGGCAAGCGAGGAGAGGAAGGCGCTACGCAGGGTATACATCGTAGCTTTTCGATAGCGTTCACCCAGCTCCCCCAGCGCTTTAGACTGTGCGCGTGAACGCCCCAACCCCACCAGAACCGGCAACCCTTTAACCAGTTCCACGATATGGTCAGATAGACGCAGCAGATCCTTTTGGGCGCGCGCCGTATCTTCACGGGTGGTACGGCCAATCAGCACCATGAACACCGGGATGAGGGGCAAGGTGAGCACGATAATGAGGGCTGATACCCAGTCATAGAACGCTATCACCAGTAGCAAAATGCTGGGGATAACGGCAGTGGACACAAAGGCTGTTAGTGTCTTGGTGTAGTAGTGATCCAGTGCATCAAGGCCGCGTGAGAGCAGTACAGCGGTAGCGCCGGTACCATCAGGTGTATCGATCCCTCCGGTAGCTAGCACTCTCCGGATCACCTGACGGCGAAGAGTGGTTTTTGCACCGGTAGCAGCTTTTTGTGCGTAGTAGGTGAGATACCAGTCCGCTGCTGCCCGCACGATGAGGGCTAAGGTACCTGTCAGGGCGAGTGACAGGACGCTGGGCTCCACAAAAGGGCTGGCAAAAAAGATACCCTCAACCTCTGCTCGCCCGTTGCCTGCGAAGACCGCACGCTGAGCCTCCACCGCGCTGGCGTAGGTCGCACCTTCATGGAAGACAGCGAACGTCAGCCGCGCAAGATAGGTTATAGCAGTACCGAGGACGGCAGCGAAGACTACCAGTGCCAAAGTTTTGATGGCAATCAGCAGGGAAAAAACCGCGAGGTTTTTCTTGGCATCGGGTCCCAAGGGTGGCCTGCTGTTCTTTGGGTTCGCCATGAAGGTTTCTGCCTTTGCTGCCGCGAATAGTTTGTTCACCATTGTAGTAGTATCTCTACCGGCCTGCCGAACCGGGACTCGTGCTTCGGCCTCTCAGAAAATCACGGCCTTACTTGCTGATTCTGCGAGCAAGCTCCGTGACATCATGGGCTGTGGGTATATGATCAACGGTCAGGCGCTGACGGAAGACCCAGTAGGTCCAGCTCTGGTAGATCAGTAGAATTGGCACTCCAAAGATAGCCACCCAGCTCATGACAGTTAGGGTGTAGTCAGAGCTTGATGCACTGGAAATCGTGAGGTGATGTGCTTCATTCAAGGTGGAGGGCAGGACGTTGGGGTAGAGCGCCAGGAAGATAGCACTGACCCCCAAGACCGTGAAACTGGCCAGGGCTGCAAAGCCCTTCCCCTCGTGGCCGGCTTTGAGCAGTGTCCAGGCCCCGACCGCAGCAATGACCGCAACTACGGTAAAGGCCAAAGAGAGGGCTTTACCCGCGGTGAACTGCAAGTAGAGAACCCAACCGGTCACAGGCAGAAGTAGCAGCGGCAACAGCCTCAGTAACAGCGTACGGGCGCGGTGGCGTATCTCGCCGTCGGTCTTGAGGGCGACGAAGGCCAAACCCATGACGAGGGACAGCCCCACCATTGCCAGACCACCCATCAGCACTGCGGGAGTTACCCAGGCAAAGGCGCCGCCCACTCGGTCTCCGTTAGCGTTAAGAGGAAGGCCGGTGCTGGTGAGGGCCAGCAGGGCACCAATCATAAAAGCAATCACTAGTGAGCCCAGAGAAATGGCTAGGTTCCAGCCCGCAATCCACCGAGCGCTGTCCTTTTTGCCCCTGTATTCAATACCCACTGCACGGAAGATGAGGGCTAGCAGAGTAAGGGTCAGCGGAATATAGAGGGCAGAGAAGAGCGAGGCGTACCAGAGCGGGAAGGCTGCAAAAGTCGCGGCACCAGCCGTCACCAGCCACACCTCGTTACCGTCCCATACAGGACCAATGGTGTTCAGCAGTAGGCGGCGTTCCTTCTCGTTCTTAGCGAAAAGGCGACTCATGAGCATGCCCACCCCGAGATCAAAACCGTCCAGAACGATATAACCAATCCAGAAAAAGCCAACGACGGCAAACCAGATGGTGGGTAAGAGAGGCTGGTCGGCAAATAGATCAAACATTGTTCTACCCTTGTCTAGTAAGCGAACGCGAGAACATCGCGGTCATCGTGGTCATCCTGCTGAGGGTCTTCAACCAGTTCAGGCATGGCGGCTACCACCCCGGCCTTGACGTATTTTGCGAGCAGGTAAATTTCAACCACCATCAGTGCGGCATATACCAGTGCTAGGGAGACCAGCGAGAAGAGAATCTCAAACCCAGAAACCCCGGGCGATACCGCGGCTGCAGTGAACATCAGAATAGCGGGGTTGCCATCCGGATTGGGAGCCACCACGAAAGGTTGCCTGCCCATTTCAGTGAAGACCCAGCCCAGGATATTAGCGCCAAAAGGTGCCAGAATACCTGCTATCGCCAGGTTAGAGATCCACTTCGCTTCTGGCACGGTACCCTCACCCTTTTTGCGGGTCACCCACAAAACGTAGAGGAAAGACAGGGCACTTACCCCACCCAGGGTAATCATGCCGCGGAAACCGTAGTAGGTGACCTCCATCAGCGGCAGATAGTCGATTTCTGAACCGGCGCGCTCGCCGTAGAGTTCGGGATCATCGGGCAGGTGGGTGCCGTAGGTTTCTTCGTAGATAGGCATCAGAGTGGTGATGCCGGCGACGTTGGTGGTGAAGTCCCCATAGGCAAGGAAGGAGAGGAGCCCGGGAATCTCAAGGATCGCTTGAACCTCATCGCAGTTCTGGGCTCCGGGTGAAGACAGTGATAAGACCGAAAAACCTGTGCCGTCGTGGCAGGCAGCCTCCGCTGCAGCCATTTTCATGGGCTGCTGTTCTATCATGAGCTGTGCCTGGGAATGGCCGGTGAAGGCGGTACCCAAGAAGCCGATGAGACCTACAATTGCACCAATACGCAGGGACTTGAACCAGACCGTAAAGTCAGTGGTATCACGTGCGCCTTCTACCTGCTGGCCAACGACTACTTTGCCGTTCTCACCGATAGTATCTACACCATCGCGGCGGCGCTTCCAGAGCTTGTACCAGGCGATACCCACTAAGAAACCACCCGCGACCTGCACCGCACCCGCCAGAGCGTGGGGGTAGGCAACCATAGCAGTGTTATTTGTCAGCACAGCCCAGACGTCATTGAGAACGGGGCGTCCGTCCACCATCTCAACACCAACGGGGTGTTGCATCCAGGAGTTCGCCACAATAATGAAGTAGGCACTGAGCCAGGATGCTGCAACCGCCATGAAGAGGCAGGCTGCATGGATTTTGGGTTTGAGTTTGTCCCAACCAAAAATCCAGAGACCCAAAAAGGTAGATTCTACGAAGAAGGCAAGAAGACCTTCCATGGCAAGAGGGGCACCGAATACGTCTCCTACGAAGCGGGAGTACTCGCTCCAGGCCATACCGAACTGGAATTCCTGCACTAGACCGGTGGCCACGCCCATGATGAAGTTAATGAGGTAGAGCTTGCCCCAAAACTTGGTCATGCGCTTGTACTCGGGCTTTTGAGTGCGGATGTAGGCGATATAGAAACCTGTCACAACGGCGCCGAGCCCCAGGGTGAGGGGGACCATCATGAAGTGGTAGACAGTGGTGATACCGAACTGCCATCGGGCGATTTCGAGGGGATCCATCGGTGTCCTTGTGAAGTGCGAAGGGGTGAGCAAGCGTCGCTACCGATGCCCGGCAGTCCGACCTTACTGTGGTGATTTTGAACTATGGTACACCCCCAAAATTGGGAATCACTTAAGGTCACTTACACCCTGTCAGAGCGGGATTTGACGCATGACTAAAGGTGCCTTAAACGCTAATACACGCTGGGACCTTTAGGTGCACAGCGGATCCCCCTAAGGCGTCTCCCTGCCTATTCACAGGTGCGGGTAGAACTCAAGGTCAGATAGGTTAGCGCTGCCCTAGTAAGCCCAGCTGGGCCACAGCCTCACGCTCGTCAACAAGCTCAGCCACCGAGGTAGCAATCTTGTCCCTCGAAAAATCCGAGTGCTCAAAAGAGTGAATAATCCCATATTTTCCTCCCACACAGCGCACCGGGAAAGAGCTAATGAGACCTTCAGGCACCCCGTAAGATCCATCCGAGGGGACAGCCATGGAGGTCCACCGCTCCCCTGTTCCCAGCGTCCAATCGCGTACGTGCATCAAAGCTGCATGAGCGGCAGAAGCAACTGACGACCCGCCTCGCACCGCGATGATTTCGGCACCGCGATTGGCCACCGTGGGGATAAAGGTTTCTTCAATCCAGCTCTGGTCTAGACCCTTTTCGGTTAAAACATCAAGAGCCGCACGCCCATCCACCGTGGCATGGAAGAGGTCGGGGTACTGGCTGGCGGAGTGGTTACCCCAGATGGTGACCCCTTCGATATTCTGCACTGCTGCCCCGGTTGCTAGTGCTAGCTGGCCGACAGCGCGGTGGTGGTCCAAGCGGGTCAGGGCGGTAAAGCGCTCCAGCGGGACGTCGGGTGCGTGCGAGGCTGCAATGAGGGCGTTGGTATTGGCAGGGTTTCCCACCACTGCCACCCGCACGTCATCAGCCGCGTGGTCGTTAATCGCCTTACCCTGCACCGAGAAAATACCGCCGTTGGCTTCCAGTAAATCGGCGCGCTCCATGCCCTTGGTGCGGGGGCGGGAGCCAATCAACAAAGCGACATTGGCACCGTCAAACCCAACAGTGGGATCATCAGTAACCTCCACCGACTGCAACAGCGGGAAGGCGCCATCAGTCAGTTCCATAGCGGTCCCCTCGGCCCCGTTGAGCCCTTGAGAGATTTCGAGGAGCCGCAGGCGAACTGGGGTGTCAGCTCCCAACATCTCACCGGCGGCAATGCGAAAGACCGAGGCATAACCAATTTGACCGGCAGCACCGGTAACGGTGACCGTAACAGGATTCTTTTTTGAAGGTGTCATGGACAACATTATATAGTGACTTGCGTAACTCTTACCGGTTGACTCCCGGTGTTTAGGGAGCGAGCAATAGATCCTTAAACATCGATAGCCGCAGCATCGAGCTTGTGCGCGCCTCGAATAATAAAGTCCTTACGGGGGGCAACCTCTGAACCCATCAAAAGGGTAAAAGCACGCTCAGCCGCCTCGGCATCTGAGACCCGCACCCGGCGGAGCATGCGGTGGCGGGGGTCCATGGTGGTTTCAGCCAGCTGATCTGCATCCATTTCACCCAAGCCTTTGTAGCGCTGGATGGGCTCTTTGTAGCTCTTACCCTCAGCTTCAAGGCTAGCCAGCAACTGATGTAACTCTTGTTCGGTGTACGTGTAGACCATTTCATTGGGTTTACCGCGGTGCACCACCTCAACCCGATGCAGGGGCGGCACAGCAGCGTAAATCTTACCTGCCTCAACCAGGGGCCGCATATAGCGGTAGAAAAGGGTTAGCAGAAGCGTGCGAATGTGGGCGCCGTCCACGTCCGCGTCGGTCATCATCACGATTTTGTCATAGCGGCGGGAGTCTAGGTCAAAGCTTCGACCTGAACCGGCACCAATGACCTGAATAATAGCGGCGCATTCGGTGTTGGCCAGCATATCGGTAATAGAGGCCTTCTGAACGTTCAGAATTTTGCCACGAATGGGCAGTAGCGCCTGGTAGGTGGATGACCGCGCCAGGCGGGCTGTTCCCAGCGCCGAGTCGCCCTCCACAATAAAAAGCTCAGACTTCTCGACGTCCGTGGTGCGGCAGTCCACCAGTTTGGTGGGCATGGACGAGGTCTCTAGCGCGTTCTTGCGCCGCTGGGTTTCCTTGTGCACCCGTGCTGAGACGCGGGATTTCATTTCAGCAACCACTTTTTCAGAAAGCTGGGTGGCTTGTGTCTTATCGGCCCGCGCCGTAGCTTTCAGTTTCTCCGCTAGTTGCTTGGCAACTACCTTAGAAACAATCTGGCGCACTGCTGGGGTGCCCAAAATTTCCTTGGTCTGGCCTTCAAACTGTGGTTCAGCCAGTCGCACGGTCAGCACCGCGGTGAGGCCTGCCAGCACGTCGTCCTTCTCGATTTTCTCGTTGGCTCCCACCTTAAATTTGCGGGCATTATCAGTCAGGTGTTTACGGAAGGTCTTCAGCAGACCCTGTTCAAAGCCGGTCTGATGGGTGCCTCCCTTAGGGGTGGCAATGATGTTGACGAAGGTGCGCAGAGTGGTCTCATAGCCAATCCCCCAGCGCAGCGCAATATCGACTTCGCATTCACGCTCAACTTCGGTGAGTTTGGAGTGGCCTTTACCATCGAGCACGGGCACCGTCTCGGTGAAGGTTTCCCTGCCGGTAAAGCGCCAGATGTCGGTCACGGAGGTATCGTGAGCCAGGTATTCAACGAACTCCCCGATCCCTCCATCGTGTTGGAAGACCTCTTCAAAGCTTCCGTTCTCACCGGGTGTTCCGGGTAGGCGGCGGTCATCGCGGATAGCAATACGTAGACCCGGGATCAGAAAGGCAGTCTGGCGGGCGCGAGCGGTCAGGTCAGCGTAGCTGAATTTGGCATCCGGGGTGAAGATCATGGGATCAGCCCAGTAACGCACCCGGGTTCCGGTGACACCGCGTTTAGCTTTACCTACGACCTGTAGAGGATCGCCTGCGGTAGAGAAAGCATTATCAGGTTTTGGGGTGCGGCCATCGTCAAAGATGCCGGGGACGCCGTGGCGGAAGCTCATCTGGTAGGTCTTACCGCCGCGGTCCACGTGTACATCCAGGCGGGAGGACAGCGCGTTAACTACCGATGCGCCCACACCGTGCAGACCGCCGGAAGCCGTGTAGGAGCCACCGCCGAATTTACCCCCAGCGTGTAGCTTGGTGTAGACCACTTCAACGCCTGAGAGGCCGGTGCGCGGTTCGATATCGGTGGGCACACCTCGGCCGTCATCTTGTACCTCTACCGAGCCGTCCTTATGCAGGATGATTTGGATGTTCTGCCCGTACCCTGCCAGCGCCTCGTCTACGGAGTTATCGATGATTTCCCAGAGGCAATGCATGAGCCCGCGAGAGTCGGTGGAGCCGATGTACATGCCGGGGCGTTTACGCACGGCTTCAAGACCTTCGAGGACTGATAGGTTGCTCGCGGTGTAGTTGCTGGCGGCCACGGGGTCTCCTTGGGGCTGACGGACTTATCGACTCTTTAGTTTAGTACATGTGTTCGGATTATGCGGCTGATGCCCTGACGTTTAGAGGCCTAGCTGGGTTTTATGTCGCCTCCGGCTGGCTTAGTGCCCTGAGCGAAAGCCGGTGCAGTGCGGTCTGCTAAGTGGTTGTATGGGGGTAGACCCTAAAAGTTCAGAGAAGGAGAGTAAATGATGAGTGCAACTCTTGAAGCTCGCGAGCTGAGCGCCCTTGATCGTTGTGATGCCTGTGGGGCGCAGGCCTATGTACGCGTGGTTTTTGCTAGTGGTAATGATTTGGTTTTCTGCGGCCACCATGCCCGCAAGAATGAGCAGCAGCTGCGCGAAGTTGCTACTGAGTGGGACGACCAGACCGGCCGTATTTAGTAGCTAACTCCCCCGCTGTTGATACAAGGAGCCCCGCAACCCTAGGGTTGCGGGGCTCCTTGTGTTGGTGTCCATGATTGGCCCTGGTATGAGTTGCGCTTGGTCCGACGGCCTTCACCGAATCTGGGCAAATGAGAGGGCGCGGAATGGTTACCCGCGCCCTTACTCATTGTGTTCAGTTTTAGTCTAGGTAGTCTCGCAGAACCTGGCTACGTGAGGGGTGACGCAGCTTAGACATGGTCTTGGACTCGATCTGGCGGATACGTTCGCGGGTAACCCCGTAAACCTTTCCGATTTCGTCCAGGGTTTTGGGCTGGCCATCGGTCATACCGAAGCGCATGGCCACTACGCCTGCCTCTCGTTCTGAGAGGGTGTCAAGGACGCTGTGTAGCTGTTCCTGGAGCAGGGTGAAGGAGACTGCGTCGGCGGGGACCACTGCCTCGGAGTCTTCGATGAGGTCACCGAATTCTGAGTCACCGTCTTCGCCCAGGGGGGTGTGCAGTGAGATGGGTTCACGGCCGTATTTCTGGACCTCGATGACCTTTTCGGGGGTCATATCGAGTTCTTTAGCGAGCTCTTCGGGGGTGGGTTCGCGGCCTAGGTCCTGCAGCATCTGGCGTTGCACGCGGGCGAGCTTGTTGATGACTTCAACCATGTGAACGGGGATGCGGATGGTACGAGCCTGGTCTGCCATGGCGCGGGTGATAGCCTGGCGGATCCACCAGGTGGCGTAGGTTGAGAATTTGAAGCCCTTGGAGTAATCGAACTTCTCTACCGCACGGATTAGACCCAGGTTGCCTTCCTGGATGAGGTCCAGGAAGAGCATACCGCGGCCGGTGTAGCGCTTAGCTAGTGAAACGACCAGGCGAAGGTTGGCTTCGAGCAGGTGGTTCTTGGCGCGTCGTCCGTCATGAATAACCCAGCGGAGCTCTTTTTTGAGTTCAGGGCTCATATCGGGGTTGTCTTTGAGCTTGTGCTCGGCGTAGAGGCCAGCTTCGATGCGCATGGCTAAGTCGACTTCCTGCTCTGCGTTTAGCAGGGCAACCTTGCCGATTTGCTTAAGGTAGTCTTTGACCGGGTCTGCCGTGGCACCGGGGGTGACGACGCGGACGGCGGGGGCATCATCTTCGTCGTTGGTAGTCAGAACGAAGCCGGAGCCTTTAGCCGCTACGGCTTCTGCTTCTTTCTTTTCTTCCTTAGTGACGGACTCTGCTTCATCGCCGTCTTCCTCGTCAACTTCTTCATCGTCAAGTTCGAGGTCTCCGGACTCAAGATCTAGGTCTTCAGTTTCAATTTCGTCACCGTCTTTAGCTTTGCGTCCCTTTTTAGGCGCTGCTTTTTGAACGGTGGTTTTCTTGGGCGCAGCAGCGGGTGTCTCGGCCTCGTCTGCTTCTAGGGCGTCAGCTACCTCATCCGCCTTTTTTGCTTTGGCACGGGTGGAGGTTTTTACGGCAGTTGTTTTGGCTGCAGCGGTATCGCTGGTTGCTTTCTTGCGTGCGGCTGGTGACACAGAAAACCTTTCTGATTAGCTGACCGTGTGCGATGGTGCGCGGTGTTCGCGGTCAAAACACCTAAGACCCTGTCAAGTCTGCGGTCATTGAAAATCGCTGTTTGAATCAGGGTTTCTATGTGGGATAACACCTGGTTGCATAACATTATTCCCTGGGAAGGGTGCAGATTTCACGCAGTACTGTGAGCGGGGTCAGTAGTCAAGTATGACATGTTTTTTGGTCTTTACCTACTTAGCACGACCCAAGGTTGACCGTTCTTCATCACGTTAGATATTGGGTTGTGGCCTAGCAGATAACCAGACGGGTAAAACTCCGGCATCGAGGACTCGATGTAAGACGGTGGGCTCATTGCCGTGGTGAATCGGCTCCACCGCCCTCAGGAGGTAGTCTGCGAGAGTGGACTTACCCTGCAACCAGTGAGCCCATGCCTGAGCTAGTTTGAGTAGGCTTTCAGGTTTATGATGGGCAGCTTCTTCAAGAATCGTGGCAATAGCGCACAGTGCAGCTAGTCTGTCCCAGTTAGGGCTTAGAGTGTCGTGCCCACAGAGCTTTGATGCCATGGACGCGATTGCTGCGCTGTCAGCAGGTTCCTTAGTTTTAACCGGGTTCAGAAGGCTCTTCCGGTCAAGGCCGTACCTATTGAGGCTGCTTTTCTGAGGTAGCACCGGTATGGTCTGGCTCTTGTCTAGACCCACCGTGGCAGTCTCTTCTAAGCGGCAGCTAATATTTTCAAGGGCAGCTAGCGCCTCCTGAAGCCCGGTGCAAGCAAGGTAGATGACCAGTTGCACGGTGGCGGTGCTGTTGAGAGAAGCAATCAGATAAGCTCCAACATCTTGGTTGAGCACGGTACGCATGAGGTCAGCTGGTGCTGGGCTCACCACATCACGGTGAGGTGGTCCTGATAAATCTTTGGGATTATCAACCCCTAAAGAGCGGTACCCCAGCATTACCTCAACACCACGTTGCAAGGCAGCGTCCCACATCATAAGTTCAGCCCGTATTTGATGGTACTCACCCACATCACTTTCAGCCTTTTGGGTGAGATATCTCAGCGCAGCAAACTCAGTGTGGGCAAGCCAGCTATCGCGTCGACTGACGTCCGCTGTTTCCATGGGATCCCAGAGATATTTTTCGAGGAACTCCTCATGACTTCTCGCCACATCAGAGCCCTGTCCGAACATCTCGCGGTATATAGGGCTATCTACCACGCTAGCGGTTGGGGTAGCGGGCAATAGGGTGAGCTCTGGCGGGTGAAGTGCCCAGAGGAATCTGTGCCCTACTGCTATCACGTCTATGAGGTCTATAGATCGGTTATCCAGGCAGCGGTGGAGGGGCGGAATGAGGACTTGCACCTGATCAATAAAGTTATTGTCTGAGCAATCTGAATAATCCAGAGAATATGGCGCTACTACCTCCCTTTCCTTATCCATCTCACCTGCAGTGCTCCCGAAGAAAACTGCGAAGAGACGATTGTAGGAGTCGGGGTCCGCGGCAGACTGGGGTAGCTGGGAGAGGAAGAAGTCAAAATATTCCCCGTAGTCCTCTTCCCCTGCCACGGGTAAATCTATACGGAGCAAAGGCCCTACCCCCGGTGAGCCCACGGTCAGTAAAACCAGGGAATTTCGCGGCCAGAACCCCAGGGTGTGCACACACACCGCCACTACGTCGGCTTCTTGCCGCACAGGAGTGTTAATCTTCGGTGGGTAATCGCCGGTGACTGGCAACAAACCGGTCGGATAAAAAGATGCAAAAGGGTATCGGCTATTCATGCACCTAGCCTGCCCGGCCAGGATAGCCTGTTTCAATGCCAGGAAGCGCTGTGGATGAACTCGTCGAGAAAACTACCGAAAAATCAGCGGTACCTGGTTCTCAATGAGCCTCATACAGTGAGCTAGCGACAGAAAATGACGCCTAGCTACCTAGGCTCTGCACACCCCTAGTTCACGGCTTAAACCCCGACCAGTTCAGTGGGCTAGGTAGAGGTAGCTAGGACGCTAGTCCTGATCCCCGTTGTTCATTTGAGCCAGATAGGCCTCAATTTCAGCCCCAATTTCATCGCGTGAAGGTACCACACCAGCAGCCCGTTGAGATAGCGGGATACCAACGTAGCCGTCATCACCAGCGTTGGCATCGTAGGAGGCTTCAAGACGAGAAATCATCATCTGGATTTCAGGATTGGCGCTAGCCTGCTCATTGATTTGGAGCTGAACATTCTCTGACATTTCCCTCAAACGATCAGAAGGCAAGCTCAGCTTCGCAGCCATTGACAGGTGTTCCATGGCGACCAGCGCTGTCTGAGGTAACTCTGACTCAGAAAGGTATTGCGGAACGTTCACCGCAAACCCTGCGGTACCGATTCCAGCTTCATCCAGAGCAATTTCAATCAAACTACTCACTGACCCTTGAACGATTGCTTCTGGCTTCCAAGCAGAAATACCTCGCGTGAGATCTTTGCGGGAGCCGTGGGCCGTCACGGGCAAAGGGCGGGTATGGGGAACCGGCATGGGGAACCCCGAAATCAGGAGCACCACAGAGGTATCAAGGCGTTGCGCTAATTCGACGACCGAAGCGGTAAAACGCTGCCAGAGCAGATCAGGTTCGGCCCCCGTAAGCAGCAAGAAAGGCTTACCTAGGCGGTCCTCTACGGCATACAGCTTTAGTTCTGGCAATACAGGGTCTGTGTAGTGGTCACGTTTAAAGGTCACTCTGGGCCTGCGCGCGCGGTAATCGTGCAACCGGTCAGCATCAAATTCAACCAGAGGGATGTTGTTAAGCTCGTGCAAAAGCACCTCGCCCAAGTGCCCGGCCGTTCCACCGGCGTCCTGAGGGTGAGAAAGCGCGATGACCAGAGGCAGGCCCTGCAATCTTTGGTTCTCAAAGATACCCGAGTGAGCAATATACAGTTGCTCCGAGTTATCCCTATTCATCATTGCAAGCCCCTTTCTACCGTAGCTCATTCGTCTCATAATCCTTGATGTGAGTAACCATAGTACTCCAGCAACCTCGAACATCGAATGGCCGTAACGGTTCTAACACCCATTATCCTCTTTTCATTCCAAGCCCTGATCTGTGAGGGGTTTCGCTGTGCGGTGATTTCAACCGTCAGCACGGCGCTTAGTACACATTTATTCAAAACCCACCTACTCTTGAGTAGTGAATCACGGGGGCCGCTTCATCCATGAACGGCCTCAGCCCTCACTTCGCGGGTGCATTTCTCACCCCCAACGCTTTGTAAGGAGCATGTATATGAGCGAATCTCACGACCTTTCCTTCTCAGTTTCAGCTGCTGAACTTGAGCACCTGGACGCCGGAGTCCTGGTCCTCGGTGTCCATTCAACCGATGAAGGCCCCGCCTTGGCGCACACCCCCCTGGAGACTGAAACAGCTGAGGGTCTCGAAGCTATCCTGGAAGATTTAGGGGTTACCGGTGCTGCTGACGAGCTCACTCGACTACCCGGAATCGACGGAGCCGGTGCAGATATCATCGCCCTCATTGGACTGGGCAAGCAGACTGAGGACGCTACGGCCCACCTCAATAACTTGCGATACTCCGCTGGATCAGCCATCCGTCAGCTGGCCGGTGTAGAGAGCGTTGCGATAGCGCTGGGCACCGATAGTCTTGAAGAAGTGGCCGCCCTTGCCGAGGGTGCAGCTTTTGGTGCTTTCAGTGACAAGCAACTTCGCGCTAAAACCGCTGATAGCGTCAAGGCCCCGGTTTCGGATGTCACTATTATTACCGAGATTTCCGCAGCTGATGCTGAGCCGGTACTCACCCGCGCCTTGATCGTCGGCGAGGCAGTAGACCACACCCGACGCCTGGTCAACACCCCTCCTTCCCATCTCTACCCCGAAACTTTCGCTGCAGAGGCAGTTGAGCGCGTAGCCAGCCTTGAGAACGTCGAAGCCCGAGTGTGGGACTTTGACCAGCTTCTTGATGAAGGCTTTGGCGGCATTGTTGGAGTGGGCAAGGGTTCAGCGCGCAAGCCCCGTTTTGTGGAGGTTAAGTACACCCCCGCCGGCGCTGTGAAGACGGTTGCAATTGTTGGCAAGGGCATCACCTTTGATACCGGCGGAATTTCGCTGAAGCCCGGAAACGCCATGGGAACTATGAAGTCAGATATGGCCGGTGCCGCCACCGTACTAAACGTCGTAGCCGCAGCCGCTGAACTAGAGATTCCCGTAGCTGTTACCGGCTACCTCTGCTTGGCTGAAAACATGCCCTCAAGCACTGCAACCAAGCCCGAGGACGTCCTCACCATGCGCGGGGGCCGCACTGTTGAAGTCATGAATACAGACGCCGAAGGTCGGCTCGTCATGGCTGACGGTCTTGCCTACGCCTCAGAATCAGAACCCGATGTCATCCTGGATATCGCCACGCTAACCGGCGCCCAGCTCATTGCGCTCGGTGTTCGTACCGCAGCGGTCATGGGTGATCAAGAGATCCGTGAAAAGGTCGCAGAGATTTCACAAGAAACTGGCGAACCCTACTGGCCTATGCCCATGCCCGAGCACCTGCGCTCTTCTCTTAAGTCCCCCGTTGCTGACCTGCAAAATATTGGCTCCCGCTATGGCGGCATGCTGGTGGCAGGGCTCTTCCTTGAAGAATTTGTGGGAGAAAAAGACGGGGCGAAAATCCCCTGGGCCCACCTTGACTTCGCCGGCCCCTCCTTCAATGAGGAGGCCGCCTACGGTTACACTCCCAAGGAAGGCACCGGCCACTCGGTGGCAACCCTGCTCAAGTTCATTGAGACATACGCCTAAGATCTAGCTCGCTAGAGATTGAGTACACCCCGCACCCCTCTAGAGTGGTGCGGGGTGTAACTTTTTTCACCACAAGCCGTGGTGTTTGCCATAGAAAACATCGCAGATAGGGACAAAAAGAATTAAAGACCGCCGTATAGGTGCTGACCAACAGAACCGCATCCACCTTATAAACCGCCCGAAAGCCACGCTACCAGCGCTAACACTTACTTCCACGCTTAAAGCAGGGGCAAGAAGGCTACTGCTAAGGGCTAAGTAACAAAACGCCCCTGAATAGTGGAGGTGTGCCCTTGCAAGCGATAAGCTATGGGGGACAGTACATAAGGGGGCTTATACCCCGCAACCCATGCAAGGGAGCGTCAACGTGGCCGATTCGGCAACAACAGAATTCGATATCCTCATCCTCGGTGGTGGCAGCGCTGGTTACTCAGCCGCTCTACGAGCAGTGCAGCTTGGCTTCACCGTTGGTCTCGTCGAAAAGAGCAACCTTGGTGGCACTTGCCTGCACACCGGTTGTATCCCTACCAAGGCTTACCTGCACGCAGCGGAACTCGCTTCTGAAGCACGCGAAGCTTCGAAGTACGGCGTGAACACCACCCTCGATTCCATCGACATGGCTAAGGTTCGTAGCTACAAGGACGGCATCGTTGCCGGCAAGTTCAAGGGCCTGACCGGTCTTCTCAAAATGAAGAAGGTTACCGTCATTGAGGGTGAAGGCAAGCTCACCGGCACCGACACCATCACCGTAGACGGCACCGCCTACAAGGGTAAGCACATCATCCTTGCATCGGGTTCAGTCTCCAAGACCTTTGGCATCGAAATCGGCGGCAAGGTTCTCACCTCAACCGAAGCCCTACAGATGGACTACCTCCCCAAGAGCGCTATCGTGCTCGGCGGCGGCGTCATCGGCTCAGAGTTCGCTTCCATGTGGAACTCCATGGGCGTAGACGTCACCATCATTGAGGGCCTACCCCACCTGGTACCCAACGAAGACCCCGCCATCATCAAGGTGCTCGAACGCGAATTCAAGAAGCGCGGCATCAAGTCCTCGCTGGGCAAGTTCTTCAAGACCGTTGAGCAGGACGCCAATGGCGCCAAGGTTACCCTTGAAGACGGCACCGCCTTCGAAGCTGAGATTGTTCTGGTAGCAGTGGGCCGTGGCCCCAACACCGAAGGTTTTGGCTACGACGAGCAGGGTCTGACCATGGATCGCGGCTTCGTTATCACCAACGAGCGCCTGCACACCGGCGTAGCTAACATCTACGCAATCGGCGACATCGTCCCCGGCGTGCAGCTCGCTCACCGCAGCTACCAGCAGGGCCGCTTCGTCATCGAAGACATCGCAGGTCTGAACCCCCATGTCGTTGAAGATATCAACATCCCCAAGGTCACCTACTCCGAACCTGAAATCGCTTCCATCGGTTACTCCCAGCCCAAGGCTGAAGAGAAGTTCGGCAAGGAAAATGTTCAGGTTGCTGAATACAACCTGGCAGGCAACGGCAAGTCCTCCATCCTGGGCACCGGCGGTCTGGTCAAGGTTATCCGCGAGAAGGATGGCCCCATCATCGGTGTTCACGCCGTTGGCAAGCGTATGGGCGAGCAGATTGGTGAAGCTCAGATGTGGGTTGTCTGGGAAGCTTTCCCCGAGGACGTTGCACAGTTCATACACGCTCACCCCACTCAGAACGAGGCACTGGGTGAAGCAGCTATGGCACTAGCCGGCGCTCCGCTGCACGGCTAATCATCAGCTTTCGGTAGGTGGCAGGTCTCAACCCGCCACCTACCCTCATAAATTTTCATCACTCACAAGGAGATACGAAGGACTATGTCCACTACCGTAGAACTGCCCGCACTGGGCGAATCCGTCACCGAGGGTACCATCACCCGCTGGCTCGTAGAGGTTGGCGAAACCGTTTCGGTTGATCAGCCTATCGTTGAAGTTTCCACCGATAAGGTTGATACTGAGGTCCCCTCACCCGTCGCCGGCGTTATCGAAGAAATCCTCGTTGAAGAAGACGAGGACATCGAGGTTGGTGCTCCTCTCGTTGTTATTGGCGACGGTTCAGGTTCAGCATCAAAGGAAGAAGCTGATCAAGCTCCCGCTAAAGAGGCTCCTGTAGCTGAAGAGGCACCCGCTGAAGAGAAGAAAGAAGAAGCTCCTGCTGCTTCAGCCGGTTCTTCTGAGGGCACCGAGGTTACCCTGCCCGCACTCGGCGAATCCGTCACCGAAGGTACCATCACCCGCTGGCTCAAGGAAATTGGCGAAGAAGTCGCTGTCGACGAGCCCCTGGTTGAGGTTTCAACCGACAAGGTCGACACCGAGGTCCCCTCACCCGTCGCTGGTACTTTGCTTGAAATCCGTATCCAGGAAGATGAGGACGCCGAGGTAGGCCAGGTTCTGGCTGTTATCGGTTCAGCCTCAGCTGCTTCTGCTCCCGCTGAAAAGGCTCCCGAGGCTCCCGCAGCTGAGGAGAAGAAGGAAGAGGCACCTGCCGCTCCCGCTGAAGAAGAGAAGAAGGAAGAAGCTCCTGCGGCTGACTCCGCACCCGCTTCTGAGAACACCGGTGAGGCATACGTGACTCCCCTGGTTCGCAAGCTGGCAAAGCAGGAAGGCGTTGACCTCTCCACCGTCAAGGGCACCGGTGTTGGTGGTCGTATCCGCAAGCAGGACGTCCAGGCAGCCGCTGACGCCAAGAAGTCAGCTGCTCCTGCAGTAGAGGCAAAGCCTGCTGCTGAAGCTCCCGCGGCCAATGCTGCTCCTGCTCAGAAGGCTGCGGCTCCTGCTGTTGAAAAGTCTTCTAAGCGCGGCACCACCGAGAAGGCTCCCCGTATTCGCCAGGTTGTTGCTAAGCGTATGGTTGAGTCACTGGCTATCTCAGCTCAGCTGACCACCGTTCAGGAAATTGACCTGACCCGTCTGATGGCTCTGCGTAACAAGGCTAAGGATGGCTTCGCAGCTCGCGAGGGCGCTAAGCTAACCGTTCTGCCCTTCTTCGTCAAGGCAGTGACCGAAGCTCTGCAGCAGTTCCCCCAGTTCAACTCATCCATGAGCGAAGACTTCAAGGAAATCACCTACCACGGTTCCGAAAACGTCGGTCTCGCAGTTGATACTCCCCGCGGTCTGATGGTTCCCGTCATCAAGGATGCCGGCGACCTAAACATCTCAGGTATTGCTAAGAAGATTGGTGACGTTGCAGGCCGTGCCCGCGACGGCCAGGTCAGCCCCGAGGAACTCTCAGGTTCGACTTTCACCATCTCTTCAACCGGCCAGACCGGCGGTGTATTCTTCACCCCGATCATTAACCAGCCCAACGTTGCTATCCTGGGTATCGGCTCAACCAACAAGCGTCCCGCTATCGTTCAGGACGCTGATGGTAACGATGTCATTGCTGTGCGTAGCCTGGCTTACTTCTCACTGACCTACGATCACCGTGTAGTAGACGGTGCGGATGCCGGTCGCTTCCTCAACTTCCTCAAGACCCGTCTTGAAGAAGCAGCTTTCGACGCTGAGCTCGGTCTCTAAGGCTTAGAGCCTTTCAAGAAGGTAGGGGCGTTACTCGGGTTCTCCGGGTAACGCCCCTTTTTTTACGGACCACGTGCCTAGTTCCACATCTGTTTTAGTGTCATAGTGTCGATATAAAAAGGTGTCTTCAGTAGACTGGTATCTATGTCTATCGCGTTTTCAGTTCTCCTTGCTCTTCACCTTATCGGTGCTTCCCTTGTCTTCGGTATCTGGGTAGCCAATCTTAAGAAGGGCATTGTTGTGCCCGGCCAGTTCCATGCGGCCCTGCTGCAGCTCATCACCGGCTTTGCCATGTATTTCTGGCAGATGAGTCAGGGCATGGTGCTCAACCACATGATGATTGGCATCAAGATGCTTCTTGCTTTGATCATCGCGATCGCTGCTTTCATGGGCCAGAAGAAATACAAGGCAGCCCTGGCAGTAGGCCGACCTGAAGACGCCAAGAACATCGCGCTTGCTCACACCGTTGGTGGTTTGGCGCTGGTGAATATTCTGATTGCAGTTTTCATGAACACTCACATCTAAAATTTTTTGTTAGGACGGCGCCGGTAAGTTACCGGCGCCGTTTTCGTTTACTCTTCAAGAGTTTGGGGCACTGCGGATACCAGCAATAGGTGGCCATCTTGTACACGGGCACTAACATTTACTTGCTGAAAGACCCTACCCCCAGCGGTATAGATTCCTGCTGTTTCCAGCTCCTCCTCGCTCCCCTTAGGCTCATAACCTTGAGCTTCAATGATCGTTAGGGCCGTGATGTCGTCGCCCTGAACCTCAATAGTGTTGATTTCTACTAGCTGAGTTGTCATCGAGGCTAACTGACGGTCGCTATCAGCTGCTATAAGTGCTGTATCAGCCCGGTGCAGCTCTGACTCTGCCAGTGCGTAACGGGTAATCTCGCCGGTTTTGCCCGAGGCTAGCACCTGGCTGCGTGTATCAATGAGAGTTGATAGGTTCTCGGCATAGTCTAAAGAAGTCTCGCCACCATCGGTAGAGGGCTCTGAGGCGGCTTCTGGAGGCTGTGCAGGTAGGCTTTGCTGTACTAGAGTGCTGGATGGCTCTGTTATGGCGCTCTCTGGAGGGCTGTAAGGAGACTCTTGAGAGGTGAGCAGAATCCCTGCGCCCACAAGCATAGCCAACACGGTGAGGGTGCCAAGGATGAGCGGTGACCGTCTATCCCTTTTTTTACTAGAAAACATTTTCTTTGAGGTAGCCTGAGACGCGCTGAGATCCTGAACCTCACCCAGCAGCGGCGGTTTACGCCTAAATCGCTCTTTAGGCACAGAATCAAAGCGGGTTGGCCTAATAGCTGGCAGGCGGGAAACCACGCTTTCATGAGCGCTCAAATGTAGCTCTAGAGGCTCAGGGTCCTTCGAAAGCTCGAAGAGGGCAGCTATTTGCTGAAGCCCCGGCTGGTCCGAGCGGCGATCAATGGCGTCCTCTAGGGTGCGCGCAAGAGTCTCCCCTGCTTCTGGGACGCTGAGCGATAACGGCTTACGAAAACGCTGAGCTGCAGCCTTTTCACCGGTGAGACAGAACCATAACAAGGCTGCGAGAGCAGAAATATCTTCTGCCCGGTGTTTTTTGAGTACCTCACCTGGAGCATCCCTCACATCAAGAGAGGGAACCAGAAGCTTAAGCTCCCCAGCAACGGTAAACACGACCTGCTGACCGGTGAGCTGACTGAAGGATAGATGGTTTTCGTGCAGATAGGTCATCGCCGCACACAGATCGTGCGCTAGACGGCTGACCTGTTCGAGGGGTAACCGGCCTTTAGCCGCACAGTAGTCAGCTAGTGTTCCAGCTTCAGCGGCCTGACACCAAACCTGATCGTTTTCCCCGCTACTAGTCACCGCCACCACCGTGAGCACATGGGGGTGAGAGACCAGTGCACAGAGACGTTCGGCTGCTTTCACATACTGATGTTGACCAGCATTAAGCTGTATTAGTGTGTAGGTTCCTGCTGACATTTCAAGATTGTTGGCGGTGTGCTCCCCGCACTCCACAATCCAGGTGCTGTGCCTGTTGCCGTTTTCCAGCGGGTAGCGGACCATCACATCGTTAGGAGCCCTCAGGGTGGGTTGCTGGCCTAGGGTTTCTGCAGTGCTCATAGAAACAGTGATACACCTACCGAACAATCTCCGCTGATGCTCTCCACAGAGAGCAGAAATGCACTGGTCAACGCGGTGAAGACCGGCTGTGGATAGAAAGATACACAGAGTCATCAAGAACCGGTGAGCATCCTAACCTTCAACAACACAGCTGAAAGCAACTGTTGGCAAAAACATAGTCAACCACACAGGGGCACCGCCCTCTCGGTTTTCTCACTGCAGGGCAAAAACGATAGTCTAGAAGCTATGGCTCTAAAGTTTGAACGGGTAGGTTTAGCCCCCGATTACGTGAACTACTCATCGGCGCTTGAACTGCAGCAGGCGACCCACCAAAAAGTAGCTGCCAAGCAGCAGCAAAATACCGTGCTCGTCCTTGAGCACCAAGCAGTTATCACCGCCGGCAAACGCACCGAAAGCCACGAATACCCTTCTGACCAGAGCACCCCCGTCATCAAAATTGACCGCGGCGGCAAACTTACCTGGCACGGCCCGGGTCAGCTGGTGGGCTACCCCATCGTCCGCCTCCTCGAACCCATTGATGTAGTGAAGTTTGTGCGTGACCTCGAAGAAATCCTCATCAACCTCCTGACTGAAATGGGGATCACCTGCCAGCGCATCGAAGGGCGCTCAGGTGTATGGGTGCCCGGTGATGGCGCTCTGCTGCAAGACAAGAAGATTGCAGCTATCGGCCTGCGCGTCTCAAAAAATACCACCATGCACGGCTTCTCCATTAACTGCAATAACCCCGTGGATGTTTTTGAGCCCTTTATTCCCTGCGGGATCACCGACGCTGGCGTGACTACCATCAGCGAACAGCTGGGGCGGAATGTAAACCCGGCAGATATTGTTGATGCACTAGAAGCACATATGCTGCGGTACACAGATACCCTGGCTGAAAATTTCACGCCTGAGCCCTAAACCCTACGGGCGCGACCTCCGTTACCCCAGCCTGCGCCCAAGATTTAAACAACCAATGGTAATGACACCAAAGGAGCACCGTTAATGAGCACCACCTCAGAAGGCCGCAAGCTACTGCGCGTTGAAGCACGCAACGCCGAAGTACCCATCGAGAAAAAACCCTCCTGGATCAAAACCACCGCCAAAGTTGGCCCCGAGTACAAGGAAATGATTGACCTTGCCCGCGGCTCAGGCCTGCACACCGTCTGCGAAGAAGCAGGCTGCCCCAATATCTTCGAGTGCTGGGAAGACCGCGAAGCAACCTATCTCATCGGCGGTTCAGAATGCACTCGACGCTGCGACTTCTGCATGATTGATACCGGCAAGCCCGTTGCCATCGACCGCACCGAACCCATCAAGGTAGCCCTCAACGTCAAGAAAATGGGCTTGCGCTACGCCACCGTTACCGGCGTCGCCCGAGATGACCTAGAGGACGGCGGCGCATGGCTATACGCCGAAACCATCCGCCAAATTCACCGCGTCTCTCCCAACACCGGTGTCGAAATTCTCATCCCCGACTTCAAGGGCAAGGAAGAAGACGTACAGCAGGTCATCGATGCCAAGCCCGAAGTCTTTGCCCACAACCTCGAAACCGTGCCCCGTATCTTCAAGCAGATCCGCCCCGCCTTCCGTTACGAACGTTCACTAGACGTCATCACCCAAGGCAAAGAGGCAGGCATGATCACCAAATCCAACCTCATCCTGGGCATGGGTGAAACCAACGAAGAAGTCTACGAAGCACTCTGCGATCTACACGACGCCGGCACCGACCTCATCACTCTCACCCAGTACCTGCGCCCCGGCCCCCTCTTCCACCCCATCGAACGCTGGGTCAAACCCCAAGAATTCGTAGAACTCTCAGCTATGGCAGAAGAAATCGGCTTCGCCGGCGTCATGGCCGGGCCCATGGTGCGTTCTTCTTACCGCGCCGGACGCCTCTGGGCACGTGCCATGAAAAAGAACGGCCGTGAAATCCCCGAGCACCTAGCGCATATCTCCGATGATGGGTACGCTGCGCAGGAAGCAAGCTCACTGGTAGCAGCCGGCCGCTAAGCTGAGAGGGTCAGCTCCCGTCAGCAGGTCCGCCGATATCCTAGATGAACGATGGCACCTGCAGATACCTCCTACTCTCTGCCAGCTAGTTAATTCGTGGGAGAGAGCGGGAACTTCTCAGCCCCTGAAGTTCAATAATCAGCCCAATCTTAGGTATAAGTGCCCGCCGGTTTTCCCGGTGGGCACTGCCCGTATAGAATGGAAAAGTTACGGCGTTGCCCCTCATCTAGCGGAGCGCCCAAAATCGACACACGAAGGATTACCCAGTGGCTGAATCTCGTGGCAGCACCCGCGCACAGACTCGTGAAGAAAAGAAGCAGGCTCGCGCCGAGCGCCGCGCTAAGCGCGGCCCTGGCATGTTTGCTCAGATGAAGCAGGTCTATAAAATGACCCGCGAGCAAGACCCCAACATCCCCTGGACCCTCGCTCTCATCTTCTTCGGAACAGTACTGGTCTTCCTCCTCATCGGTCTGCTCCTCAACAACTGGATTACCTTCCTGCTCATCGGTATCCCTCTGGGCATCCTCTTTGCAGTGATGGTGCTTTCACGTCGCGCAGAAAAAGCAGCGTTCGCCCAGCTTGATGGCCAGCCTGGCCGTTCCGGCGCCGCTCTCTCTACCCTGCGTCGCGGCTGGATCTTTGAGCAGCAGCCCGTTGCCGCCAACAAGTCTCAGGACGTCATCTTCCGCGCCATCGGCCGCCCCGGCATCGTCCTTGTTACCGAAGGCCCCACCAGCCGTGTTACCCCCCTTGTTCAGAAGGAAAAGCTGAAGTACAAGAAGATTGTGCCCACCGTTCCCATTCACGTGGTTAACTCAGGTAACGATGAGGGCCAGGTCGGGCTCAAGAAGCTAACGAAGACCCTCAACAAGCTCCCCAAGCAGCTCACCCAGCAGGAAATGCACCAGGTAGCTAACCGCATCGATTCTTTGGGTAAGC
This sequence comes from Rothia sp. LK2492, assembly GCF_040946345.1. Lineage (NCBI taxonomy): Bacteria > Bacillati > Actinomycetota > Actinomycetes > Micrococcales > Micrococcaceae > Rothia > Rothia sp. LK2492. The sequence continues at coordinate 29,933 of NZ_JAYWLX010000008.1, read as the reverse complement.
ACAACAACATCATGAGCGCACTGCCCAAGGGCATCGACCCCATGCGTATGCGCCCAGACCGCAAGGGCATGCGTTAAATAGTTTGAAATAAAGCCCCCTCTTGCTAGAGATTGTCTGACAGTCCCTCAGCAAGAGGGGGCTTTTTGCATATTGCTCTTGCCCTAAGATTTTTTGCGGTTCTTATACCAAACCACGATGAACATGTAGGCCATCAGGGCCAGAGTTGCTTGCATCATGTAGCGGTCAATCGTCATCAGCACCGGCTTAATCTCTTCACCGAAAGTAACTCCCAGGTAAAGATAGAAGCACTTGAGTAAAAGCGCCAATAGAAAAACGTAGCCTGCAATAGCCCAGCCCTTGAACCTGCGGATCCCTGCTATGGCCACCAGAATGGTAGCAGGTATCGGCGAAAAGGGCAGAAAGGCAAGGAAGAGGCAGAAATAGATGTGCCTCTGCACAAAACCTTCAAGTTTGCGATACCAGAGTGGGGTGTGGCTAGCGAAGATCCAGTCGAGGAAAGCCTGCCCCCAGTGTTTCCCCATGAAGAAGTAAACCACCGGGAATTTCACTGCACTGAGAGCAGCAACGGTCACGAGCCCGGCCCAGAGCAGGGGCTGACTGGGGGTGCGGGCTGCAAGGCTGAGGACCGAAAGACTAGAGCCGGTCAGTAGTGTGTAGAGGAAGGTGTGGTTAATGAGCAGATAGGCTCGAAGGGGGATGAGCGCCAATGAATAGACCGTGATAAGGCCCAGCGCTGTCAGTAGCCATCGGTCTACCTTTTTCGGGTGAGTGAGAAAGCTGGGGAGGGCTGGATCACTGTTAGCTGGGCTGATTGGCGCTGAGGACGAGCCGGTTTGGGCGGTGCCTGAGTATTCATCGGGCTCTGAGGTCTTCTCTGGTGTCATGTCAGCTCCCTTAGCGAATCATGGTGAGGACGGTATGACGTGCGCGGTCGTGCAAGCCTCGATGGTCAGCGTCCATAATAACTACGGGAAGAATCAGCATCACCATGCTTTGTCGGATCAAGGCAGTAAGCCAACCAGCGGGTTGCCCGTCCAGCCGCTGAACCTGCATTCCCAAGGCGAAGTGCCCCACTGTGTGCCCCATAAAGCCAACAGCAGATACCAGATAGAGCCAAAAAATAACTAGCTGAGCGCTATCAACCAGGGCCGTATTGACGCCCGAAAGGGGGCCTTGGGAAAGGGCCCAAAAAACACCTTCTATCAGGAACCAGTCAAGGCAGAAGGCAATAAGACGGCGCATGGGGCGGGCGAGGGCACCGGGGCCCCGCTGTGGGCGCCCCATATCCTGGCCCGGGTACAGCTGTTCAGTCGGCGCTCCATCAATCCAGGAGCCCATATCTTTTCTACTAACCACTGCTCCAGAATACCTTCCGCACCTGCCTACCTTCGAATAGGCGACCCAGCATGTGGTTTGTATCCCACGCCAGCCCGAGATTTTATCTAAAATAGAAGAGTTAGCGCACACCGGCCTATGTTTACCTCACGCTCATACAGGGTTCATCCTGTTACATGAGTGAAACAAAGCCGATACTCGCGGGCAAAAGAGCCAGCCTAGGCTGGTACCAATATAGGGCGCTGCACCAGCGCACCATTTAGCGGTCGACACACGTCAAGGAGAACAACCGACTATGTTCACTACTGCTCAGGAAGTCTTAGACTTCATCAAAAATGAAGAAATCCGTTTCGTGGATATCCGTTTCTGCGATATGCCCGGCGTTCAGCAGCACTTCAACCTGCCAGCTAAGGCGGTAGATGAGGACTTCTTCATTACCGGTCAGATGTTTGACGGCTCATCAATCCGCGGCTTCCAGGGCATTGCTGAATCGGACATGCAGTTGATCCCTGATCCCAAGAGTGCTTATGTTGACCCCTACCGCCTTGAAAAGACCCTGATTATTACCGGTTCAATTGTGAACCCCCGTACCGGTGAGTCCTACCACCGCGACCCCCGCGGCGTTGCTGAGCGCGCTGAAGAATACCTGAAGTCAACCGGTATCGCTGACACCGCTTTCTTCGCCTCAGAAGCTGAATTCTTTGTCTTTGAGGACGTCCGCTACGAGGTCACCCCTCAGTCCACCTTCTTCAAGATTGACTCTGATGAAGCTCCGTGGAACTCAGGCCGCAAGGAAGAGGGTGGCAACCTGGGCAACAAGACCCTCACCAAGGGGGGCTACTTCCCCGTTTCCCCCGTGGACAAGCAGGCTGACCTACGCGATGCTATGTGCGTTGCTCTGGATGAGGTAGGTCTCGAAGTCGAGCGTTCCCACCACGAGGTAGGTGCTGCTGGTCAGGCTGAGATTAACTACAAGTTCTCAACCCTTACCCAGGCAGCCGATGACCTGCTCAAATTCAAGTACGTCATCAAAAACACCGCTGACCAGTGGGGCAAGTCTGTCACCTTCATGCCTAAGCCTGTCTTCGGTGACAACGGTTCCGGCATGCACTGCCATCAGTCCCTGTGGCAGGACGGCGAGCCCCTCTTCTACGATGAGCGCGGCTATGCAGGTCTGTCAGATATCGCCCGCTGGTACATTGGCGGTCTGATTGAGCACTCCTCATCGGTTCTGGCTTTCACTAACCCCACCGTGAACTCCTACAAGCGTCTGGTTCCCGGTTACGAAGCACCCATCAACATGGTCTACTCGCAGGGTAACCGCTCTGCTGGTATCCGCATCCCCATCACCGGCACCAACCCCAAGGCTAAGCGTCTTGAATTCCGTGCGCCAGACCCCTCATCCAACCCCTACCTGGCCTTTGCTGCTCAGCTGATGGCAGGCCTGGACGGTATCCGTAACCGCATTGAACCCCCCGCACCCATCGACAAGGACCTCTACGAGCTGCCCGCTGAAGAAGCAGCAGACATCAAGAAGGCACCTGCCAACCTTGAAGAAGCCCTAGCGGCCCTGGAAGCCGACCACGACTTCCTGCTGGCCGGCGACGTCTTCACCCAGGATCTCATCCAGGCTTGGATTGACTACAAGCGCACCAATGAGCTTGCTCCCCTGCTGCTGGTCCCCCACCCCCTGGAATACCAGATGTACTACGGCGTCTAAAACCGCCTAGTTTCCTCTTGAATGACCACGCCCCGCACCGGTAATGAATCCGGCGCGGGGCGTGTTTTTAACCCTCTCAGGCGGGGTAGACGGTACCGTAGAAAAAGTAGTTACCACTCCCACCGAAAGAAGAGAAACCGTGGCTTACTCTCCCACCCAGCTCAACGGCGAAACCGTTTACCGCAATGAGGTTTTCCAGACCGGGCTGATGTCACAGCTGCTTGACGGGATCTACGATGGCGAAATGACCATCGGTGAACTCCTGGGCCACGGCAACTTTGGTGTGGGCACCTTCAACGGACTGGACGGGGAGATGGTGGTGCTGGACGGTAACTGCTACCAGATGCGCCACGACGGCAGCGTAGAGCCAGCTAGCCTGGATCAGAAGACACCCTTTGCCGTGGTGATGAATTTCGTACCCACCATCCGAAGAGGCTTGCCCAACAACATCATTCGTAGATCGGCTTCTCAGGTTCTTGACGATTTCACGGTCTCAAAGAATTACATGTACGCCATCAAGATTGTGGGCGACTTCGAATGGATCCGTACCCGCACCGTGCAGAAGCAGGAAAAGCCCTACCCCAAGATGGTAGACGCCACCGAGAATGATGACATCGTGCAGTTCGACCGGGTACGAGGAACCATCGTTGGCTTCCGTACGCCCATCTACGAGCAGGGAATCGGGGTGCCCGGCTGCCATGCCCACTTCATTGATGATGCGCACGAGCGGGGCGGGCACGTCATTGACTTCAAACTGGATAACGCCTACGTTGAAATCTGTATCGGCACCGATTTGAGCCTGCACCTGCCACTGACTGCAGAGTTCTCAGCAGCGGATCTTTCACCCGAAGACCTTGCGGAGCAGATCTCTAAGGCAGAAAAACACGCATAACAAAGAATGCCCCCGCACCAAAACCACGTCAGCCAAAGCTCGTTACAAAGGAAGCACTGATGACCGCAGAGATTAACAGCCCTATCACCATCACACCGCTTGATTTTAGTCAGGACGAGATGCTGGCCGACTACCATCGTGTACTCAAAGCCTCAGCGTCCCACGGCAGAAACAACCCTAGTGTCTGGACCCTCGACGGCCTACGCAGCTACTTCGGATCCCTCGAAGACCCAGACGCCACTAAGCTCTACGGGGCTTATCTCGACGTTAAGCTCCTTGGCGTGGCATCAGCCGAAATCTCAGACGACGAAGGCCAAAGGAATCTAGAGCTCAACATTGAGGTTTTACCGGACTACCGCCGTCAGGGAATCGGTAGCGCTATCTACCGCCACTGTGCCGATGAACTGCTCTCAACGCCATATTTAATATCAGGCGAAGCCTACCCACCTTTCGGACAAGCAAAAACCTGGCCTGGCCACCTCTTTGCTCAGTCCCTAGGGTTTTCTCTTGTCCACGAAGAAGAGCACATGCAACTGACGCGTGAGGCCTTGCAGGACGGTCTCGGCAGTTCCCCGGCTAGCGGCTTGCCTGAAGGCTTCAATCTCATCAGCTGGCAGGGGGCTACACCCGCGGAGTATCTTGAAGAATTTGCTCAGCTACGGACCAATATGGAAGTGGACGTGCCCACCGGCCAATCGGTCAAAGCTCCCAAGGTATGGTCGGTTCAGGAAGTCCGTTCCCATGACCAACGGGTGAGTGCTAGAGGCAACTGCCAGTGGGTTTCAGCAGTTCAAGCACCTGATGGTGCTCTAGCTGGCTACACCCTGATCTATAGCTCCAGCGATTCGACGGAGCTGGAACAGGATGACACCTATATCTTGCGAAAGTACCGTGGGTTGGGTCTGAGTCTACCCCTGAAACTGCACAATCACTGGCATGTCCTTGAAGGCGTGAGCAACTTTTCAGCGGTCACCACCTGGGTGGATGCAGAGAACCTCGCCATGTACGCCGTCAACAGGGCGCTAGGCTACCAGGGTCTTGAGCTGTGTCAGATGCTCGAAAAACAGGAGTAGAGAACACCCTTAAGGCGTGGCGGGATAAAACAGCCTCTCGTAAACCGCCCGAGCCTGGCGGGTGGTCCGTAGATAATCTTCCTCTAAATCACGGGCACTATGCGGCGGGTAGCCGCACCAGCGGGCAATCGCTTCAAGGTCTGAACGCACCGTGGTGAGGGTGTCCGTTGCTCGGCCGGTGCGCAACACATTGAGACCGCGAATCTTGGTCGCCAGCTCCCAGGCAGTGCGCAACACCTCAGCGTCTTCAGCCGACACCAAACCAGCCTCCACCATCGCCATCAAAGCAGTAATAGTGCCGGTGGTTTGCAGTTCGGGGTGAGCATGAGCGTGCTGAAGTTGCAAAAGCTGCACCAGCCACTCAACGTCCGTCAGACCACCGCGGCCCAGCTTGAGCTGGCGGTTCTTATCAGCCCCACGCGGCATACGCTCGGTTTCAACGCGGGCTTTCATGCGGCGAATCTCCGTTACTTTGGCTGCATCGAAGGACGCAGGGTAGCGGTAAGGCGCGATGAGCTGGACGAAGGCCTGCCCCACGCGCTCGCTGCCGGCAATAGGCCGTGCCCGCAAGAGCGCCTGGAACTCCCAGGTATCAGCCCAACGCTCGTAGTATTCGCGGTAGGACTCCAGCGAGCGCGCCATCGCCCCCTGTTTGCCCTCGGGGCGGAGGTCAGCATCAATTTCCAGGACCTTTTCAGCACGTATTGCTGGGGTGCAGGGCTGTTTGAGCAGGGCAACCATTCGGGTCACCAGTTCAACTGCTTGGGTTTGCGCCTGCCTCTCGTCAGTGCCCTGTCGGGGCTGGTGCACATAAATCAGGTCAGCATCTGAACCGTAGCCGATTTCGGCTCCACCCTGCCGGCCCATCGCGATGACGGCCACATCGGTCAGCTGTTCGGTTCCTGCGTTGGCCAGTTCCCGCTCTGCCAAGGTCAGGGCTGCTTGGATAGCGGCACGGTCAATGTCGGCTAGCCCGCGGGCCACCTGATAAATATCGTTGAGTCCCAGCGCTTCACCCATAGCTATGCGCAGTATCTCGCGGCGGCGGGCCATACGAACCGCACGAATGGCTTCGCTGACCTGGGTGTGGCGAGTGAGCTGTGAGGTCATTTCACCGCTGATGGCCTCTGCTGATCTGGGCTTGAGGTCATCCTTTTTGTCCAACCAGGCAATGGGCTCAGGAGTGTCTTCCAGCAGGTCGGTAATGAACCGGGAGCTGGACAGCAGGGCGCAGAGCCGTTCAGCTGCGGCCGGTGAGTCGCGGAGCATACGCAGGTACCAGGGGGTGCCGCCCAGAGATTCGCTGACTCGACGGAACCCCAAAAGCCCGGCGTCCGGGTCTACCCCAGCAGCGAACCAGCCCAGCAACACCGGCATGAGGGTGCGCTGAATTTCGGCTGAACGACGTAGCCCCTTGGTCAGTGCCTCAATATGCGTCATAGCCCGCTTAGGGTCCTTGTAGCCCAGTGCGGCCAGGCGGTCGGCAGCTGCCTGGGGGCTGAGGGCGACCTCATCCGTCGACAGGTTGGCAACGGCTGCCAACAGGGGACGGAAGAAGAGACGTTCGTGCAGACCCTTGACGGTGCGTTTGATGCTCTGCCAGTTTTTAAGCATCTTCTCTTCAGTCAGGTTGCCCACGGCTACCGGTGAGCTGAGGCTACGCGCCAGCACCCGCCGGTCGCTCTCCTTAGCGGGCATGAGGTGGGTGCGTCGCATGTAAAGCAACTGGATGCGATGCTCCATAACGCGCAGGGCGGCGTAGGTTTCTGCGAAGTCGTGGCCGTCTGTGCGGCTGATGTAGCTGGCACGTGCCAGTGCCGCGATGGAGTCTGTGGTGGTTTGGGTGCGAACGGTTTCATCGGTCCGCCCGTGCACCAGTTGCAGCAACTGCACGGTGAATTCGACGTCACGTAATCCACCGGGGCCTAGTTTGATTTGCCGGTCAACTTCAGCTGCGGGAATGTTATCGGTGACTCTCCCGCGCATGCTCTGCACCGATTGCACAAAGGATTCTCTTCCGGCAGATTCCCAGACAAAAGGGCGCATCGCGCGAGCCCAACGAACGCCTAGCTCGGGGGTGCCAGCGATGGGACGGGCCTTGAGCAGCGCCTGGAACTCCCAGTTTTCTGCCCATCTCTTGTAGTAGCTCACGTACGACTCCACGGTGCGTACCAGCGCGCCGTCCTTACCTTCAGGGCGTAAGTTGGCGTCTACCTCCCAAAGCGCGGGTTCTGGGGCCGGTGCCATAATGGCTTTGGTCAGCGCCTGGACCAGTTCTGAGCCGATGGTGGTCAGCTCATTTTCGGTCAGGGGCTTGAAATTCTCTGGCAGGTCGCTCAGCGGCGCATGAGCCACGGTGTAGACCACATCAACATCTGAAATGTAGTTGAGTTCCCTAGCCCCGCATTTACCCATACCGATAATTGCTAGCTCAACGGCGGCAACGGCTTGGGGCCCGCGACTTTCAGCAACTTCAGCTCGAGCAATCGCCAGTGCTGCTTCGAGGGCAGCTGCGGCCAAATCTGCCAGGTTTCTGCCCACGATGGGCATGAGCTGTTCTGGTGCGTAGGCGGTCAGGTCAGCAATGGCGAGGGCGGTCAGATGGCGTCTATAAGCGGACCTGAGGGCGATGCAGGCGTCCTTGCCGGTTAGCTGGGCGACCGGGGTTGCTGCCTCGGGGTCAGCGCCAACAGCCTGTAACAGGCGATTTCTATGAAACGTATCCAGGGGTGCGATGGGGGTCAGGAACTCACCGTCAGTTTCAGGCAACAGGGATGGCGGCGCTTCAGCCGCTTCAAAGCCTACAGTCTCAAGAATCTCGGACGATGACAGCAGGAGGTCAGTGTGCTCTGGGCGGCGGACCAGAAATTCACCCAGTGCCTCTGATCCTCCCAGTAACCGGTACAGCGGAGCGGCCTCAGCTCCCTGATTGGCCAGAGAAACTACCTCTGGGGCGCGCTCGATGAGTCGTACCAAGGCGGGGAGAGCGATATCGGGTGAGGGAGAAAGGCGCAGCCCCTCAAAGAGTTTTTGTTGGTCCACTGTTTCTAGTTCCCGGCACCTGAGCCAGCGTTCACTCTTCCCAGCATCGTAGAAACCAACTGAGGTCATTTCACGCAAGAGGCGTAGGTGCGCCTTGCGTTCTTGGTCAGCCCGGCGGGTTGCTTCTTCAGGTGTTTCTGCTGCTTCTGGCATCTTCGGGGTGGTCACCGGTACTGGACTCCTTGGGGCCGGGCTGCTGAGGTTAAAGGTGAGGTGCAGCCCCGGGCAGGGCTGCGCCGGGCGGGGTTAGAGAATCCCCAGGTTGTTTTTGAGTTCGTAGGGGGTGACTTCAGCGCGGAAGGCGTTCCAGTCCTGTCGTTTGTTGCGCAAGAACTGTTCGAAGACCTGCTCACCGAGGGTTTCGGCCATGAACTCAGATTCTTCGGTGCGCAGGATGGCATCGTGTAGGGAGGTGGGTAGAGCGTGGTAGCCCATGGCACGGCGCTCAGCGCTTGCCATTGCGGCGATATCCTCGGTCACTGCACCGCCCAGCTCGTATTCGTTCTCGATACCCCTCAGACCTGCGGCAAGAATGACGGCGTAGGCGAGGTAGGGGTTAGCGGCAGAATCAATACCGCGGTACTCCATACGCGCTGATTGCATCTTGTTGGGCTTGTAGAGGGGCACACGCACCAGGGCCGAGCGGTTATTGTGACCCCAGGAGACGTAGGAAGGAGCTTCACCGCCACCCCAAAGACGCTTGTAGGAGTTCACAAACTGGTTGGTGACCGAGGTGAACTCGGGGGCGTGCTTGAGGACGCCGGCGATGAAGTGCTTGGCGGTGCGGGAGAGCTGGAATTCGGCTCCTGCCTCAAAGAAAGCGTTGGTGTCGCCCTCAAAGAGGGAGAAGTGGGTGTGCATACCCGAGCCTGCATGTTCGGTGAAGGGCTTGGGCATGAAGGTGGCGTAAATTCTCTGGGACAGCGCTACTTCTTTGATGACGGTGCGGAAGCTCATGATGTTATCGGCGGTTTGCAAAGCATCGGCGTGGCGCAGGTCAATTTCGTTTTGCCCAGGCCCGGTTTCGTGGTGGGAGAACTCCACCGAGATACCGATTTCTTCCAGGGTAGTTACTGCCTTACGGCGGAAGTCCTGCACCACACCGCCCGGGGTGTGATCGAAGTAGCTTTCGGAGTCAACGGGTTCTGGGAAACCGCTGGCTCCCAGGTCCTTAGATTTGAGTAGGTAGAACTCAATTTCCGGGGAGGTGTAGCAAGTAAAGCCCATGCCAGCAGCTTTAGACAGCACATTCTTCAGCACACCGCGGGTATCTGAAGCGCTGGGTTCGCCATCCGGTGTGAGAATGTCGCAGAACATGCGGCTGGTGGGCTCTTCATCGCCGCGCCAGGGCAACAGTTGGAAGGTAGAGGGGTCAGGTTGCAGGAGCATATCGGACTCGTAGATACGGGACAGGCCCTCAATAGAAGAACCATCAAAGCCAATGCCCTCATCAAAGGCACTCTCGACCTCAGCAGGGGCGATAGCAACCGATTTGAGCTGCCCCACGACGTCCGTAAACCACAGGCGAACGAACCTCACGTTGCGTTCTTCAATGGTGCGCAAAACAAACTCTTGCTGACGATCCATAACTGTCCTTTTTCTCGCGGACGGCAGCGTCTAGCCACCGTGATACGGAAGATACATCCTGCCCTTAACTGTACGCCAGAGCTGAGAGCACATCAGTAATCCCTGGGGTGCCGTAACCTGCTTTAAACAAAACTTTCACCGTTCGAGATATTGCTCGAGGGTCAGGCTTGCACGGGCCGCAGGGGTCGATACAGTAGAGGGTATGTTTAACGAAGAAACCGCCCCTTACAGCGCCGGGACTCCGGTAGCTGCCGCCGCTACAGCAACTGAAGAGAGCAGCGTGCTAGCCGTTAAAAAAGTGCGCACTGTGCACCTGCAACAGGCTAAGGACGCCGGCGAAAAATTTGCTATGCTCACCAGCTATGATGCTCTGACCGCCACTATTTTTGACCGGGCTGGTATCGATATTCTCCTGATTGGTGACTCAGCGGGTAATAATGTGCTGGGGCATGAATCGACTCTCACCATCACGGTTGATGAAATGATTCCGCTGGTCAAGGCGGTCTCCACCGCCGCTCAGCGCGCTATGGTGGTAGCGGATCTTCCCTTTGGCTCCTACGAGCAAAGCCCAGCTCAGGCGGTCGCCACCGCGGTTCGCTTTATGAAAGAGGGCGGGGCGCACGCCATCAAGATGGAAGCGACCGCCCACTATGTGGACCATGTGCGAGCTCTAGTAGCCGCCGGCGTCCCCGTAATGGCTCATATTGGTTTCACCCCCCAGTCTGAACATGCCTTGGGCGGCTTCCGCGTGCAGGGGCGCGCCGGTGGGGATATTCTGCAGGAAACCGCGCTGGCTCTCGAAGAAGCGGGCGCTTTTTGTCTGCTCATGGAAATGACCCGTAGCGATGTTACAGCCTCCATCAACCGGGCGGTTCGCGTCCCCATCATCGGCATCGGCGCCGGTGCTGAAACATCCGGGCAGGTATTGGTCTGGCAGGACGCTTTCGGTCTGCGGGACGGCAAAATGGCACGCTTCGTTAAGCAGTACGCTAATCTCTTTGAAACACTCACTGACGGGGCTAGAGCCTACCGAAAGGACGTCCGTTCAGGCGCCTACCCTGCCCCGGAACACCGCTTCGACAGCTAAGACCAACGGAGCAGATTTTAACAGTGCTGTAGGTGTATTTTCACCGGTAGTCCCTCTTAGGGCTCGCGCGGGGCGCTCGCCCCGAGCCAGCCGGCGAAAATACAGCTGCGGCACCCCTGACTTTTGGGCTAGTTGGTTTAGAACCAGCCGTCCTTCTGGGCGTCTAGTTCTTCGTTGCGCTTACGGGCGGACTCCATAGCGTTAGCGGCTTCTTCGCGGGTGTTGAAGGGGCCCCATAGATCCTTAACCGGGGATTGCTGACCTTCTTCTACCTGCCCGGTTTTGAGGTTGTAATAGAACTCTGTGGCGTGGGGGCCGGGTGTGAGACCGTCGAGCGGCATTGGTCCTCCTAAAAGTAATCGGTGTTTGCGTGAGCGAGCTTACCTTAGTAGTTTACTCCCCCGGTACGTCAACCACCAGGGGCGAACCACTGGCCAGACCGGTATCGCTGGGTCAAGACGGCAAAAAATACAGTTTCTGCACATGCGCCGGGCGGACACTGTTGGGCAGGTGGCGTGGCTGGCGACTACCATTGAAACCATGTCGACTATCACTTCCTCCCACAATTTACCTGCTGAGCCCGGTAAAGCTCCGGTCGGTGTACTCACCCCAGGTGTTGTTGCCCCCCAGCGCCCGGTGCCAGCCCATATTATCCGCCCTGAATACGTGGGTAAGGCTGAAGCCAACGAGGGCCAAGGCTCTAACTTCTACACCCCCGAAGAGGTTGAGCTGGTACGTGCAGCTGGCAAAATCGCTGCCGGTGCTATCGTGGAGGCTGAAAAAATTGCCGTCCCCGGCACCACCACCAACGAGATTGACGTGCTGGTGCACGAATACATCTGCGATCACGGCGCCTACCCCTCCACCGTGGACTACCGAGGCTTCACCAAGAGCGTCTGCACCTCTCTCAATGAGGTCATCTGCCACGGTATTCCTGACTCCACCGTGCTAGAGGACGGGGATATCCTCAACCTAGACGTCACCGCATACCTGAACGATATGCACGGCGACACCAACCGCACCCTGTTGGTGGGCACCGTGGACGAGGAATCCCGCTTACTGGTAGAACGCACCGAAGAGGCTTTGAACCGCGCCATGAAGGCGGTTAAGCCCGGACGCGAAATCAACATTATTGGCCGCGTCATCGAAAAGTACGCCGCCCGTTTTGGGTACGGCGTCGTGCGCGATTTTACTGGCCACGGTGTGGGGCGCGAGTTCCATTCCGGGCTCATCATTCCCCACTACGACGCCGCCCCCGCCTACAACACCGTTATTGAGGAGGGTATGATCTTTACCATTGAACCCATGCTCACCCTCGGCACCATCGAATGGGACATGTGGGAGGACGACTGGACCGTGGTGACCCGTGACCGTAAGCGTTCAGCTCAGTTCGAGCACACCATGGTCGTCACCTCAGATGGCGTAGACATCCTCACCCTCCCCTAATAGCTAGACCTTTATCAGAAAAACCCGCCCTAAGGAGCGCTCATGAGCGAGACAATCACCGCTGAAATCCCTGCACCAAAACCCAACGACCTGGCCATCGGTATCGATATTGGTGGCACCGGCATGAAGGGCGGTGTGGTGGATACCCGCACCGGCAACCTGGTGGGCGAACGCTTCCGCATTCCCACCCCGCAACCCGCCACTCCTGAGGCCTGTGCGACTGTGGTACGTGAAATTGTGGATGAGTTACAGGGCAGGGAGCTAGCTCCGGCACCCGATTCAGCAATCGGCATTGATTTTCCAGCCGTGGTGAAGAACGGCGTAACCCTCTCAGCAGCCAACGTTGATGAGACCTGGATCGGTGCTGACCTTGAGGGCATTATGAGCGCCGCGCTGGACGGGCGGAAGGTGTATGCCCTCAATGATGCGGACGCCGCTGGTCTGGCTGAGGCTATCTACGGCCAGGGCCGAGACAAGCCAGGGCTGATTGCTGTTATCACGCTGGGCACCGGGATCGGTTCAGCGCTCATTATCAATGGCCAACTGGTGCCCAACACCGAGCTGGGTCACCTGGAAATCGATGGGCATGACGCTGAAACCCAGGCGTCCGCCCGCGCTCGTGAAACGCACGAACTGTCGTGGAAAAAGTACGGCAAGCGCCTACACCGCTACTTCACCCACGTAGAAATGCTCTTCACCCCCGACCTCTTCATTATCGGCGGCGGTATCTCAAAGAATCCCGAGAAGTTCCTGCCCTATTTCGAAGAAGATGTTCGCACTCCTATCGTCATGGCCGAGTTGCGTAACAACGCTGGAATAGTTGGTGCTGCGGTGTGGGCAGCGGGCATGCCGTCCGAACAAGCACGCCGCGCAGCCTAGAGCACACCCTACCGGTTCCGCCTTAGCTACACCCCCGCCGTCCACCCGTTGATAGCGGGGGTGATTTATACCACACATGTTGTCATAAGAAGTAATTCAGCCCACTATCACGACACATGAATGGCATAAACCAACAATTTTCCCCTTCAATCAAAATAAAAAAGCAACAATGGCGCGCCTCGGTGAAATGCCTTGTGAATAAGAAATTTGTAGAATTAGAATAAATGTATGTCAGAACACACAAGCCTAGAAACATCAGTAGCTAGTTTCCGCTCATCACTCTTAAAGCACCTCCAGTTCACTGCGGGCAAAGACCCCAAGCATTCGACTATTTTCGACTGGAGAATTGCTCTTTCGCACACTCTGCGAGATCACGCAGTAGACCCCTGGTTTGCATCAACTCGACGCACCTGGGACGAAGACCGCAAGCGCGTCTACTACCTCTCCATGGAATTCCTCATCGGTCGCCTCACCGAAGACCTTGCCATTAACCTGGGTCTGCGCGATGTTGCCGCTGAGGCCCTCGAGAGTTTGGGGGTCGACTTCGAGACCGTTGCCAGCGAAGAGCCGGATGCCGCTCTAGGTAATGGTGGTCTGGGCCGCTTGGCAGCCTGCTACCTTGAGTCCATGGCAACCGTGGGCTGTCCCGCCTACGGTTATGGCCTGCGCTACGAACACGGTCTTTTTGAGCAGAGCTTCAAGGACGGTCGCCAGCAAGAAAACCCCGAGAACTGGCTTGCCCACGGCAACCCCTGGGACTACGCTCGACCCGAAACGGTCTACGGTGTTGGCTTCGGCGGTGATGTCTATGAAGAAAACGGTGTTCTGCGTTGGAAGCCCGGCACCCACGTCCAGGCTCAGGCTTTTGACAGCCCTGTGGTGGGCTACGGCGGCAAGTGGGCTAACACTCTCCGCCTCTGGGCAGCTACCCCTAACGCTGACCTCTTTGACCTGGGCAGGTTCAACTCCGGTGACTTCGCAGCAGCCGCAGAACCTGAAGCTCTGGCTCGTAGTCTCAGCCGAGTGCTCTACCCCAATGACACCACCGATGGCGGTAAGCAGCTTCGCCTCTCCCAGGAATACTTCCTTACCTCAGCATCCGTGCAGGACATCGTGCGCCGCCACCTGGTGAACCACGACTCGCTGGAAAACCTGGATGCCCACGTCGCTATTCAGATGAACGATACTCACCCCGCCATTGCCGGGCCGGAGCTTATTCGTATTCTGGTTGATGAACACGGCTTTGACTTCGACCGGGCAACCGACCTGTCCACCCGCGTGCTGGGCTACACCAACCACACCCTGCTACCTGAGGCGCTGGAACGCTGGACGGTGGGCCTCATGCGCAATGTGCTCCCGCGCCACCTGCAGATCATTGAGCGTCTGGACCAAAAGTTTGTTGAGCTGCAGGCAGGTTCACACCACCCAGCACGCCTGATTTCAGGCGACCAAGTGAATATGGGCGATCTTGCCTTCACCACCAGCCACCGTGTCAATGGTGTCTCAGCGCTACACACTGAACTGGTGAGGACCGAGCTCTTCCCGGCTCACGATGCCCTCCACCCCGATCGCATCGTCAACATCACCAACGGCATCACGCCCCGTCGCTGGCTCAAATTGGCTAACCCCGCACTTGCTGACCTCATCACCAAGACCATCGGTGAAGGCTGGGAAACCGACCTTGATCGTCTGCGCGAACTTGAAGCTCATGCCGATGACCCCGCCTTCCTGAACGCTTTCGCCCAGACCAAGCTGGCTGCTAAAGAACGCTTCTCGCAGTGGCTAAAGGAAGAGCACGGCCTGGATCTACCCACCAATGCTTTGGTTGATTCACAGGTCAAGCGCATGCACGAGTACAAGCGTCAGCTGCTGAACATCCTCTGGACCATCGCTCATTACCAGCGCATCAAGAGGGATCCCACCGCAGGCTGGGTGCCCCGCGTCAAGATCTTTGCAGGCAAGGCAGCGCCCAGCTACCACACCGCCAAAGACATCATTAAGTTGATTAACGATGTGGCAGAGGTTGTCAATAACGACCCCGAAACCAAGCACCTGCTGCGCGTTGTCTTCCCTCCTAACTACAACGTCACCATGGCTGAGAAGTTGATTCCTGCCTCGGATCTCTCCGAGCAAATCTCAACCGCCGGCATGGAAGCCTCCGGTACCGGCAACATGAAGTTTGCTCTTAACGGTGCATTAACTATCGGTACACTCGACGGCGCTAACGTTGAGATACGTGAGCATGTCGGTGCAGATAATTTCTTCCTCTTCGGCCTCACTACCGAAGAAGTAGCCCAGCGACGAAG
Source organism: Rothia sp. LK2492 (assembly GCF_040946345.1). Classification (NCBI taxonomy): domain Bacteria; kingdom Bacillati; phylum Actinomycetota; class Actinomycetes; order Micrococcales; family Micrococcaceae; genus Rothia; species Rothia sp. LK2492. Next base: position 14,545 of record NZ_JAYWLX010000008.1, on the reverse strand, counting down.
CCAGCGGGGACACTCCCGTGCAGCCATCGAGAAGAGCCAGGCTCTTCAAGACATCCTGCAGGCAGTTGCAGAAGGCACCTTCAGCCCTGATGAGCCCTATAGGTTTGGTCAGCTTGTTGACAACATGTGGAACAGCGACTGGTTCCTCGTTGCGTCAGATTTTGATGACTATGACCGCGCTCAGCAAGAGGTTGAAGAAGCCTACCGCGACACAGCCCGCTGGAACCGTATGGCCGTGCTGAACATAGCCCGTATGGGGTATTTCAGTTCGGACCGGTCGGTACGGGAATACATGACCGAAGTCTGGGGAATTGAATCAGCCCTTTAGGCTACATCCTTAAAACCTTAAGGAGACTGGAGAAATAATCATGGCAATCACCCACGAAGAAGCCCGCGTCCTCGCTGCAGGAAAACACCGGGACCCGTTCAAGGTTCTGGGACCAAGCGCGGACGGCACCGAAATTGTGGCGCTTCTTCCCGGCGCTCATCGAGTGTGGGCCGTCAACGCAACGGACCAGCGAGAACTGGTGCAGCGCTGGGGTGATGTGCCAGTCTTTGTGGGTGAGTCACTCCCCTACTACCGCCTGCGCATTGAATGGAATGGCGGATATGTTGAGGAGAAGGAGGACCCCTATCGGTTCACCCCGGTCCTGGGTTCCCTCGATGAACATCTCATCAGCGAGGGCCGGCATGAGTCTCTATGGCGGGTTCTCGGTGCCCACCCCATGCAGCACGAAAATGTACCGGGTGTACATTTCGCCGTGTGGGCACCGAATGCTAGCCGCGTTTCTGTGGTGGGCGCCTTCAACGCATGGAATGGCATTGCCCACCCCATGCGACTGCGTGGCTCCAGCGGTATTTGGGAGCTCTTCATTCCCGGTCTCACCGAAGGGGAAACCTACAAGTACGAGATTCTCACAGCCGAGGGCGAGCTCTTGCCTCTCAAGGCTGACCCGGTGGGGTTCGGCTCAGAAATGCCTCCGGCTAACGCCTCGGTGGTGCGCGCTCTTGGCAAGCACTCCTGGCAGGATGGCGCTTGGCTGAAAAAACGTGCTGAGGTGGACGCGCTGACCACCCCAGTAAGCGTCTATGAGGTTCACCTCGGCTCGTGGCGGCGTGAAGGATGGCATGATCTGATCGACTACGTCGCTGATCTTGGCTTCACCCACATCGAGGTTTTACCTATCACTGAACACCCCTTTGACGGTTCCTGGGGTTATCAGCCCATCGGCATGTACGCTCCCACCATTCGCTACGGCCTACCCGAGGATTTTCAGGCATTCGTTGATCGGGCTCATCAAAAGGGCATCGGGGTTATTGCCGACTGGGTACCGGGGCACTTCCCCACCGACGCCCACGGGCTAGGCAACTTTGACGGGACCGCGCTCTATGAGCACCAGAACCCGCAAGAAGGCTTCCACCCCGACTGGAACACCCTCATCTATAACTATGGCCGACCCGAGGTGGCCGGTCACCTGCGGTCTAACGCCCTCTACTGGTTGCAGGAATATCACCTGGACGGTCTGCGCGTCGACGCCGTTGCCTCTATCATTCACCGCAACTATTCCCGCAAGGATGGCGAGTGGGTGCCCAATAAGGACGGCGGGCCCGAGAACTACGAAGCCATCGACTTCTTGAAAACCACCAACGACGCCGTTGAGCGCACCGTTGAAGGTGCCATGATGATCGCTGAGGAATCCACCACCTTCCCCGGAGTCACCCGCACAACCGAGCACGGTGGCCTGGGCTTTGACTTCAAATGGAACCTTGGCTGGATGAATGACTCACTGCGCTACTTTGGGCTAGACCCGATTTACCGTAAGTATCACTCTGATTTGTTGACCTTTGGCATCACTTACATCTTTAGTGAACGTTTCATGCTACCCATTAGCCACGACGAGGTTGTGCACGGCAAGGGTTCCCTCTACGGGCGGATGCCCGGGGATCACGCAGCCAAGCTGGGTAATCTCAAAGCCTTCCTGGCCTACATGTGGGCCTACCCCGGCAAGAAGCTTCTCTTCATGGGGCAAGAATTTGGCCAGCCCAGTGAGTGGAACTACGAAAGCGAACTTGACTGGCACGTCCTAGAAGACAAGGGTCACGCCGGCGTCCTGTCGTTGGTACGAGACCTCAATAGCCTATACCGGCAACAACCTGCCCTACACCGCAGCGACTCTGACCCTCACGGCTTTCAGTGGCTACTGGTCGATGCCGTCGATGAGCAGGTCTACGCCTGGTTGAGACGCGGCTGGGCGGGTGACCGGCACGTAGTGGTAGTCATGAACCTAAACCCGATTGAACGCGATGGCTACCGTGTGCCCTTCCCGCTGGCCGGTCGCTGGATTGAAGCCCTCAATACCGATGCTGCCCACTACCACGGCGGAAATCGTGGCCACGGTGGTGCTATTGAAACCGAACCTGTGCCCATGGGTAACGAAGCCCAGTCAGCCCTCCTCAAACTTCCACCCTTGTCAGTCATTTATTTTGTAGAGGAACAATCATGATTCACCTCAGCTCAACCACCACTCATAGGGACAGCACCCACCGACTATCGAATCAAGCTATGGCTTTTGTCCTCGCAGGCGGCCGTGGTAGCCGCCTCGAAGAGCTCACTGACCGCAGAGCTAAGCCAGCAGTTCACTTTGGTGGCAAGGCCCGAATTATCGACTTTCCCCTTTCGAATGCCTACAACTCAGGTATTCGTAAGATTGCTGTAGCAACCCAATACAAGGCGCACTCCCTCATTCGCCACCTGCAGCGTGGCTGGAGCTTCTTCCGCGCAGAACGCAACGAATACCTCGATATTCTGCCTGCCAGCCAGCGCGTGTCAGAACACCAGTGGTACATGGGCACTGCCGACGCCATCTACCAGAACATTGACATCGTTGATGACTACCAGGTGGAGTACATTGTAGTCCTAGCCGGCGATCACATTTACAAGATGGACTACGAAATCATGTTGCAGCACCACGTGGAGAAGGCCGCTGATGTAACTGTCGGCTGCCTGACCGTCGCACGTGATGAGGCAAGTGCCTTTGGTGTTATGGCCGTTGATGAGAACAGCCAGATTGTCGACTTCCTCGAAAAGCCAGACGTCCCCCCGGCAAGCCCCGATAACCCCGATGAGTCCTTGGTCTCGATGGGCATCTACGTCTTTGACTGGTCTTACCTGAGGGAAATCCTGATCGCTGATGCAGAGAATCCCGAGTCCTCCCACGATTTCGGGCACGATATTATTCCCCTGATTGTGAAGGACGGCGGTGCTTATGCCCACCGCTTCAGCGATTCTTGCGTCATGAGCGGTCTGGAAACCGAGCCCTACTGGCGAGATGTCGGTACCATTGATTCTTTCTGGCAGGCTAACCTTGACCTGACCTCAATGATTCCTCCCCTGGACTTCTACGATCGTTCATGGCCGATTTGGACTTACTCAGAGCTCACTCCTCCCGCCAAGTTTGTTCACAACCAGGAGGGGCGAGTGGGTCAGGCCATTCAGTCCCTGATCGCCGGTGACTGCATCATTTCAGGTGCCACTGTTTCTAACTCGCTGCTCTACACCGGCACCCGCGTGCACTCGTACGCTCAGCTGGATCAGGCCGTGGTGCTTCCCAAGGTTGATATTGGCCGTTCAGCGCGTCTTACCCGTTGCGTGGTAGACAGTGATGTAACCATCCCTGAAGGTCTAGTAGTGGGTGAAGATCCAGAAGAGGACGCCAAGTGGTTCAGCGTGACCGCCACCGGGGTAACTCTGATTACCCAGAAAATGATTGATCGCCGCTCAGCTGCACAAGAAGGGTAAATTTCCTCATGGCTCGTCGTATAAAACGCGTTCTATCGGTAGCATCTGAATGTGCACCTCTCATCAAAACTGGTGGTCTGGCAGATGTGGTGGGCGCTCTGCCCGCCGCGTTAGAACCGCTAGGTTGGAAAACTAAGGTACTGCTCCCCGCTTACCCCGGTCTGCTCCAAAAAATTGGACGCGGCACCCGCGTGTGGAGCGATGAAAACCTTTTCGGCGGCCCCGCTACGGTGGTTCGCGGCAAGATCGATGGGCTAAACGTCCTGCTGCTGGATGCCCCGCACCTCTTTGACCGTGATGGCGGGCCCTACTCCGCTCACGGTCACGACTTCCACGATAACCACGTGCGTTTCGCGGCTCTCAGCTGGGTCGGCGCCCAGATTGCTCTGCACGGAACCAAGGATAAGTGGAAGCCCGATCTGGTGCATGCCCATGACTGGCAGGCAGGTTTAGTTCCTTCTTATCTGCGCTATGCCGGTTCTCAGATACCGACCGTGATGACCGTACACAACATCGCCTTCCAGGGCATCGTGGGCGCCGACCAGCTAGACTACCTGCGTTTACCATCCTGGGATTTCACACCTGAATCCCTGGAGTACCACGGGCTGCTATCCACCCTTAAGGCGGGTATGGTGCATGCCTCCCGTCTTACCACGGTGAGCCCCAGCTATGCCCAAGAGCTGACCGAGGCTCACTTCGGTTTTGGTCTTGAGGGTGTCGTCAAGGCTCGCCGGGAACGCGGTGAACTAGCAGGCTTTATTAACGGTGTTGACACTTCGGTCTGGGACCCGGCAACCGACCCCGAGGTTGTGCCCTACTCAGCTCTAGATACTTCTGGCAAAGCTGAAAACCGTCAGCGCCTACTGCAAGAATTCAGTCTGGCTGAACCCACCGGCCCTCTCGCCGTTGTAGTGACCCGCTTGACTTATCAGAAGGGCATTGACCTGATGGTTGAAGCACTACCGGGCTTTTTGGAGCGCGGTGGAGCTGTAGCTATTCTGGGCTCTGGCGACGCTGATTATGAGGCTGCACTCGGCGATCTAGCTGCCCGTTACCCGGGCCAGGTAGGCCTGCGCATTGGCTACGACGAGGCTCTGAGCCACCGCCTGTACGCCGGTGGCGATATCGTACTGGTCCCTTCACGGTTCGAGCCCAGCGGTCTGACACAACTTTACGGTATGCGCTACGGTACCATACCGGTTGTCGCCGCTACCGGCGGGCTCCGTGATACCGTCTGCGATGCTACCCCCGAGAATCTGGCTGCAGGCGTTGCCACCGGCTTTACTTTCGGGGACGCTTACCTGGGCGGAACCATCGATGCCGGAGGGCTCAGTTTCGCTCTCGGCCGTGCCATAGATCTCTACGGTGATGCCGAGGCGTGGTCTCAGCTACGCCACACAGCGATGAACGCACCTGTTGGCTGGGAACAGTCGGCTGCGCAGTATGCAGCGATGTTTGATAATCTCATTGAATGAATATAGAGGTTTGGGCCCCAGAAGCCACGAATGTTTGGTTGTGCCTTTTCGATGACAACGATTGCGAAACTCGGCATGAACTAACTCGCCGTGACGGCGAATATTGGATTGGCGATATTGCCGGTGTGCACGCAGGTGACCGATACGGTCTTCGTGCCACCGGCAATAACCCAAACTTTAACCCTGAAAAACTTCTCATTGATCCCTGGGCACAGGAGCTTGAAGCCCCTTTACATTGGGACCCGATGATGGCGGGGGGTGCTATTGGTGACAGCGCACCTGTTGTACCGAAGTGCGTGGTACCGGCTGCACCCGATACCGCTTTTGACCCCTCCAGTAATCGCCCGCATCATTCCTGGGCGGATTTAGTGATTCTTGAGGCCCACGTTAAAGGCCTGACACAAAAGCACCCAGACATCCCTGACCAGATTCGAGGGTCCTACGCAGCGCTGGGCCATCCCGCCGTGCTCGACCATCTCAAAGGTCTGGGCATCAATGCGTTGGAGCTACTGCCCGTTCAGGCCTTCTTAGATGACCAGTACATCACTGAGCGCGGTCTCACCAACTACTGGGGCTACCAGCCTATCGGTTTTTCAGCATTAGAACCCCGTTATACCTCCGGAGATAAAACCGGAGCGCACGCCGATATTGAATTCAGGCAGGCTGTGAACGCTCTGCACGAGAACGGCATCGAGGTCATTTTGGATGTGGTGTTCAATCACAGCGGTGAGGGTGACCAGGGCGGCCCTACCCTTTCAATGCGCGGCCTCAACGACCACCACTACTATATGCGCAACGCCGATAGGTCCTACGCTAATCACAGCGGCACCGGTAATACCCTAGCGGTCCGTAGCCCCCACGTCCTGCGGCTTGTGCTTGATTCTTTGCGTCATTTTGCCCAGCGCTACGGTGTGGACGGTTTCCGCTTCGACCTTGCCAGCACTTTAGGGCGTTCCCACACCGGTTTTAACGATCGTTCAGCCTTCTTCCAAGCAATCTCACAAGACCCTGTTCTCAGAAATCTCAAGATGATTGCTGAGCCCTGGGATATTGGCCTAGGGGGCTACCAGCTGGGCCACTTCCCGCACCCCTGGCGCGAATGGAACGATACCTTCAGAGATGGCGTGCGCCAGGCTTGGCGAGGTGATGCTGAGAGTATGCCCAAGCTTGCCTCCGCCCTGCTGGGCAGCGCTGAGCGTTTTGACCACAGCAGCAGACCCGCTAGTGCGTCCATCAACTTCATTACAGCCCACGACGGTTTCACCCTCCTTGATGTGGTGAGCTACTCCCTGCGGCACAATGAAGCTAACGGTGAGGGCAATAGGGACGGTCACGGCGAAAACTTTAGCGATAACTGCGGCGTTGAAGGTCCCAGCGATGATCCCCAAATTACCCTGGTGAGAAAACGTCGTATTAAAGCTATGCTGGCAACTCTAATGTTCTCTCAGGGAGTGCCCATGCTACTGGCCGGCGATGAGCTGGGGAACACCCAGCGGGGTAATAACAACGCCTACTGTCAGGATAACGACACCACCTGGCTTGATTGGGAATCTGCCGACAAGGAGCTATCAGCTTACGTTGCAGAGCTCATCACCTTGCGTCGCCGTTTCCCCCAGCTGCACCAGCAAGAATTTTTGCACGGGGACGAAGCGCTCTGGTGGCGGGCCGACGGGCAACATACACAGGACCACGACTGGCATGACCCTGCCTTCAGGTGCTTCCAATTACAGCTAGACGGTCTCTTGCTGGTCTTCAATACCGGTGGTGACGTGGATCTTCAGCTACCTCCGCACCCCGAGGGCAGGCAGTGGAACCTTGAGTTTGCTTCTGATGAGGGCCTGCCCCAGTCAGTGCGGCTGTATAGCTAAATGCTGAGAGGCAGTACTCTCAGGGTACTGCCTCTCAGCGTTGTGGGTCTAAGCACCCCACCCCCCATCTGCGGGTGCGCTGCCACTGATTTAGATGAGGGTTGGCTGCTCGCCCTCCTCAGCCCCACTGTTACGCAAATCTGCGATAGCTCGCTCAAAATCAGCCAGGGATTCAAAGGCCTGGTAGACGCTGGCGAAGCGAAGATAGGCTACGGTATCCAGACGTGAAAGCGGCTCTAGGATGCTCAGGCCCACTTCGTGGGCATCAATTTCTGCCAGACCCTTAGCACGAATCGATTCTTCAACTTCCTGGGCCAGCTTAGCCAGGTCGTCCTCACCGACCGGGCGCCCCTGGCAGGCTTTACGCACACCGGAGATAATTTTTCCTCGGTTGAAAGGCTCGGTCACCCCGGATCGCTTGATGACCGCAACGGCGGTAGTTTCCACGGTGGTGAAACGCTTACCGCACTCGGTGCACTGGCGGCGGCGGCGGATAGCGCCGCCGTCATCGGTTGTACGGGAGTCTACAACACGGGAGTCGGTGTGACGGCAGAAGGGGCAGTACATTAGTTGCCTTTCGTGCGTGCGGTAATGGCCTCACCATGGGCGGGCAAATCTTCATCTTCAGCGACAGCTACAATAGCGTCACCGATTTCTGCTAGAGCTTCTTCGGAGTACTCAATCAGCTGCACCGCTTTCATGAAGACGGTGGTATTCAAACCTGAGGCAAATGCGGCCGACCCACCGGTGGGAAGCACGTGGTTAGAGCCAGCAGCGTAATCCCCCAGGGGCACCGGCGAAAAACCGCCGATAAAAATAGCGCCAGCATTACGGACGCGAGCAGCGACGGCCGCGGCGTCCTCAGTGTGAATTTCAAGATGCTCAGCGGCGTAGGCGTCTGCCACAGCGATGGACTGATCCAGGGAGTCGGTGAGAATAATGCCGGACTGGGGGCCGGACAGGGCGGTGGCGACACGCTCGGCGTGTTTGGTGGAAGCCGCGCGAGAGGTGATGGCCTCGGTGACTGCCTCAGCTAGGGGCGAGCTGTGGGTAATCAAAATTGACCCGGCGTTGGGGTCATGCTCAGCCTGGGAAATGAGGTCAGCCGCTACGTAGTCTGGGGTGGCGGTGTCATCCGCAATGACCGCGATTTCGGTGGTTCCGGCTTCGCCATCCACGCCCACCACGCCCTGCAGAGCTCGTTTTGCCATGGCAACGAAGATGTTACCGGGGCCGGTGATGGTGTCGACCGGCTCTAGGGTTTCACCGTCGTCATCAATGCCGTAGGCCATAGCGGCCAGCGCCTGGGCGCCGCCGATAGCCCAGACCTCGGTGACCCCCAAGAGTCCTGCTGCCGCCAGGATGGTGGGGTGGGGCAGACCGCTGAATTCTTTTTGGGGTGGGGTGCAGAGCACCAGGGAGCCAACACCGGCGGCCTGTGCGGGCACGGTGTTCATAATGACGGATGAGGGGTAAACGGCCAGACCGCCGGGCACATAGACGCCGGCGCGGCGTACGGGCGTCCAGCGGTTGGTGAGCTTAGCGCCGGGGGCTACTTCGATGGTTTTATCGTCAGGACGCTGGGCGACCGCGAAGGCGCGGGTACGGGTGATGGCGATTTCAAGGCCTTCACGCACCGCAGGGTCTAGGGCGGCAACTGCATCGTCAATGGAGGACTGGGGCACGCGCAAGGCGTCCTGGGTTACGCCGTCAAAGCGCTGTGAGAGCTCGCGGAGGTAGGGGGCGCCGTCGGCTCGTACTCTGGTAATAATGTCTTCGACGGTAGCTAGAGCGTTGCCCACATAGTCACTGGTTTGGCGTGGAACAATCTGGCGCAGTTCCTTATAGGAATGGCTGGTGCCGCGCAGGTCGATGGTGCGCAGCATTGGGGCTGCCGGGCTCTGGGTGCTATCGATGGTGCTCACACCCCCCATTTTATAGGGGGCGTCAAATAGAAGGGTATCTGTTACAGGCACGGTTTTACGGAGCGACGACAGTCTGGACTGGCGTGACTCCGAACAAAAGCCCAGCCTATCCACTTTTTTGCCTGCCAATATGTCGATGACCACACGGGGTGCACCCCTTCTGGCACTGAGATCAGGCCCTGTTGAACCTGCTCTAGTTAGTTTTAGCGATGTGAATGTGTAATTACTTCATCCAGCATGCCAATTGAGACCATCAACCGCGCCATTCGGGGTCCACCCCCTAAAAAGATTGGGTGGAGACCTACCGGGACGAGGCGCTCCAGACTCCCACTGCTAGAGCGGTGCAGATAACTGAACGGCTACTCTCTGAGGCTTCGTATAACAGCGGGCGGCAACGCGGCAGGCTTTCTGGAGGGTGTGACAGCCTGAGACGGACTTCTTTGCTAGACTCTGCTGCTAGACGAGCTTTAACACGGTTATTGCAGACGATAGTGGCGGTCAAGACGCCGGGAATAGCTTGATCACGCCAGTGAGCCAGGGTGTTCGCTCCGAGGCAGCGACTAATAGCCTCTGCCTTGGAGCAAACACCCTGCCTCACTGTATGAATACCGATTAGTCAGGCTCAGACACTTTTCTACCCGGTCCACCAGCGTGACGGTTGGGGACGCCAATCGCATTTTTTTCTGGCCATTTCGGGATTCTCACCTGCGATAATTTTTTCGTTATCTTTACGTTCTTGAAGCAAACCATTGAATTGCCTGCGATAGGAAATAAATTCAAGGGAGACCGACTCGCTACTATACATCTTAGATACAAAGATTAGGGAATATACTGATGCTATTATCAGCAATATAACTGAAATACTCAATGCATCCAAATAAAACCCACCCTCTACACTTGAAACCAAGATTAAACCACTCAACAATGCCATTACGAAGAATGAAGCGCAAGTTATTGACAATATGAAATTCATAATCCCATCAAGCTTTCGTTCAAGTCCTTTTGAAAATTTATTATAATATTTCAACTTATTATTATTTTCAAATATAAAAAATGCACTGAATAAAATAATAAAAATCAGAAGATAGAAAGAGATAATTTGAATTACCCCATATCGATTGAAATCATTTAAAATAATATAACCAATCAACAGCAGAACAGAAAATGCTAATGGGACAACGAATTGCCAAGACCCAACAAGACAAAAAACAATCTTTTTTAAATGAAAGTATCTCGAACTAACTTTTATTTTAGTATCAAGTACCAGCATGTCGTGAAACCGACTCTTTGGTGGAGCGCTTAGCCAATACCGCAGGATGGCTTCACTCGCACCTGGAATCAAATCTTCGATTTCCTCGTTTATTTCCTCAACCCTCTGCTTGGCCTTCCTTGAGTCCGGCATTTGATTAAACGCGCCAAACCCAAAAATTAGAAGTGAAACTATTACAAGAAAGAGATTTGACCATACCTCTTGGCCTACACTTCCCAATGTCAATATGCGGCACATTATAATTGCCACACTGGAGTTCAAATGCAAACTGACAGCCAATATGCCAATCAACGAAATCAACACTGAAACGAATCGCATGCGATCCCGGTAGCGATTTTCGTTTTTACTTCGCAAACTACCGGGTGAAACAGCCAACGCAATTACCAATGCGATAATTATTGAAGCAGCCCCAATTATATAGTTATCTTCGACCCTAAAATAAAACCATAAAGAATTTCCGTAAATTTCTGCTAAGGCTTGCCAGAAACCGGTATCATCCCTGAATGACCTTAAAGCATAAATTATAACTAGATAATGAGTGACAAACACAATAATAACTGGGAGGAAAAAAGCATATTTCAAAAAATCTCTTGAATCTGAATTTTTCTCAGCCATTCCACACCAGCTTCCCTGTTTCCTTTGAATACAGGAAGTCCACGATGTCGCCGCTAATGACCATCTGGATTGCTCGGTCAATGGTTGCCCTAGGTACCATAAACCACTCCGAGGGAGTGTAGGGCTTTCCATCAGCATCAGTCATAGTGATGTCCAGACGTACCTCTGCGAATACACGGTGCAAGAGGTGTTCAAGTTTAGCTGCTTGCAGATCCTTGACAGCATAGGCGGCTACGACTTCCACCGGTGCCATGAGATAGGTAGGGTCTTTTTCTGCTTGTGCAATGCGTTGTTCTACAGCACCACGTGAAAAGCCAATTTTGTGGAGGTTAGGCAACTGCGAAATTGCAGGGTCCTTGCTCTGTGACTTCAAAACATAGATGTAGCCAACAGGCATGAAATCTTCGCCTACCTCTTGCTCAGCAAAATTCTGGTGGTGAGCTGAAGCAAGACTGCGGCCATCTTGCTCCCCTAGACGTCCTGCCAGCGATTGCCGGTACATTGATGACTCGGTGCCGTTTTCAAAGATGACCCGCAAGCGCTCTTTGGGTACCTTTCGGTCGCCGTTTTTAACCATCTCAGTTTCGCCAACTTCAGCAACATAGAGCATGACGCCTCCGAGAACGAAGAATCGCCCCTGTTTGATGGTTGAAACCCCACCAAAGGCACTTTGCTTTAGTTCTCCTGCCTCTAATTGCCGGTGCTTGAGCCTGAAGAGATGCTCAAATTTCCCGAAGTCTTCAGCCTTTTTACGTTGGGCCACGTCGAATTCGTCTGGCTCCCGTTGTAGTTCGGGCATTGTCGAAAAGTCGTAGAGACCCGAGTTGTCGTTTAGTAGGTCGAGCCCGTCAAAATCTGAGGTGAGTAGTTCCTCCAAAGAGGTTGGTGCTTCTGGCAGGGAGAGCATATCAAACTCGTCGAGGTGCCGCACAGCATTAGCTTTAGCTTCATTATTGAGAAAGCCGTCGAGCCTTGCCCCGAGTTTGCGTTCAGAGATATCAAGGGTCTCGGCTGACGGTAGCCTGCCATGCTCCCGCCTAAACTCCACGATTTCTAGAAAAGCTCGTTCTAACCGGTCGGTTGCGGTGATAGGTTGGGGCTTTTCTGGGGTTGCGAGCAAACCCTCAGTATCGTTTTTAAGGAGCTGGGTGAGTTGGTCTTCAAAGGATAGCTTCTCTGAGCTCATGGCTACTCCCCTTCTGCCTTGGTTTGTTCTGTCTGTGCTGCTGCTTGACGTTGTTTGAGCGATTGGGCTGCCTTTTGGAGAACCAGCAGGGCTTCGCCGTAGGTACGTTCAGTGGCGTCTTCTGACCTACGGTCTGGCCGGCGGCCGTTAGTTTTAACCCATAACTCTATTTTCTTGTACAAGGTCATAGCTTCTTCTGGTGTCATCACTATTTTGTTGGCGGCGATGGTGTCTGAGATAAGGCGCAGGACGTTGGGGGTTACAGACTTCGATAGCACTTCGAAGGCGCGTTGGAAGGGGTTGATCGTGTCTATGAGGTTGATATTAATGTCATCGATATTGACGAATTTGTCAGCCATCATCACAAATTTTTTGTCCCCAACGGTACGCACTTCGCCGTTCTTAATAACCGAGTCGACGACTACTTGCTGGCGTACCTCTTCTACCTCTGTATCTGAAAGATCGGGGTATTGGGTTCTAATTATCTTGGGGATTACCACCTTGTTGGTAGTCTCAGCGTCAAAAGCTCCGCTAGCTGCTCGGGTAAAGGTGTCATCTTGCAGGATTATAGCTTTTAGGTCGTTGAGATCTGTATCGACAATCTGTTGTACTCGGGCGGTCGAGGGCTCTTTGAAACCCTTGATTTTGATGGTGCCGGGCTCCTCAAAATCATCGTTTCCCTTTTTGGCTTTGAAGGTGAAATTTGGTGCCAACACCTGTTCCATGAGCAAGGATGCAGTGATGGCTTTGAGGGTGTTATTGACTGAGACCGTCACCTGGCTTTGGCTGGCATTCGGCTCTGCAATTAGGTTGGTGAATTGCGCATGGGTTTTACCCTCAGAGTCGCGTGTAACCCTGCCAATAATCTGGATGACTTCGGTCAACGATGCCCGGTAACCCACTGTGAGAGCGTGCTCAGCAAAAGGCCAGTCGAAGCCTTCCTTTGCCATACCCAAAGCGATGATAATGTCTACAGCGTCCCGGTTTTTTGAAGCGACGCTGGTGAGATAATGCAGGGTTGCGCTACGTTTTTGCGTGTCTCTGTCGTCTACTAAATCCGCTACCCGTAACAACTGATCATTGTTTTTACGCTGAACAAGGATAATGCCGGTTTCTTCTTCAACTTCTACAAATTCACCGATGGTATCGAGGATGAATCCAACCTCTTCGTACTTATCCTTGGTGGACTCGCCAGAACCCACACTAGGTATGTGCAAGATTGTTTTCTTATCCAGATTAAGCACTTCGTGAATAGCGTCGGTGTATCGACCCTGGTAGAAGTGGTGTCCAATACCCAGTGTTTTAAGGTACTGGTAACCGTTGAGCTGGTCGTAGTAGTTGAAGGTGACCGGGGTGAATTTAGCTTCGTCTTCTGGTGCAAGGACGGCCACGGTATCACCGCGGAAGTAAGAACCCGTCATGGCGAGGATGTGAGCATCTGACCCAGCCATGATGCTGTGCAGTAAGGAGCCGAGTCTGCTGGAGTCTAGGTCTGCTGAGACGTGGTGGAACTCGTCGATGGCAAGCAAGATTCCGTTGAAGTCCTCTGGTGCCAGCTTCTCGTACGCATAGCGCAGAGTTGCATGGGTGCAGACCAGCAAGGCATCGTTGCCCTTAAGGAATTCGGTGAAACGGTCTACTTTACCGGCTGCTCCACCCGGGGTACAGAGATTGTTGCGGGGTTCTACCTGCCAGTCAGCAAAGAAGCCGTGTGCGGTGAGGTTAGTGGAAGCAAAGGAGGCGCCAATAGAGCGTTCGGGAACGGCAACAATGACCTTACGAGTGCCCTGGTTGAAGAGTTTGTCAAGACCTACGAACATGAGGGCACGGGACTTACCGGATGCCGGCGGTGCCTTCACCAGCAGATATTGCGCATTACGTTGTTCGTAGACTCGGCGTTGCATTTCTCGCATCCCAAGGTCGTCAGTATTGACTGAGGTGCCCGCCTGCGCGTAGGTGACATTGACCAGATTGTTTGAATAAGTTTGGGGGGGGCTCATTATTAGGCTTCTTTGCTGGTTTCTGAGTTGCTAAGAGATAAGGACGACGGCGCTGAGGTGACGCGCTTTCGGCGGGTAGTAGGCTTTTTAGCCTTGGCTTCTGCCAGCTGAGCCTTTTCTTCTTCAACCATTTTTTCGTAGAGGTCAAAGAGTACCGTTAAACGTTCTTCATCGGTTTCAAAGGTCTTTGTGGAGTATATGGAGTCAACCATGTCATCAACAGTCTGATGTGCATGGAGCAAGTCAGCGGGCATCTTTTCCGGGTCGTAGAGCTCCGCAAGTGTTTTCTCACAGTGGTACTCGCGCACATCAAGAACACGCAAGGTAGCCTGAGTGAGCTTAGATTTGGTGTTATCGCTGAGGTAAGGAACAGGAAAATTATTGTAAACAATAGTGTTTGTGTATAT
>NZ_JAYWLX010000007.1:0-123679 GCF_040946345.1 Rothia sp. LK2492 | reverse complement strand
ACCGTGGTGGTTTTGGCGATCGTCGTAATGATCGTTCTGACCGTCGTGATGACCGTGGTGGTTTCGGTAATCGCCGCAACGATGGTGAGCGCACCTTCCGTGATGACTGCGGCCCTAAGCGTTTTGATGATCGCGGAGACCGCAATAACCACGGCTTTGATAAGCGCCGCAATGACGGTGAACGTTCCTACGGCAACCGTGATGACCGTGGTGGTTTCGGTAACCGTCGTTCTGATGGTGATCGCCCTCGTGAGGAACGCGGTAACAGGAACTTTGACCGTAATGATCGCGGCGGCAACCGCTCCTACGACAATAACCGTAATGACCGCGGGCCCAAGCGTTTTGACGACCGCGGAGGCCGGGACTCAAACCGTCGTGATGACCGCAGTTTCGACAAGGGCCCTCGCAAAGAATTTAAGCGTGATGACGCCGCGCAGGCACCTGTAGCAGACTACCGCCGCAACTCACCTGAAATTGACACCGATGTAACGGGTCAGGAGCTAGAAAACTGGACCCTGCGTGCCCTGCGCCAGCTCGAAGCTCAAAATGCTGAAGGTGTCGCCAAGCACCTGGTGATGGTAGGGCGCTACATTGATATTGATCCCGAGTTCGCTCTGGAGCACGCTGTTGCAGCTTCAAAGCGAGCTGGTCGCATCGGGCTGGTACGTGAGGTTGTAGGCGTTGCCGCCTACGCTGCTGACGACTACGAGCTGTGCTTACGCGAACTGCGCACTCACCGTCGAATCTCCGGATCCAATGATCACCTGGCACTGATGGTGGACTGTGAGCGCGCACTGGGCCGTATGGAGAAAGCACTTACCCTGGCCGAAGAAGCCAAGGATGAGGAAGTACCGGCTGCTGTACGCGCAGAGGTTGCTATCGTGGTTTCCGGTATACACCATGATGCCGGCGAGCTGAAGAAAGCAATTAGCGCACTAGAGATTCCCGAACTGGATCCTAAGCGCGGCTTTGACTACTCACCCCGCCTGTTTGAGGCCTACGCCGATCTTCTGGAAGAGGACGGTCGTGTTGCTGAAGCACGCCGTTGGGCGCGCCTAGCCGTAGTTACCGAGGCTGCCCTGGGCCAGGGAGAATTCGCTGAACCTGAAATCTTCGATATCTTCACTGAGGACGACCTGTTCGAACCCGAAGAAGTGGCCATTGACCTGGAAGACGAAGACCAGGCTGAGGATGCTGAGGACGTGGTGACTGAAGAGCCCAGTGTCGAAGAAGAAATAGCTGAACTGTTGGGTGAAGAAACTGAACCCGTTGATGGCGTTGAAGATGATGAAGAGCAACTAGATGCCGCACTTGCGCAGTCTGCTGTTGAGCAGACCGTGACCGAAGAACAAGCAGCTGAAGACTCCCTCTTTGCCGTTGAAGCGGACGATAGCCGTGACTAAGAGCTTGCTTGATGCGCACGATGCGATTCTTTCTGACCTTGACGGCGTAGTCTACGCTGGGCCCTTAGCGATTGAGGGGGCTCCTGATGCGCTCAACCGTGCTCAGGACGCCGGGGTGCAGGTTGCTTTTGTTACCAACAATGCTTCACGGAGCGTTGATGCTGTTGCTGAGCACCTGGTAGAGCTGGGCGTCACGACTGACGCTGAACACGTTATTAGCTCTGCTCAGGCAGCTGCTGAGCTCCTGGCTGCACAGCTACCCGCAGGCGCTAAGGTGCTAATTACAGGGGCCCAGGCGTTAGCGGACTGCGTTCAAGCTGCCGGTCTTACCCCGGTTCGATCGCAGCACGATGAGCCGGTCGCTGTAGCTCAAGGCTTTAACCCCAAGATGGTGTGGGAAGATCTCGCTGAGGCTGCCTACACCTTAGCCGATAAATCTGTGCTCTGGGTTGCCTCCAACACGGATTTCACGATCCCCAAGGAGCGCGGTATCGCTCCGGGGAATGGGACCCTCGTCGGTGCTGTTGCCACAGCTACTGGGCGTCAGCCTCAGGTTGCAGGTAAGCCCGAGTCACCAATCTTTACCACCGCTGCGCAGAAGCTGGGCTCTACCAGTCCGGTGGTTGTGGGCGACCGCCTGGATACCGATATTCAAGGTGGTAACAGGGCACAGATAGCAACCGCTATGGTGATGACCGGTGTTGATACCTACCAGTCGGTGCTGGCTGCCATTACCATCGAGCGTCCGACTTACATTATTGAAACCCTGGAGGGCTTTTTTGAGCCCTATCCGCAGATCGATGTGGAGGTTACCCCTACTGGAGCAAGAGCAGAAGCCGCTGGCTTTATTGCTGAGGTGAAGGGGAACGAACTGACTCTGAACGGAGCCGGTGCAGAGGTCGATAGCTGGCGAGTTGCCTGCGCAGCCTGGTGGGTAGCCCACCCAGATGTGCACGAGGCCCCCAGAGCTCCTGAGGTATTCAACCGTGGCTAAGGAAGAGCCTAGCGTAGAGCTAGACCCCGAATTTGAAGCAGCTCTAGAAGCTGCCCTGGCACTGGACCCCAGCGAACGAATCGACCGTTACGCCAGGCTAGCTGAAGAGCTGCAGGAAAGCCTCAACTAGTTGCTGAGGCTAATACACTACATAAGGAAACGGGCAATATGAGACTTGACCACTACATGGTGCAGGCGGGTATTGCCCGTTCTCGTACCCTGGCTATTAAGATGATTGACGCTCACCTGGTGAATGTTAACGGTCAGCCTGCCACCAAGGCGGGCCAGAAAGTGCGGGAGGGTGACACCGTCAGCATTACCCGCAGCGAGCTGACCGAGTACGTCAGTCGTGCCGGACATAAACTGGCCGGTGCTTTCGATACCTTTACGGGCATTACCGTAGAGGGCAAACGCTGCCTGGACGCTGGTGCATCAACCGGTGGTTTCACCGACGTCCTGCTGCGGCGGGGTGCTACCCTGGTAGCAGCGGTGGATGTTGGGCACAGTCAACTGGTACCTGGGCTGAGGGAACACCCCAAAGTTGATGTTTATGAGGGCATGAACGTGCGCCACATGGACTCAGAAGATATTGGTGGACAGGTGGACCTGACGGTCACTGACCTATCTTTCATCTCTCTGACCAAGGTGCTTGGACCTCTAGCAGAAGTGACCCGTGCAGGTGGAGACCTCGTGCTGATGGTAAAACCACAATTCGAGGTCGGAAGTGCTCGTGTGGGCAGGGGCGGCGTGGTCACAGACCCCCAAGCACGCCAGGATGCTGTTAACTCGGTGCGGGCCTGTGCCGAGGAGTACGGATTGGTCATCAGGGGGCAGGAAGAGAGTTCGCTCCCCGGTCAAGACGGTAATGTCGAATTTTTCCTCTGGTGTCACAAACCGGAGTAATACACCAAAACACCGAATTTTCGAATAAATGTTCGAAAACTTCGGTGTTTTGTGTTTCTAGTGAGGAAAAAAGAACTACTTTCAGCTAGCCTAAAACTGTGAATGAAACTAGTGCCCCCGCGCTCATAGACGGTAGCGATACCCGCAAGATTTTAGTTTTTGCCCACACCGGGCGAAGTGAAGCCCGAAACGCTGCCCGGGCGGCCTGTGCCCAGCTGCATGCGGCGGGTCTGGTGCCGGTCATGAACCGAGCGGACCTTGAAGCTCTTACCCAGAGATGGCAGAATCCTGTGCCCGTGGCGGTCGCACACGAAAGTGTTGCTCTCAACGAGATTGAACTGGGCGTGGTGCTGGGTGGAGATGGGTCTATTCTGCGCGCAGCCGAGATGATCCGGCACACCCAAATCCCTTTGGTGGGCGTCAACTTGGGTCACGTAGGCTTTCTTGCAGAAGCGGAAGAGTTTGACCTTGCCGAAACAGTAGATCGCATTGTCTCCGGCGACTATACCGTTGAAGAGCGCATGGCCATTGACGTTAAGGTCTGGAAAGGCGGGGAAAAAATCCTCGATACCTGGGCGCTGAACGAGGCCAGCGTTGAAAAAGGTAACCGCCAGAAAATGATTGAAGTGGTCATTGAGGTCGATCGCCGCCCGCTCTCAGGCTTTGGCTGTGACGGAGTGGTGTTGGCAACGCCCACCGGCTCAACAGCCTATGCCTTCTCTGGAGGAGGGCCCATTATCTGGCCCAGCGTTGAAGCCATGCTCATGGTTCCCTTATCTGCCCACGCGCTCTTTGCTCGGCCACTGGTGACTGCCCCGACCTCGATGATGGCGGTCGAGCTGCTGCCCACCAATGGCGCTGAAGGTGTACTCTGGTGCGACGGACGCCGAACCCGCGATTTGCCGCCCGGGGCCCGTATCGAGGTGACGCGATCGTCCAAACCGGTGCGCCTAGCCCGTATGCACCCGGCTCCCTTCTCTGAGCGTCTGGTCCGAAAGTTTGAGCTACCTACTACCGGTTGGCGAGGCCCCAGTACGGCTAGCCCTGCCACATCGGCTCTGCCCATTAGCCGCCTTAACCCAGGAGTATAGCCCGTGATTGAAGAGATTCATCTGCGCGATTTAGGGGTCATCACCGATGCCCGCCTTCCCCTAGAACCGGGCTTCTCTGTGCTGACCGGTGAGACTGGTGCTGGTAAGACCATGGTGGTGACCGCGCTGGGGATGCTACTGGGCGCACGTTCTGATGCCTCCAGCGTGCGCAACGGGGCTTCTAGCGCTTTGGCTGAGGCCGTCATTAAACTGCCAGCGGGGCACAGAGCCATTGGGCTAGCCGATGACGCCGGGGGGTCAACTGAGGAGCTGGAAGACGGTTCTTATGAACTGCTCTTGGCGAGAACCGTTAACGCTTCGGGGCGCTCTCGTGCCCATGTGGGTGGGGTTTCAGCCCCTATTGGGACGCTAGCTGATATCGGGCATACGCTGGTGGCAGTGCACGGTCAGTCAGATCAGTTGCGCCTTAAGTCTTCTGCCGAGCAGCGTCATGCCCTAGATTCTTATGCCGGTAAAAAACTTGGACGCCTGCTCGCTCAATACGAGAAGAACTACGAACGCTTCAAGCAGGCTGCTGGTGAGCTACGGGACGTGCGAGAAAATACTCGCGCCCGCGCTTTGGAAGCACAGACTTTGCAGGGCGCTCTAGCAGAAATTGACAGTGTCAACCCTCTTGAAGGTGAGGACGAGGCTCTCCATGCAGAGAGTCAGAAGCTCACTAACGTTGAGTCTCTACGTTTGGCCGCCGCCACTGCCTCGGCTGCTCTGGCAGGTACCGAATACGGGGATGCTGATGCCCCTAACGTGCTGGGGTTGCTGGATTCAGCCCGTACTGCGCTAGCCTCTGAATCGGATGCCGATGAAGACCTTAAAACTCTTTCTGACCGACTTAATGAGGCTTTGATTCACATCACCGATATCGCCGAAGAGGTCTCAGCCTACACCTCTGGGCTAGATTCTGAAGGCCCTGAACGCCTGGCAGAAGTAGAAAACCGACGTGCCCAACTCAAAGGTCTCACCCGCAAGTACGGGGCGGATATCGCAGAGGTTCTGGCCTGGGCTGAAGAATCACGTGCCCGTCTTGATACTCTCGGTGATGACCCGGCGCGCCAGGAAACCCTGGAAGCTGAATTGCGTGAGCTTCGTGAGACTCTAGGGGAGCAGGCACGGACTCTGATGGAACTACGCCGTACAGCTGCCTCAAAGCTAGCTGCTGCCGTCAGCGAAGAACTAACTGCCCTTGCCATGCCCAATGCTTCACTGGTGGTTAAGGTCGACGAGACCGAGAAATTCAACCGCTTCGGTAAAGATGCCGTGACTTTTATGCTGGCACCCCATCGCCAGGCCGTTCCGCGGCCCCTGGGCAAAGGCGCATCAGGGGGTGAATTATCCCGCGTCATGTTGGCTCTTGAAGTTGTGCTTTCTGAGGTGGACCCGGTGCCCACCTTTATCTTTGACGAGGTGGACTCCGGCGTCGGCGGTAAGGCGGCTATCGAGATTGGCCGACGTCTGGCTATGCTAGCCAAGAACGTTCAGGTGCTGGTGGTGACCCACCTGCCGCAGGTGGCAGCTTTCGCTGACCAGCACATCCTAGTGCTTAAAAATGATGATGCTTCACTGTCTAAGGTGAATGTGCTCTCCACCGAAGAACGCGTGGTTGAGCTGGCCCGCATGCTCTCGGGGCATGATCAGTCAGCATCTGCACAAGAACACGCCCGTGAGCTGCTGGAAGCAGCCGGGCAGCTCTAAAGTCTTGGGCTAAAGATATGCCCATCAGACCAGTCGACGTTTGAGAAGGAGAAGCTATGAAGCAGCAGGTAAGCCGTAAGGACGGCACAGCGCCGCGTATTGACGCCCGTCAGGAGGTAGTCGACCAGCAGATGCTAGCCGATGTGGTGAACCCACGTTTCGTGCAGAAATCTGAGACCAAGTTCGAGGGCTTCATCTGGGACGTGGTGCGCGATGACTTCTCGCTTACCGAGGATGGGGAGTCAATGGGGCGAGACTACATCACCCACCCCGGCGCGGTGGCTATCGTGGTGCTCAACGAGAAGAACCAGGTGCTTTTGATTAACCAGTACCGCCAGCCAGTGGGTATGAACCTGTGGGAAATTCCTGCCGGGATGCTCGATGTCGCCGGCGAGGAGCCCCTGACCGCAGCTCGGCGTGAGCTAGCTGAGGAAACCTTCCTGCAAGCCGAGCGCTGGGACACTCTCATGGAATACCATAACTCACCGGGTTGCTCGACCGAAGCAAACAGGGTTTTCCTGGCCCGAGGTATTAGCGAAATCCCCCATGAGGAAAAGCAGGAGCGCGAGGGAGAGGAAGCTGAAATTGTGGCCCGCTGGTTCGATATGGATGAGGTCGTAGCCGCTATCCTGGCGGCGAGGTTACATTCGCCCAGCACGATTATGGGTGTGTTGGCAGCCCACGCTGCATCCTTGAGCAACTTTGAAACTCTGACTCCAGCGGATGCACCCTGGCCTGCTCACCCCTACCTGCGAGACCCCGATACCCGCGGTTCATTGGGGAGCCTGCGCTAGTGCCCCAACCCCGCCCCACGGAACTTGAACGCTCCATCGAAAGCTACCTCCAGTACCTTGGGCTAGAACGAGGACTAGCTCAGAACACCCTCGCCGCCTACGGGCGGGATTTACACCGTTACCGGGACTACCTGGCAAGTGTAGGTGTAATTGCCCCGCGGTTTATCACTAAAAAACACGTGCGGGACTTTGCTGTAGCCTGTGCTGAGACCCCCTCAGCATCAGGAAAACCGCTGAGCCAGCGCTCTATCGCCCGCATCATCGTGGGGGTGAGAGGCGCCCATAAATTCTGGTTGCGAGAGAACGTTACAACGATTGACCCTGCCGCCGGGGTGCAGCCACCCACGCCGGGGGCGCGTTTGCCCAAAGCAGTCCCCGTAGAGCAAGTAACTCGCCTGCTCGAAGCACCTGATATCACCACTGAGGTTGGGCTGAGGGACCGTGCCATTCTAGAGTTTCTCTATTCCACCGGTGCACGTATTTCTGAAGTCATCAATGTTGACTTAGATGACGTGGTCTTTGACAGGGAGAGCGAGAACGACGGTACAGAGAGCGCAGCCAGTGTTCCCGCTGTTGCCCGCCTTTTTGGCAAAGGGAACAAAGAGCGGGTAGTCCCCGTTGGGTCTTACGCAGCCAGGGCGATTGAGGACTATCGAGTGCGCTCGCGGCCCTCATTAGCTTCCAAAGGTAAGGGCACCCCGGCTCTCTTCCTGAATGCTCGAGGGGGCAGGCTGACCCGTCAGGGAGCCTATCTCATTCTCAAAAAACACGCTGAACGTGCCAAGCTACCGGGTGAGATTTCACCCCACACCCTGCGTCATTCCTTCGCCACTCACCTGCTTGAAGGTGGAGCCGATATTCGCGTGGTCCAGGAACTTTTGGGGCATGCCTCGGTCACCACCACCCAGGTCTACACCAAGGTTACCGCTGATACCCTGCGCGAAGTCTTTGCTGCTCACCACCCCCGGGCACAATAAAACCGCGGTGCCCCATGAACTTTCACATCATGGAGCACCGCGGTTTGAGACTAGAACGTCACGCTAGGGCAGCTGCCGCTCTTCCACACCGTTATAGGCAGAAAGCGGGCGAATCAGCGAGTTGTTAGCGCGCTGTTCCAGTATGTGCGCCGTCCAACCGGTGATGCGGGAACAGACGAAGATAGGAGTGAAGGTGGGGGTATCGAAGCCCATCAGATGGTAGGTGGGGCCGGCGGGGTAGTCCAGGTTGGGCTTGATTCCCTTAGCTTCGTCCATGGACTCTGCTAGACCTTTATAGAGGCCGATGAGATCGTGGCGGCCATAGTGCTCCACCATATCGAAGAAGGACTTCTGCATGGTAGGAACACGGGAGTCACCCTTCTTGTAGACGCGGTGCCCAAAGCCCATGACCTTCTTCTTTTCAGCAAGTGCAGCGTCCATCCAAGCCTTTGCCCGCGCCTTGGCATCAGCTTCGCTCTCACCCTCAATCACACCGATTTCATCAAAGGTGTGCTGGACTGCTTCATTCGCGCCGCCGTGCAGGGGGCCCTTGAGGGCACCGATGGCACCAGTGACTGCGGAATGAAGGTCAGACAGGGAAGAAGTGATGACGCGGGCGGTGAAGGTCGAGGCGTTGAAGGAATGCTCAGCGTACAAGACCATGGAAACGTTGAAAGCGGTCTTGACCTCAGCTACCGGTACCTCACAGAAGGCCATGTAGAGGAAGTTGTCACAGTAGTCCAGGTCCTCGCGAGGCTCGATAACATCCTGGCCCCGGCGGCGGCGTTGGTCGTAGCAGACCACGGCCGGCATGGTGGCAAAAAGTTCCCATGCCTTGCGTAGCTCGTTTTCGGGGGAGAGGTCTTCGCTCTGGGGATCGGTAGCGCCCATGAAGGAGGTTGCGGTGCGGCAGACATCCATGGGGTGGCAGTCGGTGGGCAAAGCATCAATTACAGCTTTGAGGCCGGGGGAGAGCGCACGATGGCTACGCTCGAAAGCAGTAAATTCTTCTAGTTGTTCAGCGGTGGGAAGCTCACCGTTCCAGAGGAGGAGGGCTACCTTTTCAAAAGGAATCTCAGCGAGCTGCTGCACCGGGTAGCCGCGGTAGAGCAGGGAATTGGTCTCAGCGTTGACCTTGGAAACAGCGGTGTAGTCGGCAACGACGCCGGCTAGTCCGCGTTTGACGTCCAACTGTTCTGACATGGGTTTCTCCTTTGAATCTGTCAGTGCTCGAAAGTGGAGGCGTCCGCCCGGCCGAGCGTTAATACCGGGCGGACGCTGGGGCGCGGGAACCGCTAGGATGTGAACCGGTCAGGGACCTCAAAGTTGAAGATGCCGGTATCGAACTGATTGTAGGCCTCGTAATCAACGAGGTCGTAGAGGCGGGCGCGGGTCAGCATTTTATCGACGTACCCCTCCTGGGTTCCCGTTGAGGCGATGGTGTCCAGGACACCTTCCATTGCTCCCAGGGAGGAACGCAACAGGGTGACGGGGTAGATGATCATATTGATACCTACGGCCGCTAGCTGCTCCTTGGTGAAGAGCTCACTTTTACCAAACTCCGTCATGTTGGCTAGGACCGGCACATCCACCGCGTTGCAGACAGCCTCAAACTCGCTGAGATCTTTCATCGCTTCGGGGAAGATTGCATCGGCCCCAGCGTCCACGAGAGCTTTGATACGGTCGATGGTCTCTTCCAGCGATGAGATACCGCGCAAGTCGGTGCGCGCCATAATGAGGAAGTTGGGATCCCTGCGGGCTTCTGCCGCCGCTCTAATACGCTTCGTAGCGGTTTCAAGATCAACCATGTTCTTGTTATCAAGGTGGCCGCAGCGCTTGGGGTTGAACTGGTCCTCAATGTGGCAGCCAGCTAGCCCATACTCTTCAAATTCTTGAATAGTGCGGGCAACGTTCATGGGTTCGCCGAAGCCGGTGTCAGCGTCCACAATGGCAGGTAGGTTGGTGACGCGGGCAATCTGCCCGGCGCGCTGGGCAACCTCAGAGAGGGTAGTTAGCCCGACGTCGGGGAAACCCAGCTCGTTAGCCAGTACAGCACCCGAGATGTAGACTCCGTCAAACTTCTTCTCTTCAATCAGGCGAGCAGAGAGGGGGGTGTAAGCACCCGGGAACTGTTTAATGTCACCAGATGCCAGCATTTTGCGGAGCTCTAGGCGCTTTTGAGCAGCGGTTTTCTGAGCGTACAGCATTAGAAGATACCTCCTTTACCGGTTTCCAGCTCGATGCTGGCGGTGATGTTCAGAGCGTCCAGCTCACCGTCCTTGAGGTGAGCCAGGTTCTCAGCAGCCTCCAGGAAGCGGTTCTGCTCAGCTTCAGAAACCTTACCCTCAGCCAGCTTACGGAACTTACCGATGTAGTCCTTGCGGGCGAAGGGGCGTGCCCCCAGGGGGTGGGCGTCAGCAACAGCGATTTCTTCGCTGAAGGTCTCACCATTGGTGAGCTTAATTTCTACGCGGCCACCGAAGGCTTTTTCTGCAACGTCGGTGGAGTGGTAGCGGCGGGTCCACTCGGCGTCCTCAGCGGTGGTGACCTTGTGCCAGAGAGCTACAGTGTCCGCCCGTTGAGCCCGCTCGGGGGCGTAGGAGCCAACGTGGTCCCACTCGCCGTCCTGCAGCATGACGGTGAAGATGTAGGGGATGGAATGATCCAGGGTCTCGCGGGTAGCAGTGGGATCGTACTTCTGAGGGTCATTTGCGCCCGAGCCAATGACGTAGTGAGTGTGGTGGCTGGTGTGCAGCACGATGGATTCGATGTTCTCGGGGTTAGCAAACTCGGGGTGTTCGCGGTTAAGCTTACGTGCGAGGTCGATCCAAGCCTGGGCCTGGTACTCCGCCGAGTGTTCCTTGGTGTAGGTGTCTAGGATCGCGCGCTTGGCTTCGCCTGCCTCTGGCAGAGGAACCTCGTAGCGGGCGTCGGGGCCATCCAGCATCCAAGCGATGATGCCGTCCTCACCTTCGTAGATGGGAACGGGGGAGGTCTGGCCGCGCATTGCACGGTCAACAGCTTCAACCGCCATCTTGCCGGCGAAGGCGGGGGCATGTGCCTTCCAGGTTGAGATTTCGCCCTTACGCGACTGGCGGGTAGCGGTGGTGGTATGCAGGCCCTGGCCAATGGCCTGGAAGATGGTCTCCGTGTCCAGACCCAGCAGGGTGCCGATACCGGCTGAAGCTGAGGGGCCAATGTGGGCTACATGGTCAATCTTATGCTTGTGCAGGCAGATCGCCTTAACCAGGTCTACCTGAATCTCGTAACCGGTAGCGATACCGCGGATGAGGTCACGGCCGTTGCTACCCACGTGCTGAGCAACTGCCAGGATGGGGGGAATATTATCGCCGGGGTGAGAGTACTCAGCTGCCAGGAAAGTGTCGTGGTAGTCCAGCTCGCGGACCGCAACGCCGTTAGCCCAGGCTGCCCATTCGGGAGAGACCTTCTTGCTGGCAGCGTCTACACCGAAAATTCCTGCGCCGCTACCACCGGGACCAGCCGCGTGGGCCAGTGCCTGGTCGCGAGCAGAAATGATAGGCCCGCGGTTAAGGGAAGCGATAGCAACCGAAGCGTTATCGATGACACGGTTAATCACCATCTCTTCAACTTCGGGGAGCACCTCTACCGGATCGGTAGCAACCAGAGCCATTTTGTAGGCAAGCTGCTCTTCGCGGGGGAGGTTTTCTTCTGAGCGGTAAACACGAACCTTGTGGTTGACGGTCATAGGGTTATCTCTCTTTCATCATGTCGTTCTGTAGAGGTGGACGCCGGTAGCAACTCCGCTGCCAGCGGTAGATTTAGGGGTGGGCAGCTACTTCAAAGAGACCGTGCTGCTCTTGGGAGGCGGCTGCCTCTTCGATAGCGAAGAGTGCGTTGGCCAGGTGCAGCCGTGTAGCGGCTTCAGCCAGTTGCGCGTCCTGAGAGGCAATGCAACGAGCTATCTGGGCATGTTCATCAGCGGCCTGGGCCAACCTGACGGGGTTAGTCTTTGACAGCTTCCTGATGCGGGTGAGCTGGATGCGTAAGCTCGATTGAGCCTGGTAGAGATAGCGGTTAGCTGCCGCCGCATCAATGGCAGTATCTAACTCATCAACTAGAGCATAGTACTCAGCAATATTCCCTTGACCCGCAGATAGAACAGCTGCCGCTTGCTTAAACCGCTCAGCAAGACGCATAAAGCGGGTGGCATCCCCACGGCCGGCAGCTAGAGCGGCGGCGGCGCAATCTAATGAAACCCTTAACTCAAAGAGCGAGTAGACATTTTCAAGAGAAATAGGGGCAACGATGACGCCGCGCCCCGGTGCTGGTTCCGCAAGGCCGTCCGAGAGTAACCGCGAGATTGCTTCACGGACAGGTGTACGTGAAACTCCCAGTCGTTCAGACTGCTCTACTTCTGCAATCACAGAACCGGGGGAGAGCGTTCCCTCCATGATGTCGCTGCGCAGGCTTTGGTAGGCAAGATCGCTAGCTCTCATCAGCTCATCCTCTCGGTGTGATACGGCACATGGTCTTGTGCTGACACCACCATAAAACGCAACCACCTCTTTTGTATACATTGAGCGCCAATATTTCTTCCGAATGGTGGATTTTTACGGAAAACATGAAAAAACCTGAAATTTTGTATACAAATTATTGCTTATTGTGATTGCTAGCACTAAATTTATCTCAACCCCTCCCGCCACACATCACCCAACGCCCCTCAGGAGTAATCCGATGACCACCTACCAAGAAACCTACCGGGCAAGTATTGAAACCCCAGAAAAATTCTGGCTTGAGCAAGCCGAGAACATCACCTGGGTCACCAAACCTCAGACCATCATCGACGATAGTGCTGCACCCATCTACCGCTGGTTCCCTGACGGTGAACTTAACACCTGCTACAACGCAGTAGACCGGCACGTTGACGCAGGGCGAGGCAATCAGACCGCAATTATTTACGATTCAGCCATGCTGGGCACCCGCCAAGAAATCAGCTACGCCGAACTCAAGAAAGATGTTGAGCTTTTCGCCGGAGCGCTCGCCAACGCCGGTGTAGGTAAGGGGGATCGTGTGCTGATTTATATGCCCATGATTCCCCAGGCTCACGTCGCTATGCTGGCAACAGCCCGCCTGGGAGCCGTCCACTCGGTGGTTTTCGGCGGCTTCGCACCTGCTGAACTGGCCTCCCGTATCAATGACTGCTCGCCCACCGTGATTGTGACCGCTTCAGGCGGTGTTGAACCTCGCCGTCGTATTGAGTACATCCCCGCGGTAGAAAAGGCGATAGATCTATCGGCGAGCAAACCCAGCGCAGTGCTGGTCTTCGAGCGGGAAGGCTTCGAGCATACGGTAGAAGAAGCTGAGCAGAAGGCTAAAGACACTGGCGGTGCGGTTACCTGGCAGTCTGCAGGTGATGCCATGGCAGCGGCCCAGCCCCATGAGCCGGTGACCGTCAAGGCAACCGACCCTCTCTACATCCTCTATACCTCGGGTACCACCGGCGCGCCAAAGGGCGTCGTGCGAGATAACGGCGGGCACGCAGTCGCCCTCGCCTGGACCATGAAGAACATCTACGATGTTGGCCCCGGTGAGGTGCTCTGGTGTGCCTCGGACGTCGGATGGGTGGTTGGGCATTCTTACATCGTGTACGGCCCCCTCATCGCTGGCGCAACCAGTGTGCTCTATGAAGGCAAACCGGTAGGCACCCCCGATGCCGGTGCCTTCTGGCGCGTTATTCAGGACTCGAACGCAAAGTCTCTCTTTACCGCCCCCACTGCCCTGCGCGCTATCCGTAAAGCTGACCCTGAGGCTTCACTGCTGGCAGACTATGACACATCTTCACTGAAACTGCTCTTTGTTGCCGGGGAACGCCTAGACCCCGAAACCTACCACTGGGCCACCGAGAAGCTGGGTGTACCCGTGATCGATAACTGGTGGCAGACCGAAACCGGGTGGGCTATCGCAGCTAACCCTCGCGGGCTTGAAGCTCTACCCCTCAAGCCTGGTTCACCCTCAGTGCCTAGTCCTGGCTATAACTTGCAGGTGTTAGACCCCTTCGGTGAACCAGTCGGCCCGGGGAAGGAAGGCAACCTTGCCATTAAGCTCCCCATGCCTCCGGGTAACCTGCCCACGCTCTGGGGAAACGATGACCGCTTTATCTCCTCCTACCTCGAAGCGTTTGAAGGCTACTACGCCACCGGCGACAGTGGCTACATTGATGAGGACGGCTACGTCTTCGTGATGGGACGCACGGACGACGTCATCAATGTTTCAGGCCACCGCCTTTCAACCGGTGCCATGGAGCAGGTGTTGGCAGCGCACCCGGCAGTTGCTGAGTGCGCGGTCATCGGTCTCGCCGACCAGCTCAAGGGCCAACGTCCCGCTGGTTACGTGGTGCTCAAAACAGGGGCTGACATTAGTGAAGAGCAGTTGGCCAGCGAGCTCATTGCCAGCGTCCGCAACGATATTGGTGCGGTTGCTGACTTCAAGGACGTCAAAATCGTTGAGGGTCTACCTAAAACCCGATCAGGCAAGATTCTGCGTAAAACCATGCGGCAGATTGCTGATGGAGAGGACTACAAGGTGCCTTCAACTATTGAGGATATGGCGGTGCTGGACGATATTGCCAAGGTACTTAAGTCCCAATAGGGGCAGCACATCAGTGAAGAGATGACCGTGCTTGTTGCGGTTGAGTGTCTAGCCTTTAGCTCCACGCTCGACCGCAACAAACACGGTCATTTTACGCACTGAGGGGGTGAGGGTTGAGGGTGCAGTATTGTCCTCCAAAAACCGCTGAGGCCCTGATAAATACCCTCGGTTTGCCGTACCCAGTAGACTGATGGGTAAAAGTGTTCAAATAAAACTAAAGGTGAGTACCAGTGACTGAAACCGGAGCAGAGCAGCTCGGCCCCACCGGCCGCCCCCTGCGCGTCTACCCCGACCCCGCACCGCTTGACACCCACGGCCCGGCCCGCATCATTTCGATGGTGAATCAAAAGGGTGGCGTCGGCAAAACAACCTCGACCATCAACCTGGGCGCTGCACTGGCTGAAGTCGGACGTCGCGTTCTCCTGGTGGACTTTGACCCCCAGGGCGCGCTCTCGGCAGGTTTCGGAGCCAACCCCCACGAACTTGAGCTGACCGTCTACAACGTCATGATGGACCGCAAGGTCAACGTGCGTGACGTCATTTTAGAAACGGGCGTGCCCAACGTCGACCTGTTGCCCGCTAACATTGACCTTTCGGCGGCAGAAGTGCAGCTGGTCAACGAGGTCGCCCGTGAGCAGGTTCTTGCTTCTGCCCTGCGCGGGGTCGAAAACGACTACGACGTCATTTTGATTGACTGCCAGCCCTCCCTGGGGCTGCTGACCGTCAACGCCCTGACCGCCAGCCATGGCGTTATCATTCCGCTCATCTGCGAATTCTTTGCCCTGCGTGCCGTTGCCCTGCTGGTGGACTCCATCGAAAAGGTGCAGGACCGCCTCAACCCCAAGCTGGAAATTGACGGCGTGCTGGCCACCATGTTTGATTCCCGCACCCTGCACTCCAAAGAGGTGCTAGCCCGCATTGTTGATGCCTTCGGCGACAAGGTCTTTGACACGGTCATCAAACGAACCGTCAAATTCCCCGACGCCTCGGTTTCCGCAGAGCCCATCCTCTCTTACGCATCGAATCACCCTGGCGCGGACGCCTACCGCCAGCTGGCCCGAGAACTCATTTCACGG
The DNA here is from genome assembly GCF_040946345.1 of Rothia sp. LK2492. NCBI lineage: Bacteria > Bacillati > Actinomycetota > Actinomycetes > Micrococcales > Micrococcaceae > Rothia > Rothia sp. LK2492. The sequence goes on along the minus strand of NZ_JAYWLX010000007.1, from coordinate 108,101 downwards.
GGCGGAGCGCCCTAACATCAGGGCAACCTACCACCACTTGCTTTCAAGACCAGGACGCCTCAGCGGGCGTCCTGGTGTATCTTTAGGGGGTTGCTGTGGGCGAGCTATCGCTCACTAAGCCTTGAAAGCCACTGGGTCAGTTGGCACAATAGAGAAAGATACGTTTCAACCGGTCTCACCCTGAGCCGACTGACACAGAAAGATTCGCTGCCGTGATGGTACCGACACCAGTACAAGAGCTCAACGCACCCCCGCAGACACCGGCGTCCGCTCCCTTTGCCCTTCACCTGAGCAACTTCGAAGGGCCCTTTGACCTGTTGCTCCACCTTATTACCCGCAAGAAACTGGATATCACCGATATCGCACTTGCTGAGGTAACCGATGGATTTCTCAGCTACATCAGCGGTGTCTTTGATGCAGACACCGACCGAGGCCTTAACACCGCCAGCGAATTTCTGGTCACTGCAGCCACCCTGCTGGATCTCAAGGCCGCTCGCCTTTTACCCCGAGGTGCCGCGCACATCTCAGCTAATACCGACCTGCTTGAGGCACGCGATCTGCTCTTTGCTCGGCTCTTGCAGTACCGTGCCTACCGCGAAGTGACTGCTGTTCTAGAAGAACGGTACGTTGTCGAAGCCCACCGGTTCCCCCGTACCGTTGCCCTGGACCCCCGCTTTAGCAAGGTGCTGCCGGAGCTTGTCTTTGACCTGAGCCCAGAAGAGTTTGCACGTATTGCGGCTGCAGCGATTAACCCTGCACGTGATAATGAAGACTCCTCGACGCCAAACTCCGAAGTCGAGACCGACCACCTGCACATACCCTTAACGACTATCGCAGCCGAAGAAGCTCATATCATGGCGCAACTAGAAGAGCGGGGCAAAGTGACCTTTACCGAGATCATCACCGGTGCTTCTGCGGTAGAGGTGGCGATCGTGCGGTTTTTAGCGGTGCTTGAACTCTTCAAGGAGGGAGCGTTGCTCGTGAACCAACCGCAGACACTGGGGCCAATCACCGTCAGCGCGCCGCCCACTGCTCAACACGAGGAAAGGGAGAGCGCATGAGTGAGAATAAGGCGCAACACCCTGACTACACTGCCAATGACCTCGATATTCTCAACAGTGGGTCATGGGGCTTTGACAGTGAGGACGAGAGTTCAGATTCTGCTGCTGAAGCTTCACCAGCCTCGGTAGAGGAAGACAACCCTTGGGATGAGGAAGCCTCAGAACCTACGGCAGAACAAGAGGTTCAAGCAGAGAACCAGCTATCCCGGGTAGAACTTCAACCCGGCGGGATCAAGGCCGCCATTGAAGCGATTCTAGCCGTGGCAGACGTCCCTGTTTCAGCACGGGAATTTTCGGCAGCTCTGATTGTCTCAGAACCTGCTATTGAGACAGCCCTAGATCAGCTCTACCGTGAATATAACGGCTATGACGATGGTGAGACCGTGCATGAACCTCGAGGGTTTGAACTGCGCCGCATCGCCGGAGGCTGGCGACTCTACGCTCGGCAGGACTTCTCACCCTGGGTGGGACGATTCGTGGGAGGCGCTCAGAGCTCCAAGCTCAGCAGGGCGGCATTGGAAACCCTTGCCGTAATTGCCTACCAGCAACCTGCCACCCGCAGCTACGTGGCGCAGGTGCGCGGAGTGAATGTGGACGCGGCAATCCGCAACCTCAAAGCCCGCGGGTTGATTACAGAGACAGTGCCCGATGAAAAGGGCATCACCCAGTACATCACCACTGACACCCTGTTAGAGAAACTCGGGCTAGAATCCCTTGACCAATTACCGGCGCTCGCCCCCTACCTGCCTGATGTGGACCAGGTAGCAAGCGATCCAGAACTCACCACCACCTAAAGATGTACCGGCCAGCCCGGTTAGACAACGAAACGGGCGCAAAAAGCGCCCACCCACGAATGAAAGAGGTCATCACAATGGCATATGGAAACAATTCAGGACGAAGCGGTAACACAGGCCGTGGCGGCGCAGGACGCGGCTACGGCAAGAGCAACGAATACCGCGGCGGTGGCCGCTCTGGCGGTGCCGGTCGCGGAGGTTCCTCGCGCGGTGGTTCAGAGCGCGGTGGGTCTTCACGCGGTGGTTCAGAGCGCGGCTACGGTTCCTTCGGTGAAGGTGGCCGCGGCGGTTCATCCGGCGGCGGCTTCAAGAGCAACCGCGGCGCCAAGCCCGGCACTGCTGGCGGACCTCGCAAGGCCGGTACCGGTAAAGGCCCCAGGTTCCGTTCGGGTCAGCCCTTCGCCGGTGAGATGGGCGAATTTCGCCCCAACCACCGCGCTACCAAAAACTTTGGCCCCCACCGCCCCCGCCGTCCTAAGAACGCACCGGTAGACCACTACGAGTTCTACGACCACGAGGGCGTCCGCCTGCAGAAGCTCATGGCATCAGCCGGCGTGGCCTCCCGCCGCGTCTGTGAGGAAATGATTGAAGAAGGCCGCGTGACCGTCAATGACCAGCTGGTCACCGAACTGGGCGTGCGCGTTGACCCCAATAAGGTCAGCATCCAGGTAGACGGCATGACCATCCAGACCAACGACAAGCTGGTCTACATGGTCTTCAACAAGCCCAAGGGCGTTGTCTCATCCATGGAAGACCCCGATGGCCGCCCCTGCATCAGCAACTTTTTGCGCTCATCCATGACCGAGCGCGTCTTCCACGTAGGCCGCCTAGACGTCGAAACCGAGGGTCTGCTCTTGCTGACCAACGACGGTGAACTGGCTAACCGCCTGACCCACCCCTCCTACGAGGTGCCCAAGACATACCTGGTGCAGGTGCCCGGCCCTATGGAGCCCGGTATCGGCGCTGCCATGAAAAAGGGTCTGCGCCTTGAAGATGGCGTAACCCGCGTGGACGAGTTCAAGCTGGTTGACTCTACTCCCGGCCACGTGCTGGTTGAAGTGACCATCCACTCCGGCAAGAACCGCATTATTCGCCGTATGTTCGAGCAGGTAGGCTACCCCGTCGAGAAGCTGGTCCGTGTAGAGATGGGCCCGCTACACATCGGCTCACAGAAGCAGGGTACCGTGCGTAATCTCTCTAAGGTAGAAATCGGTAAGTTGCTGGCATCGGTGGATATGTAATGAGCGCTTTCTCGGCTACACTGACCGGCCCCGTGCTGGTGATTGGCGCGGGGCTCCTGGGAGCATCTGCCGGGCTGGGGCTGCGCAACCTGGGCTACACGGTTTATATCAGCGATATCTCGCCTACGGTTGAGGCTGTCGCTGAGGATATTGGGGCCGGTACCTCCCTGCGAGCTGTTGCAGAAGAGTGGGGCGCAGAAGCCGGCTTCGTTTTAGAACCGCAACTGGTAGTGGTGGCAGCCCCACCGGATGTCACCGCTGAACTGGTCGTTAAGGCTCTGGGCGAATACCCGCAGGCTTTCGTCATTGATTTGGCATCGGTGAAGTCCGCCATCTTGGCTGATGTGCTGGCTTCGGGTGCTGATGCTACCCGCTACCTGGGCACCCACCCCATGGCTGGCCGCGAGAAATCTGGGCCGGTAGCTGCCCGCGGCGAGCTCTTCGCAGCCCGCCCCTGGGTCCTTTGCGAGCACCCACTGGTGCGCCGGGAACTGGTTAAACTAGCCCAGCAGGTAGCCGTTGAGCTGGGCTCAACTGTAACCTTCTTGGACGCCAGCGAGCACGACCGCACCGTGGCACTGATTTCTCACGTCCCCCAGGTGATGTCCTCCCTGCTAGCTTCCCGCTTGCAGGACACTCCGCTCTACGCACTCGGGCTGGCAGGGCAGGGGCTGCGCGATACCACCCGCATCGCGGCGTCCGACCCCAACCTCTGGGTGCAGATTTTGGCGGCCAACGCGCAGCCTGTCGTTCAAACTCTCTACGGGGTACGGGAAGACCTAGAGCGTCTTATTTCAACGCTTGAGGCTCCTACAGACTCAGGATCCCGGCTCGATATTGCCCAGCTGATGAGTGAAGGCAACCACGGTGTAGCCCGCATTCCGGGTAAGCACGGCGGGGCACCACGCGCCTTTACCCAGCTCACCGTGCTGGTGGATGACACCCCCGGCACGCTATCTCGGCTACTGCACGAGATTGGCGAGCTGGGCGTCAACCTCGAAGATCTACGGCTGGAACACTCGCCAGGTGCCCCCGTAGGTATGGCAGAAATTTCTGTTAACCCTAGTGAACACGAAAAACTAGTTGATGATCTTACCGGCCGCGGCTGGAAGGTTGTCACGTAAGGTAAAACTATGACTGACACACTTGTTATTGCAATCGACGGCCCCTCCGGCTCGGGTAAAAGCTCGGTATCTAAGGCAGTTGCACGCCACTTCAACCTGGAATACCTGGACACGGGTGCTATGTACCGTGCCCTGACCTGGTACTGCCTGAACGAAAAAGTAGACGTAGAGGACGCCACAGCGCTGGTTACCGCCGCTCGTACTTTCCCTTACGTGCAGGGCACCAGCCCCGATGAAGAGATCATTGAGGTGGGGGGAGCGGACGTACGAGAAGCGATCCGCGAGCCCCGTATCTCTGAAGCCGTCTCATCGGTTGCTTCCAACCTGGAAGTACGTCAGATTTTGATTGACTTGCAACGCCGCTTTATTGCTGAGGCACAGAATGGCATGGTAGCCGAAGGGCGCGATATCACCACCGTGGTCGCCCCCGATGCGGATGCTCGTGTGTTGCTCACCGCTCGTGAAGAGGTGCGTCTGGCTCGCCGCGGCCTTCAGCTGGGGGGTACCCAGAACAAAGATCAGCTGGTTCATCAGGTGTCAGAGCGTGATAAGAAGGATTCAAAGACCACTAGCTTCACCGAAGCAGCCCCCGGTGTCACCCTGGTGGATTCCAGCGACCTAAACTTTGAAGAAACCATCGATGCAGTGATTGCGGCAGTTAATACTGCTTTGGGCCGCTAACGGCGAGCCCGTTCGCACCATCGATTAGACTACACAAGAACGAAGAATCTGCTGCGGCATGTGCCGCAGCAGGGATAGAAGGAGAGGCACATGGCAGAAGAACAAGCACCCCATGATGACTACGAAGTAAAATTTCTGGGCGGCGGTGAGGATGACGTCTCAGAACGCCTAGCTGAGATTGATGATGAAACTGCTGACCAGCGCGCTGAAGCCCTGCTAGCAGGCCTACAGGACTACGACCTCAACGAAGAAGACCGCGCCATGCTGAGCGCCTGGGGCTTCGACGTGGATGAGGACGATGACCAAGAAGCTGACCCCGTGGTGGCGATTGTCGGTCGCCCCAACGTCGGTAAATCCACCATCATCAACCGTATTCTGGGCCGACGCGAAGCAGTGGTTGAAGATAAACCTGGCGTTACCCGTGACCGCGTTTCTTACAAAGCCGAATGGTCTGGTAAAGATTTCACCCTGGTCGATACCGGTGGTTGGGAAGCCGATGCTAAGGGTATAGATGCTCAGGTTGCTGCACAGGCAGAAATTGCTGTGGCACACGCCGATGTTGTACTGCTGGTAGTTGACGCCCTGGTCGGCATTTCGGCAACCGATGAGGCCATTGTGCGCATGCTACGCCGCGTGGATAAGCCCATCTTGCTGATTGCCAACAAGATCGATGATACCCACCAGGAGCCGGACGTACACGCTCTCTGGGCACTAGGTATGGGCCAGCCCTACCCGGTATCTGGTCTGCACGGTCGCGGTCTGGCTGACCTGCTGGACGCCGTGCTAGAGGTTATGCCCGAGCACTCCCAGTACGCTGAGCCCGAAGCTCTCGGTGGCCCCCGCCGCGTCGCCCTAATCGGTCGCCCCAACGTCGGTAAGTCCTCACTGCTCAACAAGCTGGCAGGCGAAGAGCGCGCCGTGGTGAACGAACTGGCAGGCACCACGCGCGACCCCGTGGACGAGATCGTGGAGCTGGGTGGACGTCCCTGGCGTTTCGTTGACACCGCCGGTATCCGCCGCCGCGTTCACATGGCCAAGGGCGCAGACTTCTACGCCTCGTTGCGCACCCAGACTGCCATTGAGCGTGCTGAGGTAGCCGTGGTACTGCTGGATGTTTCAGAGCCGATCTCTGAGCAGGACGTTCGTATCATCCAGATGGGTATCGATTCTGGCCGTGCCATGGTGCTGGTCTTCAACAAGTGGGACACCCTCGATGAAGACCGCCGTGAGCTGCTAGAGCGCGAAATTGACCGCGATTTGGCCCATATCAAGTGGGCACCTCGCGTCAATATTTCGGCAAAAACTGGCTGGCACAAGGACAAGCTGGTCCCAGCGCTGGAACACTCGCTGGATAGCTGGGATTCCCGCATCCCCACCGGTCGCCTCAATGCCTTCCTGGGTGAAATCGTTGCTGCCCACCCGCACCCCCTGCGTGGCGGTAAGCAGCCCCGCATCCTCTTTGGCACCCAGGTTTCATCCCGCCCGCCTAAGTTCGTTCTCTTCACCACCGGTTTCCTGGACCCCGGCTACCGCCGCTTCATCCAGCGCCGTCTGCGTGAAACCTTCGACTTCACCGGCACTCCCATTGAAATCACCATGCGTGTGCGCGAGCGCCGAACTCTCGGTGAGCGTCAAGCTAGCAAGAGTTCTAAGGGTGGACGCCGCTAGGGCAGAAGACCGGAACCGGTAGTAATCGTTCGGGGGAGGGCTCGCTAGGAGCTCTACCCCGGCTTTACTTCCTGCAGAATATTTCACTGTTCAGGCAGGTTGAGGTGTGATGGAGAACGCGTCGTGAAACTCCTAAAAAGGGCCTCGCAGAATTTGGCACAGTCAGAAAAAACTGTGTATAGTAATACGAGTGCTCAGGGAAGCCGCAAGGCTAAACAGAGACAATCGGGTTGTGGCGCAGCTTGGTAGCGCACTTGACTGGGGGTCAAGGGGTCGCAGGTTCAAATCCTGTCAACCCGACTAAGAAATCGCGGAAACTTAAAGGTTTCCGCGATTTTTTCGTTGGTGAGAACAGGTTTCTCACCTGGGCTTCATCGTTTCCGTCGACGGGTTTTTGTTGGTCCCCCTGACCGGTTCCGGGCTGGCTCTTGGGCACCGGAGATCGGGCCGAAATGGGCCGGCCTGTGCATAAGGGGACCAAAAGGGGGCCAGAACCGCTCCCAGCATCGTTTCAGCCCTCACAGGCGTCGGCCATCCACGTCGCACCCGTGTGTCGGAGGCCGTGACGGGTGAGGTCGGGCAGGCCGAGGTTCGCGACGATCGTGTCCCAGTTCGTCGCATCCCGCACCGTCGCCGTCGTCAACACGCCGCCCTTCGGTCCGACCAGGAGCTGATTGTCGGGCTCTTTCCCCTCTGCGAGGCGTTCGAGCACAGGACGCAGCGGCTCCAGGATCGGCACGCGGCGTTCTTTGCGGCTCTTGGTGGGTTCGGCGACGCTGACGACATCGCCTCCGTGCTTCACTATCGCCTCGCACGAGCCACCGCACGACCGGCAGGATCAGGCCGCGCCCGCAAGGCGCCTCAGCTGATCGCGGGCTTGATCCCCGAGGCCACTGGTGAGATGAGCGCCGAGATGCAGGATGCTCTCACCGAGTGCCGGGAGCTCATTGAGCAACGTGCTAACGAGATACTCGACCGCGCTGTCAGCGAGAAGCAGGACTGGGCGCTTGGACTCGGAGAGTCACCTGCCGAACAGCGAGCAACGGCGACGTGGCGCCGCGAAGCGCGCACGGTAGCGGCGTACCGCGATCGTTACGGGACACTGCGAAATCGCCACTAGGTCGAGCCCCGGATAGTGATGCTCAGAAGATCAATTTCGCACGGGCAGCTGCTGCGCTGACACGGCTTCGCGACATTGCCGCGCAGGCGTCAGCGGCAAACACGCACCGGACACAGGGGCGCGACCGGCTCGGACTCATGCGTTGAACTGAATCGGCCTGACTCTCGTTCCAATCGTGACGGAGAAAGAGTCAGGCCGATTCAAGTCGCGGCGATCGTCTTAGCGATCACACAGGTCGTAAAGGCTTCCGTACCCTCCGAAGACGTCTCCGCATACCAGCTAGAGGGGCCCCACAGGAAATGGGCATCTAGGGCCCGGGGGTCACCGAGTTCGCCTAAGGTAGCTCGCCGCTGGTGTCCAGGCCGACCGCGATACAGAGCGCGAGCTGGAAGGCGCACTCCGCGGGCTCTGACCGAGAGCGGTGCGAGGCACGTCCAACTCTACTAACGCCACCGACCCCCTCGACATGTTCTCGAACATACCCCGCATGTCGGGATTTCCGACCGGGTACAGATGCGGCTCAGCTAACAAAGTTCGGCTCCGCAGTCGCGTTGATCCGCGTAGAAGGCAGCCGCGAGGCGAGGTGGGCCGTTACCAACAAGCTCGGCGGCGATTGTGTGTCCATTTGGGATAGGTGGATGGCGAGTAGTCGATTAACTGGGCTCATGCGACGCTGCGCCGCGGGGCTGATCGCGATCTGCTGCCCAGGAATGGCAGGCTGGGAGTGACACGTTCCTGGAACTCGTCAAACGCTTAGTTTGACCAGGTATCCGCCTGGCAGGCGAGGCTGTTTTTCAGTCGAGTGAATGGGAAGGCGTGCAGGTAGTCCTTCCCAATCGATCTGAGATCTTACTGCGGTCGACATTTCGGCGATTGCTCGCCCTTCGCAGATATGGATCGCGGGCGGGGAGAGACGATACACGGCATCGTTCCCTGTGTTCGGAGGCTCTCACGAAACCGGAGCTGCCTCTGTGCTATCAGGAAAGGTTGACGCAGAGTCAGATCGAACGTCTACGCGGTGTGTCGCGCCCACTCCGATCCGCTGGCGAGGATTGGACCCGGATTGGGTCGCGTCCCGCACGCCATCCCATGGCTCCGCCGGTTGCGGGCCTCGCAGGCGCAGCTGGCCGGTGACAGGTGCGGTGAACGGGACCCCGCGCCAGGTTTCCACTCCGCCGGATCATTGCCTCCGGACGAGGCCGCCGTCGACGTGAACGACGAGGCTGTCGTCGTTCACGCGTCCGCCTCGCTCTCGCTCTCGGTGTCGGCGGGGATGCGGACGAGCATCTTGCCGGTGTTGGCGCCGCGCATCATGTCCAGGAACGCGTCGACGGTGTGGTCGATGCCATCGACGATGGTCTCGTCGTAGGCGATCTTCCCGGCGGCGAACCACGGGTTGATCTTCTCCTGGAACTCCGCACCCAGGTGCAGGTACGCGGCCAGGGTGAAGCCCTTCAGGGTGAGGGCGCGGGTGATGATGTTGGCGAGGTTGTCCGGCCCGGGGGCGCGTTCGGTGGTGTTGTATCCGGCGATCGCCCCACAGAGGGCTGCTCGTCCGCCGTCGTTGAAGGCGTCGAGGGCGGCTTCGAGGTGGTCGCCGCCGACGTTATCGAAGAACACGTCGATGCCCTCGGGCGTGGCCTGCGCGAGCTGGCCGCGCACGTCACCGTTCTTGTAGTTAAACGCCGCGTCGTAGCCGTACTTCTCGGTCAGCAGAGCGACCTTCTCGTCGCTGCCGGCGGAACCGATGACCCGGCCCGCGCCGAGGAGCTTCGCGATCTGCCCGACCGCTGTGCCCACCGCACCGGCCGCACCGGAGACGAACACCGTCTCACCCGGGTGGAGGTTCGCGATCGCGGTCAACCCGACATACGCGGTCAGCCCCGTCATCCCGAGGATGTGCAGGCGCAGCGAGGAGGACACGCCGGGCAGATCCGGCACGGCACGGAACGTCGCGGCGGTATCCTGCACGACGTCGCTCCACCCGTGCTGGTGCAGCACGAGGGTGTCCACCGGCAGCTCCGACGCCTCCGAGGTGATGACGCGGCCGATTGCACCGCCAGTGATCGTCTCACCGAGCTGATACGGGGCGACATAGCTGCGGACATCGTTCATTCGGCCCCGCATGTATGGGTCGACCGACACGAACTCGTTGCGCACCCGCACCTGCCCGGCCTCAAGCTGCCCCAACGGCACCGTCACGGTGCGGAAATCGTCGTGGGTAGGCCAGCCCTCCGGGCGGGCAGCGAGCTGAATCTGGGTACTGATAGGCGTGGACATGTGCGGTGTACTCCTGCGTATTTGTGACGTGTAGATGGATGCGTTGGGGGATCGAACCGTGATCCCGAACGGAGCGTGAGGGTCAGAAAACAAGCCCGATAATCAAGGCGATGACACCGAGCAGCGGCAGGACACCCTGCTTGAGAGCCGCGCCCCGCTTGTCAGGGCTGGAGGCAAAAAGTACGAGTGCTGCGGCAGCCATCGACCCGGCACCGGTGAGCACAAGGGTTGCGCCGACCGCGGTCGCGCCTGAGGCGAAGAAGATGATGCCGACGGCGACGGCGATCGCGAGGACCAGGTTATAGAAGCCCTGGTTGAACGCGAGGCTCTTGGTCGCCTCGGCCTCCTCTATCGTGGTGCCGAACGTGGCGCGTGCCTTCGCGCCCGTCCAGGCGATGGACTCCATGTAGAAGATGTAGACGTGGATCAGCGCCGCCAACCCGGCAAGCACGAGACCTGCGATGACCATGATGCGTTTCCCCTCACTGGGCTCCCGCTCGTTCTGTAATGACTCTTCCAGTATATACTGGACTGATCGTTACGGAAAGAGTGAGGTAGACCATGGCCCGAACGCAGACCTTCGACCGCGACACCGTTGTGCGCGCCGCCCGCACCGTCTTTTGGGAACACGGTTATGACGGCACCTCTATCCCTGACCTCGAGGACGCCACCGGTATCCGCCGCTCCAGCCTGTACAACACCTTCGGCTCCAAACGCGGACTCTTTGATGCGGCCGTTCAGTCGTACCTCGACGAGGTCATCCGCCCCCGCCTGCGCCCCCTCCAAGACGACCCGGTCGCACCCAATGCCCTCACGGGCTACCTGACCGGGCTGCGGGACGCGTTCGAGAATCTCGACTCCATGTCCGCCACCAACGGATGCCTTCTGGTGAACACCGCGCGAGAGTCGATCGCTCGCGACCCCGCCGTGGTTCGGGTCGTCGCCGATTATCGGGCCGAGCTCGCCTCGGCGATCGGGCGGGGCGTGCGCGCCCAGCGCCCCGCATCGTCACCCGCGCAGACGGATGATCTGAGGGAGAACATCGTCGCGCTCGTCATCGCAGCATTCGCGCTCGCCCGTGTCGACGGGGCTCAAGCGCGCCATAACCTGACCCTGGCGATCCGACTCGCCCCGGACTGAGCGGAGCTGCGCTGGGGCGATCGATTAATAGCTTCCCGCAAGCGATGTCGGCGAGCTGGCCACGTATTTGGGCATCCCCGTCTCGACGATCTACGACTGGCGCACCCGCGGCCTCGGCCCGCCCGCGTACCGCTTCGGCATACACCTGAAGTTCGCCGTCTCCGACGTGCGTGTCTGAATCGAACAGAAACGCGACGACGCTCCGGCTTCCCCACTCGAGGGGAGGTGACACGATGAGCCGTGGCGGGACCTTCCGAAAGAGGATCGGGACTGGATTCTCTACACCGATGAGACCCCCTTCGTTCCGGTCCACTCCAGGCTCACCTTCTCCGAGTCCAAAGCTGCGATCTGCCCGGTCTGTCATGGCAAACGGCTGAAGCCCGAGGCGCTGATCAAATCGCTGGTGGCGGGTCCTCGCAGGCCTCCGCGTCAAATGTGCGACACACAGTACGTCCCTCACCAGAGAAAGCGTGCTGCTGCGGTCGAGCTCGCCGCGGGGGTGTCGCAGCGACTTCGTCCACTGGTCGATTTGGGGCTGGGCTACCTTTCATTGAGTCGGACGACGCCGACGCTCTCTGGTGGTGAGCTACAGCGGTTACGGCTCGTGACGCAACTCAGCTCTGATCTGTTCGGGGTGGTCTACATCCTCGACGAACCGTCAGCGGGGCTACATCCGCAGGATGTGGCGGCGCTCCTCGGGATCCTGGATGGACTCAGGGGGGGCGAGGGAACAGCCTGTTCATCGTCGAACACTCCGTGGCTGTGATGTGGCATGCGGATTGGTTGGTTGACATCGGCCGGACGCCGCGGTCGAACGTTGCCACCTACACCGGACCTATTCGACCACGTCCGCCGTCGATTTGCAGACACCCCGGAAGCTCGTTTGCGCGGGTATAAGCCTGGCCGATTCTCCTTCAATGTCACTGGCGGGCGCTGCCCAACCTGTGAGGGTGAGGAATCGGTGATGGTCGAGCTCCTCTTCCTGCCTTCAGCGTGTACCGAATGCCCAGACTGCCACGGCACCCGATACAAGGCGTCAACGCTCGAGGTCATATAGAGGGGGCGTACGGTCACGGACGTGTTGTCGATGAGCCTAGAGGAGGCGAACCTCTTCTTCGTGGGCGATGAGGAGATCACTCGGTCCCTAGCCGCTTTGTCAGGCGTTGGACTCGATGACCTTCGACAGGGTCAACCGGCAACTGAGCTCTCGGGGGGGGGGCAGCGCGTTAAACTGGCTACCGAGTTGTAGCGTGGGGACACGCTGTACGTTGTGGACGAGCCGACGTCGGGTTTTTACTGCGCCGGCACGGATCGCCTGGTCGCGCATCTTCAGACGCTCGTCGAGGCGGGTAATACTGTTGTCGCAGTAGAGCTCGATATGCGTGTCATTGCGGCGGACGACCGCGTGATCGGTCTAGGGCCCGGTGCGGGCGACGCTGGCGGGACCATGGTTGCAACTGGAACGGGCCGAGCACGTCGCGGATAAAGGTGTCGCTGTGCGATGTTCAGATCGCACAGCGACACACTCGACGAATTCGTGGTCTTAGGCGGGGAGCTTAGAAGCCAGGACGTCCAACTTCTCGATCGTGGGCTCGCTGAACAGTTTGCCGGTTTGTTCGCCGAGAGCGGTTGCGACTGCGCCCGACAGGTGCGCGTCGCGGCCGGCGTCATCGGGGAACACATCGAAGATCCCGAATGAGGACGGTCCAAGACGGATCGCGAACCACGCGACGGTGGCCGGTTCCTCCTCGACGAGCCCTCGCCCGATGCCGAGGAATTCCTGGACCTCATCTTCCTTACCGGGTAGGGCCTCCAACGTGACCAATAGTCCCTTTGTTACGCTCATGACGTCACCTCTTTCTAGGTCGCGTGGGCCGTGACCTTGGGCACGATCGTATCACAGGACACAGTAAGACACGTCACTGCATACTGCGGACACGGCCACGCTGGACGGGGCTGGAGAAGTGGCTACAAGCTCCAATATAATCCGAAATGCGTTCGAAGAGCATCTGGTTGAATTGGCGGCGTATGTGCTCGGGCGCTGGCCGGGTAGTTTAGACCAGTGCGGCGAGGAGTCCGTCTTTGAGGCTGGTGGTGGGCCGCTCGATGAGCGTAGAGAGCTCGCCAGTCGTGCCCGCGAGGAGACCATCGGCGATGTTCTCATCCAGGGCCGCCATAAACTGCGCGACCTCCTCGGGCATCCCAGTCCCGACGAGTATCTCGACAAGCGTCCGCCCGTCCACGCGCTGGTAAGTAACAGGTTTCCCGATGATGTGCCCGATTGTGGCCGCAAGCTCGTCGTAATCCCACGCCTGGTCTCCGGAGAACTCGTACACCTTGCCACTATGACTCTCACCGACCAGCACGGCGGCGGCACCATCGGCATAGTCGCGCCGGGAGGCGCTCGCGACGCGTCCGTCGCCGACCGCCGCGACAACGGCTCCGGTCTGGCGGGCAGTCGCCACCTGCGGCAGATAGTTCTCGGTGTACCAGCCGTTGCGCAGGATCGTGTAGTCCAGTCCTGACGCAGTCAGGTATTCTTCGGTGGCCTTATGCTCGGGCGCGAGCACGAGCTCGCTCGTGGTCGCCTTGGATGCGCTGGTGTAGACGACGCGACCCACTCCCGCGGTCCGAGCGGCGTCGATGACGTTGACGTGCTGAGGTACCCGTTGTCCGACCTCGCTACCCGAGACCAGCAGCAGCGTCTCCACGCCGGTCAGTGCCGACTCCAGGGCGGCGCGGTCTACGTACGAGGCGACGCGTACCTGCACACCCTTTTCCGCCAGGGGCTGCGCTTTCGCCGGGTCACGCACGATTGCGACCAGGCTTGCCGCCGGTCGGGACTCGAGCAGCTTGTCGATGACGAGGCTGCCGAGGTGGCCGGTGGCGCCGGTGACGGCGATTAATGAATCCGACATGGGACTCTCCTTAGTTGTTGACGACTTAATGGGTGAGGACGATGAACCCGAGCACTGCGCTGGCAACGGCCAGCACGCCGAGAATGGCGGGGAACTGCGGGGGGTTCTTGCGACGAATGTGGGTCACCAGGGGGGCGATGAGGCCAACGGAGCCGAGGACCTCGATCGCGCCGATGAGCTTGACGGTTCCGTTCTGCGAGTGGAAGCGTCGGGACCCTCGCGTGACGGGAGTAAGGCCGCCAATCCAGAATATTACTTGTAATGTCAAGTATAACAGGGGATAATTATCGCAACAAGCAAAGTTAGTTAAACTGCTCGCATGGATTGCCAGATGCCGAGTATGGACGAGCTTGAGTCCTGGGCATGGCGTGGACTCATCCGAGTGATTGAGTTGCTGCCACCGGCTCTCGATGCTCAGATGCAACGCGACTCGGATATCACCCACTTCGAGTTCATGGTGCTGGCGATACTGCGGATGACCACTCTCGCCCAGGGCACCAATGCCTCCCTCGCGCGTCTATCCCATGTCTGCTCACGCCTTGAAGAGCACGTAACTGCTCTTCAGTAGCGAGCCGCCTAAGCCCACTCCGCTCCCGTAGCCGGGCGAACTTTGACGCCCGCTACCTGCATTGTTTCCCGGTTTACTCCCAGGGCTTCGGAAACCTGTGACAAGGAGAGGCCAGAATCGTACAAGCGGGCAGCTTCGCTCACCTGCTCTGCCGTCATCGGCTGGCGACGGACGACGCGCGCCGGCTTCGTTGTTCAGGGGCTTCCACTTGCGGCGAGGAGCCGTGACGGCGCGAGAGGTTTGAGCGTCGTCCGGCAAGGTGTTCGCACCAGTTGTCCGAGTGCTGGCGCGAGAATCCCTGATTCGGCGCAGATTCTCAGTTTCTACCCCTGTCGGATATTTACTGGAATAGTGGTCAATAAGGGCGACAGACAAGGCCCCTCTCACTAGATAAACTAGTGAGAGGGGCTTTTTTGCACCCCATTTGTAAACAAACGGTTTAGCTACAATTACAGGGCTAGGTTGGCTACATATGCCGATACCTAGCCTTTTTTTCAGGGGGACTCCAATGAAATCTTCAGTACTCGCGCTGAAGCCCGTTTATGTTGATACCTTCCGTAACGGTATAAACACTAAAGTATGGAATGTGTGGGGAGCTCAACACGATGATTACGTTAAATATGACCGTGGTGTAATCCGCGGCAAACAGGTCTCAGTTCGAAACAATGAGCTGGTGGTTGCGATGACGAAGCGTTCAAAACCTCGCACATTCAGCGGTGATACGAAAACGCAACGCTGGTGGGATACTGGTTGGATTTCCACCAAACCTGCCTACGGTATTACCTATGGAGCCTATGAGGTGGAGGCAATCCTGCCTACAGCTCCTCATATTAGTGCCGGTGTATGGAGCGGTATCTGGTCTCGCCCCTTCGCCAGTGGGGTCGGCGGTGAGATTGACCCTGCAGAGGCTTTTGGTCACGAGGGCGCCGAGACCCGCCATTCAAGGGCTGAAGGATTCACTTCAACGGTTCACTTTACTCAGAACCGCACACTATCTAAAACTGCTGACTACCGTCACTCCAGCAAACTTATTAGCCCGAACACCCAAAAACCTTTGAGCACCACTTTTCATACGTATGGGATGTTCAAGAGCGACCAGGAAATCATCATTTATCTGGATCGCAAAGAAATTCATCGCATCACTCGTGCTGATAGGCCCAAAGCGTGGGGAGCTGCTTACCCGGCTCGTACCCCCTTTGATCTACGAATCTGCCTGCAGGCAGGTGGAAACTGGGGAGGCTATCCTACGTCTCGCACAGCACAACGTAGCGAAATAAGGGTACGAAAGGTGACCATGTGGAACTTTGAAACCACTCCGCTGGCAGGAGTTGCCTACCGCGGCTAGCCGATCTACTGTGGCCGGATCACACGGTGAAGAAGAACTGTTGATAACTAGGTAAGACTAGTCATCAACCTGTCTTCTTTTCACCATTGATCTGCGGCCACCAGTAAACCTACCGGCAGGGGTAGTGTCGCTTCATCCACAGGATGGCGATGCTGCCCCTGTCTACATGGGCCATGGCTAACCTGCTGTCATGACTAAGTTCAAAGATATTTCAGACAACGTTCTTGATTACACAGACCTTCTTGAGGAACTGGGCGGCAGGTATCCCTTTGAATCTAGATTGGGGCGGGGCGTTTATCAACGCTTGACGCGGGGCAAATACATGCGCACCCGTTATTGGGCTCAACTCACCGAAGAAGAGCAGTATCTGGCGCGTATCATCGGGCTAGCTGACACACTTCCGGGAGCAATTTTTTCTCACCAAACAGCTGCTCTTATTCACGGTTTGCCCACGAGCGGCGTCCCTGAGTATGTGCACCTTTATGTCCCACACAGAGTGCGGTCCCAGGGGCTAAAGGTTCATCACGGTAGGCTTCATATGCCTACCGAAACCACTGTCTTCCTGCCCGGCATTAGAGTCACTAGCCTATATCGCACACTTGAAGATTTGGCTTTGGCCCACGATAAAAAGCCCGGTGCCTGGGTCAAGCTCTAACCTCACAGTGGCGCGGAAGATAAAGCTAAGGGGCAGACCCCAATAGGTCTGCCCCCTTAGCACCAGGTTAATTTACCCTAGTTTTTCTTCTCTACCTCGTGTGAGTAGCGGTAGATGAAGGCCGCGGTTGCTTCACGACTGACTGAGGTGTAGGGGCGGTAAGTCTTTGAGCTGTCAGCTTCAACCCATCCGTTGGTGATACCTGTTGAGTGGAGCCAGGTAATTTCTTTGTAGAAGTAGTGGGAGGGGCTGATATCGGAGAACCCAGAATGAGCTGGAACCTGGTAGTCAGGACTACCTGCGTACCGGTAGAAGAAGGCTGCGATTGCTTCGCGGGTAATCTCTGATGAGGGGCGGAAGGTTCCATCAGACCAACCGTTAGCGAGACCTTCTGTCTTCATCCACTCGATTTCTTTGTAGAAGGGGTGGGTGGTAGGAACATCGGAGAAAGAAGGCTGCGACGGCAACTGGACATCGGGTGAACCAGCCAGACGGTAGAAGAAGGCTGCCATAGCATCACGCTGTATACCCTCCTTGGGGCGGAAGGTACGGGTGCCATCTTCTTCAATCCAGCCTGTGGTGATACCCTGTTGAGCCATCCACTCAATTTCTTGATGGAAAAGGTCGCCCTCAGATACGTCGGTGAACATAATGGCATCATGCGGGTACATGTTCATCCCTACGAGGAGGGGATCGTGGTCCGAGGAGCGGAACTCGTTCTCTTCATAGAGATTGGTGATGTTGTAGTTGTAGCGGCTGTACTCGTGGGCGACTGGCTCCACCGAGTTGATGTTCCATACCTGCGCTGATTCAACTTTCTCGGTGAGCTCTGGTGAAGTCAGAATATGGTCTATGGATCCTACTCTGCCGTCGAATAGGTAGGTGTTACCAGCACTAAACTTCTTACCCAGGTTGGTGTAACCCGCCTCGTAAAGAACCTTCATAGGATCTTCCTCGGTATAGGAGTTGAAATCTCCCAGGAGCATTACGTTGTCGGTAGCCACGGATTCGCGTTGGCCGTGTGCGAAGTCAACCAGCGCAGCAGCCTGAGCCACACGTGAAGCGTTGGAGGCGCCTTGGCCGTCATTTTGATCAGCGTTCTCACCACTACCTGAGCCTTTGGACTTGAAGTGGTTGACGATAGCTACAAATACCTCGGATCCGTGGTCCTCTTGAGAATTGACGGGAGCGAAAGCCTGAGCCAGGGGCTGGCGGGCATTGCTGAAGGCTGGATCATCATAAATCACCGATTCACCGACGGTCCTGACCTGAGCTGGCTGGTAGATAAAGGCCGTGCGGATGACGTCCTCTGAAGCTGGGAGCTGGGAGGGGGATGGCACAGCGGCCCATTTTTCGTAACCCGCGTCTTCGTTGAGAGCCGCGACCAGGGCGTTGAGGGCGGCGTCCCTATCGGTGCCGCCGGTAGCTAGACTGTTCTCAATCTCTTCCAGAGAGAGCACCGAGGTATTGATCTTGTTGATTGCCTTAACAATCTTGGATTCTTGCCGCTCAAAGCTGGCAAGAGTGGCAGCGCCGCGCACCGCACAACTACCGCTCACCGTGATGGGGTTATTCTCTCGGTCCGTAAAGAACTTGCAACCCGCTACAGTATCACCCACGGTGGTGAAGTAGTTCAACACGTTGAAGCTGGATGCTGTCTGACGGCTCCCCAGGATCGGTGCCTCATAGCGGGTATTGGACCAGGACGCCGGTAGCGCTGCCGGGTCAGTATCACCGGTAACGCGGCTGGTGGGCTGCAGGCGCCACATCTGGTGTGAGTATGAGAGCACAACAGGGTTATTGAAGGTCACCTGCGCACCGACTCGCAAAGGGTCACTGGCGCTGAGGTAGGGCAGGGGGGTGTCCTTATTACTGCGTGTGTAGTCTGTGGTGGCTCCGTCATCTAGAACGAATGCCTTAGCAGCATTCTCGGCTTCATAGGCCAGAGCAGCTTCGCCCGGGGCTACAACATCGGTGGCGGTACGCAGAGGCTGAGTGCCGTTGACCAACCCAATTTCACCGTAGCGGTTGGTGTTGTAGTTATCGGTGACAGTAATGGGTCCGTTGGGCTGCAGGAGCATACCTTCAAGTGCTTCACGCTGTGTTTCGTCCTCAGGCAGCGGGATAGCCAGCGGAGTAACCGGTGAGAAAGGTTCTGCTAGGACTAACAACTGAGCTGCGCTGTTTACAGTAATTTGAGTTTGACCAAAATACTCTGAGACGGTGCCCGTGACCTCCACGAACTGGCCGTGGCTGACCTGAGCTACGGTATTGGGTGAGTAGATGAAAATCGCATCTGAAGCCCCTTCCGTGGTGCCTGCTGCTCCGGTGCCCTGCGTCTGAATAAAGTAGCCTCTCAGGTCACCCTGGTTGTAGACAGCGGTTACTACACCGCGGGTGGTGACAGTTTGGTTGACCAGTGGGCTGGCAGCCCCGGTACCCTGGATGGCAGCGATACTGGTGGTCTCCGCAGCGAAAGCGGGTATAGCCATCATTGGGCTGATGATAAGGGAGGCAGATGCGGCCAGCGCTGGTGCCTTCCAAAGGTGTTTCTTAGAGGTAGGGGTCATTAGAGTTTCCTTGATATGTGAGTGAGGTGAGCTCGCGAGGAGGTAGGCTCCAGTAAACGAAAGGAGATAAAACTGATTTTACTGCTTTGGCTGGTCAAGACACGGTTGTATAGCTGAAGCTTAAATGGACATTAGGGCAGAGAAGAATAGCGCAAATATGGTTTTGTGTGGCTTTTGGGCTACATTGCTAACTGCTTGAATCTGCTCATCGAAATGAGACGAAGAACATTGACTTAGGGTGCAAGAGCCCCAAAAGGCGGTCATATGAGTGAGTGCTATTCCCAAAATATGGCTCTGACTTGTGTTGATAAACAAATGTTGGAGGGTCAGCTGAATGGGAGTAGAGGGGGTGTTGAGTCTTCTTATTTCAGAGCAATTATCGCGGGACTGCATGTGTTGTTTATTCGTATTTCGTGTTGGAATAAGTGGTAATTTAGGAGATGAAGGTGCCCCAAGCACACACACTATTACCCAAGAACGACACGTTGCTCCTAGAAAAGGAAACCTACCCACATGTGGCAGCAGGTCTATGACCCACTGAATAATCAGGCTCTCTCAGCTCTCGTAGCCTCCATTCCCATCCTCATTTTCTTGCTCGGTCTTACCGTGCTCAAGATGAAAGGCCTCCACGCAGCCTTAGTGTCGCTAGCATCAGCGGTGCTTCTAGCCATTTTTGTTTTTGGCATGCCCGCGGCGTCCTCCCTTTCTGCTATCGGTTACGGATTCCTCTCGGGTATGTGGCCCATTGGATGGATCGTACTCATGGCTGTTTGGCTCTACCGCATCACCGTACGCGCCGGTAACTTTGAGATCATCCGTGGCTCGGTCTCAGCGATTTCAGCTGATCAGCGTATTCAGGTGCTCCTTATTGCCTTCTGCTTCGGCGGTTTTCTCGAAGGGGCGGCAGGCTTTGGTATCCCCATCGCGATTTGTGCTGCCCTGCTGGTAACTCTAGGCTTTGAGCCGGTCAAGGCTTGCCTGGTCGCGCTGGTCTCTAACGTGGCTTCCGGCGCCTATGGTGCTATCGGTATCCCTGTGCTGACCGGCTCAACCGTTTCAGGAGTGCCCCAGGCCGACCTTAATGGCATGATGGTGTGGGTTCTGCAGATTATTTCTGCCTTTATCCCCGTTCTTCTGGTCATGATGTTGGACGGTTTGCGTGGCCTAAAGCAGACCGGTCTTCTTGCTCTGGGACTGGGCGTGGTTGTTTCGGCTGTTCAGTCTGGCGTCCTGGTAGCTCTGGGGCCTGAGCTGGCTGATATTATCCCCTACCTCTTGGGCTTGGTCCTTCTTGCTCTCATCATGATGAAGTGGCAGCCTGCCCATATTTACCGTGAGCCCGGTGCCCCCAGCCTCGAAGAGTTGGGGAGTAACGCTGCCGGGTTTAGCTTCACTGGAATCTTCAAGGCCTGGAGCCCCTTCATTATCCTTTCCGCCATGATTCTGCTGTGGAGCACACCCACGATCAAGACTCTCGTACGCCCCGCCACCGATACCACCGCTGCAGGTCTGTTGAACTGGACAACCGTTCCCGTTCAGATGCCCAATCTGCACGGTGCTATCTCCCAGGTCGCCCCAATTGTTGCTCAGGAAACCCCCATGAAGGCTGTTTGGAACTGGAACAGCTTTGCGGCATCGGGTACAGCTATTCTCTTCGCGGCACTGATAACTATTCTGATCTCTAACATCAGCTGGAAAGCCGCCTTCGAAGAACTCGGTGGTGCCTGGAAGCAGCTCTGGAAGCCGATTCTCATGATCTGCCTGGTGATGGCCGTTGCTAATGTCATGAACTTCGGCGGCATGTCATCTGCTCTGGCGCTAGCGCTGGCAGCAGTTGGTTCCGTGTTCCCGCTGCTCTCACCCGTCATCGGTTGGATTGGTGTGTTTGTGACCGGATCAGTGGTCAATAACAACACTCTTTTTGCAGGTCTTCAGGCGACCACTGCCTCCCAGATTGGTGCCAGCCCCTCGCTACTGGTGGCTGCTAATACGGCCGGTGGGGTGATGGCGAAGATTGTTTCGCCGCAGTCTATTGCCATTGCGGCAGCTTCAGTGAACATGGCTGGGCAGGAATCAAAGATTACCAACGCAGCTATCAAGGTCTCCTTGGTTCTCCTTGCAATTCTCTGCCTCTGGGTTTTCGTGCTCTCGATGATCATGCCAGCCTAGTATTTCTAGAGAAGAACATGTGAGGACGCCGGTGCCGGCTTCGCTTGGGCGGGGTAAGTGACTGGCGTCCTCTCTTGTATGCCTACTGCGAATAATTCTCAATAGTGGGATGATCGGGGATGGTGCGGGATAAGCTAGAACCCGATAGTAAACCCTTAGAAAGGAAACGTCGTGCTCGATGTAGACCCCCATGAAAACCCTCTAGAATTTTGGAACGGGCTGTACTTGTCCAAGGAGCAAGTTTGGTCCGGGAAAGTCAATCAGACGCTGGCTGCTGTTGTTTCAGAGCTACCACCTGGCCGGTCTCTTGATTTGGGATGTGGTGAGGGTGGGGACGTCCTCTGGTTGGCGGAGCAGGGATGGCAGGCTACCGGGTTTGAAATCTCTGATATAGCGGTTGAGCGCGCCCGGGCAGAAGCTCAAGCTAGGGGGCTGGTGGAACGGGCTCACTTTAGGGCGCACAACGCGCAAGACTGGCAGCCTGCTGAGGCAGAAACCTTTCATCTGGTTACCGCGAGTTTCTTTCAATCCCCGGTCTTTTTAGCTCGGGATGAAATTGTTAAGAAAGCTGCCGGTCAATTAGTGCCCGGCGGTCACCTGGTGCTTATTTCCCACGCGTCGCCACCTAGCTGGTACGAAGGGGAAATCCCCGATCACTTTATTACCCCCGAGGACGAACGGCGCAATCTAGGTTTGGACGCTGAAGGCTGGGAGCTGGTGCGCGCTGAACTCATCACCCGTGACATTTTTAGCGCGGATGGTACCCACGCAACTATCGATGACTGTTTAATTGTTGCTCGTCGCACTTTATAAAAAATTGAAGATTAAATTGAATTGCAAAGACAAATTACTCACAAGTAACACGAAGGCGAGGGTGCGCTCTAAACCTGCAAAAGAAAGTAGACTTTTTGTATGAGCATCACCATTAAGCAAAACCCCTTCAAAGACCAGCTTCTTACCTTTTTTAAGGACGGCTATCTCTTTGCCTCCCGTCAGCGCAGCAAGGCAGGCCTGCCGGCTGATTCGCACTGCCCGGTTACCATCAATGCCCTGGGCGGCAAGGCAACCATCATTCGCGGTGAGGACGCCGTGGATTTCTTCTATGATGAGAGCATCATCAAACGCGATGGTGCTATGCCCTCCTTGGTGCAGGGCCCTCTCTTTGGTGAAGGCGCCGTGCACACCCTGGATGGCGAAGCCCACAAGGTGCGCAAGGCAGCCATGGTAGCCATGGCCTACGAGGACACCCGAGTAGATACCTTCCGCGAGTACGTTGAAGAAGAAATGAAGGCCGTCATCGAGCGCTGGAAGACTAAGCCAGGGAACATCTACGATGACGTTGCCGTAGCCTACGGTCGTGCAGCCTTCCGCTGGGCCGGCGTACCGGCGTCCGATGAAGAACTGAACAAGCGCGCCACCCAGATGAGCCACCTGCTAGATACTTTCGGTGAGGTTAAGCAGAACGTTCTGGCCTGGATTGACCGCAAGAAACTGGATAAGTGGGCTGAAGAGCTCATTCAGGGTGTGCGCTCAGGTGCCACCGCCGTTGACGCCGACTCCGTTGTGCAGCACATGGCTGATTTGCGCGATGAAAAGGGCGAGCTGGTTTCCGCTAAGTTGGCCGGTATCGAGCTGCAAAACCTGACCCGCCCCACCGTGGCTGTCTCTCGCTTCGCTGCCTTTGCTGCCGTGGCTCTGGTACAGAACCCCGAGTGGGCGCAGAAGGTGAAGGCTGAGGTTGAAGAAAACGGCGGCCGCCTCATCAACCTGCCGATTGCTACAGCCTTTGCCCAGGAAACCCGACGAGTCTACCCGTTCGTGCCCATGCTACCTGGCTTCGTCACTAAGGACGCCGAGGTCTCGGGCTGCCCCGTTCAGAAGGGGCAGCGCGTACTCATGGACATCCTGGGAACCCACACTTCACCCAAGGTCTGGGAGAACCCCAGCGAGTTCAACCCCCAGCGTTTCTTGGATATTGAGGACTACGAGCAGGTCAAGGGCTTCTTGCCCCAGGGTGGCGGCAGCGTACAGGACGGGCACCGTTGCCCCGGCGAGAAAATCGCCGTGGCGGCTCTGTCCTCTACCATCGCAGCGCTCTCAGCTGACAACGTGACCATCGCCCAGGAAGCCGATGACACCACCTTCAGCATGACCCAGCTACTGACCCGCCCCAGCACCGGCGTGCGCGTCAGCGTCGCGTAGGGAAGTAAACCCTCGGGGAGATAAACCCTTGAACACATCGGTACCGCCGAGCGTCGTCAGTGACCGGGTGCCTAGCAACCCGCTAGGCACCTGGCTGTTTCTCTGCCGGTGCAGCGTCCCGTTCCAGTAGTTTTTGTAAGCTCAGTGGCACACCGGTTTTTGTTACTTGCTGCATCAGGAGTTTTTGAGGGAACTTAGGTGGGGCTGCTAGCCAGACCGGTACAGACCGGCCCTCTTTAATTTGCTGCTTTTCAGCCTTCTTCTGTTCCTTCCACAGCTGCACATAGTCATCCGCTAACCGGCTCACCAGTTCAGCGGTCTCCGGCTCAAGTTCCGCGGTCTTGGTTCGCATGAGCTGGATAAAGGGGAGCACCTTGATCCCAATATCGAGCAGGCTGCCATAGCCCTCACCCATGGCAAGATCGAAACACACATCCACCACCTTTTCGATATCTTCCGGTGCATGTCGGGTGAGCCACTCACAGGTCACCTTCGCCACGCGCTCGCTGGCACTGGTGGTGGCGTCCTTATGTTTGAAGGTGCCCGTCTCATCGACCTGCCAGAAAAAGACCGAATGTTGCATGAGCCCGATGCCGCCGCTTGCTACCACCTCTTGCTGGGTTTTGCGGAACATGAGCCGGCCCACGATGCTGTCCTCGGGTATAAAGTCCCTGATTTTGGGGAGCAGGCGCAGATACCCCGGGTTTTTCAGAAAAGCTTCGGTGAAGCCGGGGGCATCAAAGGCGAGGACGCTTTCCACCCGTCTTTCTAGCTCCTGCGGCTGGGCAGCAGTAGCGAACACGGCAAGATGCCCGCCCTTAGAATGGCCGGTCACATAGATGGGGGTGGAGGCATCCTGCTTGAGGTTATCTTCCAAATAATTGACCGCTAACAGCTGGGAGGGGATTTCCTTCTGCGCTGCCAGATGGAAGTCCTCTTTCCACCCGACCAGGGAATCATCGGTTCCTCGAAACACGACCTGCCTGAAGACTCCCGGAACAACCAGGGTGAGCGCCGCAAACTGAACCTGTTCTGTGGCGTCTAAATGTGCCCGGTAATGAAAGAAACGTAGGGTAGCAAAACGGGGTGATGTGGCTACCATCTTGAGCAGTTGCAGACGCTGGTTGGTGGCAAGAAACCAGTTGGTCCGTAGCGTGCTGTCGGTGACGAACTCCTGATAAATCTGGGCTGCTGAGATGCCCCGGGCAAAGCCGCGATGGTCCTCTGCGATATCGTCCAAGGGGAGGTAGGCTAGCTCGTTGAGCAGACAAAGATCGGCTTCGGTCAAGGGCAGCTCGTCTAGGGGGATAGCGAAGGTTTTCTGCGCATACTGCAGCAGGTGCATTCTTAGCCTTTCAGTGTTTACACCAGTCTAACGTGCTTGCCCGCCCGGTTCCCACAGCTCTGATGAGCCGCGTCTATGGGAGGTCAGCAGGTGGGTATCGACCAGGCCGATGGCCTCCATGAGGGCAAAAGCACTGGTAGGGCCAATGAATGAGAACCCTTGCTGTTTGAGGATCTTTGCCAGTTGAGTCGAAGTGTTGCTGTGTGTAGGTATGTCAGAAACAGCGTGGGGCCTATACGTGCTGGAGGGCTGAAAAGACCAGATGAGGGCGGGCAAACCTGGCGCTACCTGCAGGCCGTTAGCCAGCACCCTGGTCTGTAAGGAAATACTGCTGCCATCCGGTTTTTGAAGAGAAGTTAGGTCGCGTAACCTGAGCGTGGCTCTCGCATTGGATCTAGCTGCCCGAATCTTACCCCGGTGGCGAATAATTCTGGAGTCGCTAGCTAACCGTTCTAC
Source organism: Rothia sp. LK2492 (assembly GCF_040946345.1). NCBI lineage: Bacteria > Bacillati > Actinomycetota > Actinomycetes > Micrococcales > Micrococcaceae > Rothia > Rothia sp. LK2492. The sequence continues at coordinate 82,764 of NZ_JAYWLX010000007.1, read as the reverse complement.
GTCCTCATCAGTGAGAGCTGCTACCTGCTCGGGCTCAAAACCGGAAAAAAGTTCCCTGAAGGCATCTCTTTTCGTAAGAATCGTGCGCCAGGAGAGCCCTGCCTGGAAACCCTCTAAACAGAGCCGCTCAAAGACACCGCGCTCATCGGTGACCGGCATGCCCCACTCGGTATCGTAGTAGAGCCGCATCAGCTCATCGGCTTCAGCCCAGTTTGGCCGAACCAGCCCATCGTTACCCGGTGTGCTCATATCCCATTCTCCTTCTGCTCTTTGAAAACTCTAAGCCAGTTTCTCTGATGCGTGCAGGCCAGTGACGCGCAGTGTGATGTTGATGCGCCCCTCCGGTAGCAAGCAGTCGGATGGGGTAGTGCCCTCCAGAAGTTTTGGTACCCCGTGATACATGAAACGGCTGGGCCCGCCAAAGACCAGAAGGTCACCGGAAGCAAGCAGAATATCTTGGTAGGGCCTCGTTTTTGTTTCGGTATTGCCCGCTCTGAACAGCGCCGTCTGGCCAATGGAAAGCGAGACGACCGGGGCGCTGGAACGCTCCTCTTTATCCTGGTGCATGCCCATGGACGTTCCCGGTGCGTAGTAATTGATAAGTGCCATATCTGGGCTGTAGGTACCAGCCCACGTTGCTAATTCAGGCACGGAAAGCTGGGGCCACGAGCTGGCGTGGGAGCTACTATAGGCGTCCTGTAGTGCCTTTCTACCAACCCCCACTAGCCAATCTGGCACCGGGGCTGGTGCGCGTCCGCCAAATTCTGGTGCTGACCGGCTGTAGCTGTAGTTGCTCCAGTGCCAGCCCAGGGAGGTGAGCTTAACCGACATTTTCTTGCCGTAAATTTCGGGGTGGTGGGGCGGTATGCTGCCAGCACCCCAGCGGTGGAACTGAGTAACCAGAAAATCCTGCTGCTCAACGGTGAGCCAGCCGGGCAGGTGAATGACGCCGGGTGCCAGCTCCTGCGGCTGGCGGGGCAAGAGGCTGTCGGTGAAGAGAGCATCGACCACTAGAAGAGCTGACCCTTTTCTTCCGCTGAAGGGGATTCTAAATTCAGCAGAAATTCTTTGCGGTCCAGCCCACCGGCGTAACCTGTCAACTTACCATCAGCTGATAGAACGCGGTGGCAGGGTATGAAGATGGAGCACTTATTGCGGCCCACTGCCTGGCCCACCGCCTGCGCAGGTGCATGCGGGCCCACCACCTTGCTAATAGCTCCGTAGGTGGTGGTGTAACCGTAGGCGGTGCCCTTGAGATGCTCCCAAACCGCTAGCTGAAAGTCGGTGCCTTCGGGGTGCAAAGTGACCTCAAAGGCGGTGCGGGTTCCAGCGAAATATTCTGCGAGTTCTCGGGCTGCCTGCTCCAAGACCGGGTGGTCGGTGAGGTCTTTGCGTTTGCCTAAATCACGAGCCATGGGAAAGTGCGCCTGACCTTCAAAGTAAGCACCAGTGATTGCTTCATTTTCAGCAACCAGATACATGCCTCCAAGAGGCGACTCAAAGATACCGTAGACGCGCCGGGCCAGGTCAGTTTCACTCATAACTCTATTGTGACACGTGACATGGCAGGGCTGGTGACGGCGAAGCCGTTGTTAACGTGATAGTAGGAGCCGCTGAAAACATCAGCGACTTCAAGGATATGGGCTTGGACGTCATCGTTGAGGTTCCTGCTTCAATGGAGCTTATGAGGCAGGGGGTCCTACCTCTTGGGCCAGCAGATTATTCTAGGTCAGGGAGAACTTGGGCGGCATGAGCCGATTCGGTGGTCTCCCGCCCTGCTACCCAACCGCGTAGACTAGCCCCTATGGCACATACTCACCCCACCGTACTTTTTGTTTGCAACACCAACGGCGGCAAGTCTCAGATGGCTGCCGCGCTGGCAACCTTGGACGTTCCCCACGTCTTCACCGCTATCTCAGCCGGCCTTACCCCCGCTGATGCCGTGAACGGGCAGGCAGCTGCCTCCCTGGCGAAGATTGGAGCTGATATGGCCTCCAAGACACCCACCCAGTTGACTGACGACATGCAGCGCTCAGCTGATGTGGTGGTCACGGTGGGGGACGCGGCTACCCCCGAACTCGAAGGCGTCAAATACGTGCGCTGGAACATCATCGACCCTTCAGTCTTTGGGGCTAAGGGAGATGCCCGCATGGACAAGCTGCGCGATGACCTGCGCGAGCGCGTCAATGACCTAGCGGGGGAATTTGGCACCTGCTGCAGCTAAGCGAAGTATCGATATGGTGAAGAACCTCATAGACGCAGCCGATGAACGCGCTGAAGCTCTGGACCGCCTGATTCTGAGGGACGCTGACCAGCAGCTCACCGGCGTGGATGCCGGGGATATCGTAGTGCTAGAAGACAGTAGCGAGGCACTGACCCTGCAAGCCCTGGCAAGGGTTCTAGATGAATCTGACACTGCACCAAGGGTGCTGGTGCGTTATCGCTCCTACCAGCAGGCCCACGCTATGCGCGCCCTGGCTCACCGGCTACTCGAGAATCTGGGGCAAGATGCCGCAGCTCGGCTGGTGGTTGCCGGTCTGGACACCGAAGCTCTGGACCTTGAAGGAGCTCTAGCGGAGTGCTCGCTGAAGCCCACTCTGGCCCTGGGTCGCCTCCCTAAAGCCTTGGCCGCCCTCGATGACTGGAGCCGTGCTCTAGACCGCCACAGCGCGCAGACTACTACCGATGTTTCGCTCTGCCTGGGTGGCAACACCAAGCACATGACCCGCACCATGAACACGGTGCTAGAGCAAAGCTTTAGCGAGGTCTGGGCTGGACGCGGCCAGGGAAAGTTCCGTGCCTTACTAGCAAAGGCACCCCGCCAGAGCGTCCTGGCCCATACCGTCGAAGAGACCCAGATGCCGGCGGGCACTCTGCGGGGTCTGGGCGGGGTTTTCTCCGGTGGACGTGAAGACCGCGGGGGTTCTTATCTGGCAGATATTGCCTGCGACCTCCTATCTACTTTAGACCGTCCAGCTGATGGCGCAGCGCTACGCGTCCTCGACCTTGGTTGCGGTAACGGCTCGGTATCTCTGCGACTCCTGCATCGGGCGCAAGAACTTGGCATACCTTTGGTGCTCACCGCGACCGATTTAGATGCGGACGCCGTGCGTTCGGCTACGGAGACCCTGGCTCCCTACCGAGCAGGGGAGCAGACCGCCACGGTCACCTGGGACGATGCTGCCGCTGGTTCAGCGTCGGGTAGCTTTGACCTGCTGCTACTCAACCCGCCCTTCCACGAGGGCACCCGGCTGGATGCCACCATGGTGCGTCCGCTGCTGGACGCCGCCACTCGGCTCCTTGCCCCGGGCGGGCGGTTGCTTTTGGTGCACAATTCGCACCTGCGCTACCGCGCCCAGCTAGAAGACCGTTTTGAGGAGGTGGAGCAGCTGGGCCGCAATGGCACCTTCACGGTGCTGAGCGCCTGCGGCACCCTTTAGCCTTCCGACCTGAATAAAAATACCCGCTGTCTGTGCAGACAGCGGGTACTTTTATGGGGATTTCAGCTGGAGACTAGTCCTGCTCAACGTCCTCATCGACCCATTCGAGGGTGCGGGCTACAGCCTTCTTCCAGAGGCGGTACTGGCGTTCGACTTCGTCCTGGTCCATTGCAGGTTCCCAGCGCTTGTCTTCTGCCCAGTTGTCGATGACATCCTGCTCGCCGTCCCAGAAACCAACGGCGATACCGGCGGCGTAGGCTGCACCGAGAGCGGTGGTCTCGATGACCTTGGGGCGGATGACGGGTACACCAAGGAGGTCTGCCTGGAACTGCATGAGGAACTCGTTGGCGGTCATGCCGCCGTCCACGCGCACCTCTCCGAGGGAAACCTTGGTGCCGGCTGCCTCTGCGTCAGCGTTCATAGCATCCAGCACCTCGCGAGTCTGGAAGGCAGTTGCCTCCAAGGCTGCGCGGACGATGTGGGCCCGGTTGACATAGCGGGTGAGGCCAACGATGACACCGCGGGCATCTGAGCGCCAGTGGGGTGCGAAGAGACCAGAGAAAGCAGGAACGACGTAGGCGCCGCCGGTGTTCTCTACGCTGGTTGCCAGTTCTTCTGACTCTGCAGCGTTGTCGATCATGTGGAGGTTATCGCGTAGCCACTGAATCAGGGAGCCGGAGACTGCAACTGAACCCTCGAGGGCATAGACCGGGTCAGCGTCGCCCAGCTTGTAGGCAACGGTGGTGAGCAGACCGTTTTCTGAAATCACGGGTTCGGTGCCGGTGTTCATGAGCATGAAGTTACCGGTGCCGTAGGTGTTCTTCGCCATGCCCTTTTCGAAGCAGGCCTGACCGAAGGTCGCTGCCTGCTGGTCGCCTAGGATGCCGGCGATGGGCGTGCCATTGAGTAGGCCCTTCTTGCGGCCGTAGCCGTACACCTCTGAAGAGGACTTAATCTCGGGCAGCATGCTCATGGGGATGCTCATGTCAGCAGCGATGGACTCGTCCCACTCCAGAGTCTTGATATTCATAAGCAGGGTACGGGAGGCATTGGTGACGTCGGTAACGTGCACGCCGCCTTTCACGCCGCCAGTGATGTTCCAGAGCACCCAAGTATCGGTGTTGCCGAAGAGTAGGTCGCCGGCTTCTGCCTTTTCGCGGGCGCCCTCCACGTTATCCAGAATCCACTTGATTTTGGGGCCTGAGAAGTAGGTGGCGAGGTTCAGACCTACGATGTCGTGGTATTTACCTGCGCCCTCTTCGCCGCCCAGCTCGTCACAGATTTTCTGGGTGCGGGTGTCCTGCCAGACGATGGCGTTGTAGATGGGTTTGCCGGTGGTCTTGTCCCAGACCACGGCGGTTTCGCGCTGGTTGGTGATACCGACGGCAGCGATTTCGTGGTGGTTGACCTCAGCCTTGGTCAAGCACTCACCGACAGCCTGGCGAACGTTCTTCCAGATTTCGAGGGGGTCATGCTCAACCCAGCCTGCCTTAGGGAAAATCTGTTCGTGCTCTAGCTGGCCCACTGATTTGATTTCGCCCGCCTTGGTGAAGAGGATGGCGCGTGAGCTGGTGGTGCCCTGGTCGATGGAAAGAATGTACTTCTTACGCTCGGGCAGTTCGGTCTTAGTCATGGTGACACTTCCTTGTGTATGGGTGGGTGGGTGGGTGGGGCAGGACACCGGGTAGGTAGCTACCGGTAGCGGGGTGAGCCGCGGCGTCCTGCCGCTCTATATATGAAGGAGGTTATGCGCCTGCGATGCCAAGAACCGCGGGAACGATAAGGGCAGCAGCAGTTGCGCCCAGGAGGGGGCCGACGACGGGTACCCAAGAGTAGGACCAGTCTGAAGCTGACTTGTTCTTGATAGGCATCAGGGCGTGGGCAATACGCGGACCAAGGTCACGGGCAGGGTTGATGGCATAGCCGGTGGGAGTGCCCAGGGAGAGACCGATGGACACAACGATGATAGCAACAGCCAGGGGGCCAAGGCCTGAGGGGGTCTGGCCGGAAGCAACCACGAAACCTACCAGCACGAAGGTACCAATAGCTTCGGTGAGGATGTTCCAACCGTAGGAGCGAATAGCGGGTGCGGTGCAGAAGACGCCGCGGGAGACACCGGGTTCAACAATATCGAAGTGCTTTTTGAAGGCTAGGTAGGCGCCCCAGGCTCCCAAGAAGGCACCGAGGAACTGGCCGGCAAAGTAGACCAGCATGGCGGTGAAACTTGGTGCGATACCGGGTGCAAAATCGTTCCCGGCAACCATCTGGCCCACCGTGACGGCGGGGTTGAGGTGAGCACCGGAGGGCCCTGAAACGTAGACTGCAGCAAAAACAGCGAAGCCCCAGCCGAAAGCGATGTTGATCCAGTCAGCGCCCTTAGCGCCAGACTTGGGTAAACTCACTGCTGCTACAACGCCTGCACCCAGAAGAAGCAGGATGAATGTGCCCAGGGTTTCTGATGCGAATGCACCTAGGAGGGTGGCGGTGCCGTCAGCATTGACGAGGGCACTTGCCTGCACGCTGGCTTCAGTGCCAGTTGCTAATAGTGAGCTCATAGAGACCTCTTTCACATAGGTGTGAAGAAAACGTCCGGTGGACGTTCCACAAACTGTTTTGAGTTTTATCGGTTGGTTCAGGGTGCCAGCTGGGCTGGCATCTAAAGATGGGCGAACCAGCTCCTCTTTAGAAGATTTTTTCAGTGTACCGACGTAGGGCTTCATCATTGAGTTGAATCTAGCGCTCTAGGCGGGTAAATTTTTCAGATTTTGAATTCATTGGGTCTGGCTTGAAACTATCGCTGATTTCAAGCCAGACCATTATGGCTGAGTGATTATTGGGTTAGTGGGTTTGCTCAGCCTTCTTGAGCAGTGCTCGTTCGTCCTTGCCGATGATTGCCATCAGTATCAGGGCGAGCACTACGATGCCCATAAGGCTGGCGAAGGCTACGTTCCACCCGTAGTACTGGATGAGCAGGCCTACACCGGTTGAGGCTAGAGAAGCGCCCAGCAGATAACCAAATAGGCCGGTGAAGCCGGCAGCTGTACCAGCTACGTTGCGCGGTGAAAGGTCGATGGCCTGCAGACCGATGAGCATCACGGGGCCGTAAATGAGACCGCCGATGATAGCAATCAGCAGGTAGAACCAGCCGATGGGGGTGGTGGCAGGCAACCACCAGTAGACGCCCAGAGCGATGCCGACGCCTGCGATGAAGACCAGACCAGCGCCTGAGCGCCAACCCTTAAAGACCTTATCGGAGAGCCAGCCGCACAGAAGGGTTCCCACAATGCCAGCGAGCTCGTAGATAGCGAAGCCGAGGATGCCGTCTTTGACGTTGGTACCGTGAATTTGGTCGGTGAGGTAGATGGGGATCCAGTTAAGCACGCCGTAACGCAGGGTGTACACAAAGACGTTGGTGATGGCGAGCAGTACGATTACGCGGTTGGTGAGCACGTGCTTGAAAAGCAGCTGCTTCCAGTTGCCCTCACCGGTTTCGGCCTCAACTTTGGCGGGGTCCTGCTTGTACTCCTCGATGGTGGGCAGGCCCATTGCTTCAGGGCGGTCACGAATGGTGAAGAAGGCAAAGACAGCCACCAGGAGCGCCACAATAGCAGGAGCCCAGAAAGCGGGGCGCCAGTCAGCTTCATTGACGGCAAAAACGTGCAGTGCCCACACAGCGATACCGCCAACTGCGGCACCGCCCACGTTATGAGCACAGTTCCAAATAGAGGTCATAACGCCTCGTTCTTTGGTGGAGAACCAGTGCACCAGCACACGGCCAGAGGGTGGCCAGCCCATACCCTGAACCCAGCCGTTAATGAACATCATGGTGGCGAAGAGAGTGATGCTGGCAGAAACGGCCGGCACAAAAGCAATGAAGAGGTTGACGATAGCTGACAGCGCCAGTCCAAGAGGCATGAAATAGCGGGCATTCGCGCGGTCAGATAGCATCGCCATGAAGAACTTAGACAGACCGTAAGAAAATAGCACGGCGTTGGCAACAATGCCGATGCCGACCGGGGTGAGCACATCGTACTCTTTGAGGATAGCTGAGACCAGGGAAACGTTATTCCTAATCAGGTAAAAGCCTGCATACCCAATGAAAATGCCCATAAACACGCTGAAGCGGTATTTTTTGTACAGCTGGGCTACCTTATGTTCAGCAACCGGCGGCGCTGCCGGTGGGGCTGACAAGACACCGAGGGTAGAGCGGTGCTGAGAGTCTTGCATGTGTTCGTCCTTGAACTGTATTGATAGTGTGAATTGAATTGAATTGAATTGAATTGAATTGAATTGAATTGAATTGAATTGAGTTGAGGGTGCGGGTAGGCCCGCACCCTCTATTGCGGTGGCTCGGTATCACCTCTGATCCCAAGCCACAACATCTTGTGTGTAGAGTGCCGTTCCGCTGGTTAGCCTACGATAGTGGGGACGTTCATCAGATGGTCGGTTGCCCGTTCTCTGAGGTTTCAGTTGAAGCTGCCTCAATAGCCTCGACGCGCTCGCGGTAGGTGGCTAGCTCGCGCTGCTGAGTTGCCTCGTCCCAGTCCAGTTCTGGTGCCATGATTGAGATAATCTCTTCGGCAGCAGCCAGGCCACGGTCCTTAGCTTCAAGGTCTAGGCGAACGCGGCGGATGAGCACATCCTCCAGGTGTAGGGCACCTTCTGCCCGCACAGCCTGCAGGACGTCAGCACGCAGGAATTGGGGTGCGGCAGCCAGGGGAACACCCAGTGAGGGGTCCTTTCCAATCTGATCGATGATGTCGGTCAGTTCAGCGCCGTAGCGTTCAAGTAGGTGATCGGTGCGGGCAGCATCCCAACCGTTTTCTGCAGCCAGGGCCTCAGCGCGGGATGCAAGAACCTCGTAGCCTTCTGCACCGACCAGCTTGATCCTCTCGGTGACCGAGGGCAGGGTCTTAGCGCGCTCACCCAGGGCGAAGTCCACAGCGTCCTCTGCCATGACGCGGTAGGTGGTGAGTTTACCGCCGGCAATGGCGCTCATGCCCGGAGCGATCTGGGTGACGGTGTGCTCGCGGGAGACCTTGGTGGAGGACTTATCTGAACCGTCCTTAAGCACCGGCTGCAGCAGCGGGCGTAGGCCAGCGAAGGTGCTGATAACGTCTTCGTGGGTCAGTTCATCGGCAATGAGCTTGTTGGCCTGCATGAGCACGTAATCGATGTCCGCGCGGGTTGCCACGGGGTTGAGGCGATCCTGCTGGGTGTAGGGGGTGTCGGTGGTGCCGATGATCCAGTAGCGCTGCCAGGGGATGATGAAGAGAACGGACTTTTCAGTCTTGGTGAAGATGCCGCTGGTTGCTTTAATACGGTCGCGGGGCACGGTGATGTGCACGCCCTTGGAGGCAAGTACCTTAAGCCCGGCGTCCTGGTTGGCTAGAGCTTCGGTTTCTTCAGTCCATACGCCGGTTGCGTTAATGATGTGCTTGGCTTTGACGGTCTTTTCGGTGCCGGTCTCAAGATCTAGAATTTTAGCGCCGATGACCCTACCGCTAGCGTCCTTTTCGACGCCGGTGACCTTGGCGCGAGTGGCTGCTAGTGCGCCGTAGCCGGCGGCGGTGCGGACCAGGTCAATAACCAGTCGGGCGTCGTCCACGCGGGCATCGTAAAACTGGATGGCGCCAGAGAAAGCGGAATCCTTGATATCGGGGAAAACCTTTTTGGTGCCGGACTTGGTGAAGTGCTGCTGGGCGGGCACGGTCTTGCGGCCGCCTGCACCAACGAAAGCTAGGGTGTCGTACATGCCGATGCCTACTGCTGAGTAGGCACGCTCAATGAGGGGTAGCTTGAGGGGCCAGAGGAAGGGCTGCGCCTTGACGAGGTGGGGAGCGGTGCGCTCGAGCAGCAGGCCACGTTCTTTAAGCGCCTCAGAAACGAGCTTAAAATCTAGGTTGTAGAGGTAACGCAGACCGCCGTGCACTAGTTTAGATGACCAGGCGGAGGTGCCCATAGCCCAGTCACCAGCCTCAACGATAGCGGTGCGCAGGCCACGGGTGGCGGCGTCCAGAGCGATACCCGCACCGGTGACACCACCGCCGATGACGAGAATGTCGACTCCAGCATCGTCGGTCATGGCCTCAAGGGCGGCGGTGCGGGAAGCGGCGGTGAGATGGGATTTAGCTGTGAATGTTGCGCTCATAATAGCTCTCCAGAAAAAAATACGATGGATGTGAAGTCTGTTACCATTTGAACTGCGAAGTGCAAAAAAATGCAAAATGTTTGAGCAAAATTTCACTTAGAATAGGAAAGTGATGAGCAAAAGTAAAAATTTGATGTTTGACGCCGCGCACCTCTACTACGTAGAACACCTAACCATGGCGGCGATCTCTGCCAGGTTGGGGGTTTCCCGGCCTACTGTGTCCAGGCTTCTGCAGAATGCGCGTGAAAGCGGTGTAGTGACTATTCGGCTCAATGAGGAGCTACGACCCAAGGAGCCTTTGGCGAACCGGCTAGCCGACCTGTACCGGGTTCGCGTCCACATGGCTCAGGTGCCAGCGGGAGCCAGTGAGACGGTGCGCATGCGCAGTGTAGCGGCGGCAGGCGCTAAGCTCTTGGATTCACTGGTACACCATGGCACCGTGCTGGGCGTTGCCTGGGGCTCTACCGTGACGGAGGTGGCACACTTTTTGCCCAAACGTCCGCTGAATGATGTCACCGTGGTGCAGCTCAACGGGGCGGGCAATGCCCACCACACCGGCATCCCGTATTCGGGGGCAATTTTGGGTCAGGTGGCGTCTGCCTATAACGCCCGCATGGTGCACTTCCCCGTGCCGGCTTTCTTTGACTTTGCCGAGACCAAGGCGGCCATGTGGCGAGAGCGCAGTGTGCGCGGTGTCCTGGCGGTGCAACGGTCTGCTGATGTGGCGCTCTTTGGGGTGGGTGCCTTTGGTGGCTCTATTCCCTCCCACGTCTATGTCGGTGGCTACTTTAATGGGGAGCAACTGGCGTCCATGCGAGGGGAGGGTATCGCTGGTGATATTTGCACGGTCATGATTAGGGAAAACGGCACCTGGGCTGACTTGGACGTTAATCGCCGGGCGACCGGGCCAACCCCGGCTGAGCTGGTGAAGGTGGGCAGGCGGGTCTGCGTAGCGGCGGGCACTCACCGCGCCGCTGCCCTGCGCGGGGCACTAAAAACCGGTGTCATCACCGACTTGGTGGTGGGCAGCGACCTGGCTGAGTTGTTGCTTTAAAGCAGGGTTAGAGTTAGAGCGCGGTTAGGGGCCTCAGCGCCGCCCGGCCCGGTTTCCATTGTTGTTCCTTTGTTTATGGGCAAGCATTTTTAGATAAAATCATATTTCATTAGATGCCTCCGCGAACTTACGGATAAGCTCCTCAAAGATGTTGCCCATCTGCTCATTGCTGACCTTGCTGGGGTGCAGGTCCACCTTAGAGAAGTGCAACATGACCTGGTAGAGCAGGTCATTGGCTTCGAGGTCTGCGATGGTGTCCTCAAACTTATACTTCTCAAAAATGTCCCGCACGTTCTCAGAGAAACGGTTGATGTAATCGCGCAGATTGAGCGCTAGGGTATCTGGGTTGGTAGTGATGGTGCTCAGATTGTGGCGCGATAGGTTGTAAAAACTGTAGTCATGGTTAGCCCGCGCCGGCAGCATAGCGGTGGGTGCCCCGTCCAGCTCATAGCCAGCGGCAGCTTTAAGCACCTTATCCTTGGTAGGAGCCAGCGTGGCGTCCAAACGGAAAAGCACCGTAAACGGCAAAATAATCTGCCCATACTGATGCTGCTTATAGGTACCGCGAAGCACATCAGCAACATTCCAAATGAACTGCGAATAATTCAAAGACGACACAGAAAATCCTCTAGCTAACTGCCAGCCCCAGGTGAGGAGCCTTACACACGATTGTAAAGGAGAGCCCCGGCCAGAACCCGACGAAAACCCACCCTTGCACCGCGAAAAGGCTAGAGTAGGAACTTACCCCTTGAATCCTGCGTCTAAATAAGCCGCATACGAAAGGACATCCGTGCCCACTGCACCTCAGAGCACCGCCACTCAGCGCGCCGCTGCCTGGTTCGTCCATGCCTTCACCCTCTCAGGGTTAGCCTGGGCAACCCTAGCAACCCTCGCCCTTATTGAAGGCGACTACACCGCCATGTGGCTCTGGCTCGGCGTCGCCCTAGTCGTGGACTCCGTCGATGGGACCATGGCACGAAAAGCCCGCGTTAAAGAAGTGCTGCCCTGGTTCGACGGGGGAATCGTTGACATCGCCGTTGATTATCTGACCTGGACCTTCATCCCAGCCCTCTTCATGTACCTGGCGCTACCTCTAGGGCCAAAGCCTCTGGCCTTAGCGCTGGTTATTCTGATCCTGGTATCCTCCATGTTCTGCTACGCTAACCAACACTGGAAGTCCAGCGACTACTACTTCGTGGGTTTCCCCGCTGCCTGGAACATTGTGGCGGTCTTCATGTACGTGATGGGTACCGGTACCATCTTCAACGTCATCGCTGTGCTGGTACTCGCGGTGCTTACTCTGACTCCCACCTACTACACCCACCCCTTTAGGGTGAAGAGGTTCATGGCGGTCAATATCGTTGCCATTACCCTCTGGCTTGCCGCCACCGCCTACTTGGTCGCCCTAGCACCCGAGCGTCCGCTCTGGGCTCTGATTGCTTTCTGGGTAACGGGTGGCTGGTTTGCTCTCACCTGCGCTTGGCGCACCATTGCCGGCACTGACCGGCACCAGTAATACCCGAAGGGTATGACCGCTGACTTTGAAGAGATGGTGTTGCTGGAGGGCTAACTGCGAGCCTCAGAGTTTGTGCTTAGTGGGGAGCGCTATTCACCGCGTGCCGCAAAGCCTCTTTAACTGCCTTAATGGCAGGTTGCTCTGCGCTCTCGGACCGCACGGTCACAAAAATCTTGCGCTTGGGGCTCCCGGGTAAAGGTAATACCGTCACCGAATCCGCTTCGGCACTCCTGGGTAGGTTGGCCAGAGCAAAGCCCGGCAGGACGGCGGCAGCTCCCGCCGCTGCCAGCTGCAGGTGAGTGCCCAGATCGTCCATGACGTAGCGAACCTGAGGCTCAAACCCTGCTGCCCTGCACTGGTCAATGGCCCACACTCGGGAAGTGTTATGTTTACCTTCAAAAACCCAGGGCAGGTGAGCAGCCCCAGCTAGGTCTTCCACCCCAGAATCAGCCGCAACCACCAGATGAAGAGTGTCGTGGGTCAGCAGCTCAGAAGTGAGCTCCGCATGCTCGGGGATGAAGCGGTGGGGGTAGGACTCTGAAATCACCATGTCGAACTCGCGGCTACGCGTCAGAATGAGGCCGGTCTCAGGGTTAATCTGCACCGCGTGAAGTTCCACCTGGGGCGCGTCTTCTGCCAGGTAGTCTAGCGCCCCGGGCAGCAGAGCCTGCGCTGCAGACTGAAATATTGCTAGGCGCACCTGCCCGGCAGGGGTGCCCTCCAAAAGGGAAATACGCGTGCGAGCGGCGTCCAACTCTGAGAGCACATTGCGAGTACTTTCAGCCAAAATTAGCGCCTCAGTGGTCAGCTCAACGTGCCTGCCCACCTTGCGCAGCAGGGGAGCGCCCACTTCTTTTTCAAGAGTGGAGAGCTGCTGCGAGACTGCTGATGAGGTGAGGTGCAGTGCCTTGGCGGCTGCGGCCAGTGTCCCTCGCTCGTGAATTTCAAGCAACATGGCGAGGCGGCGCAGATCAAACATGGGAAGCCCTCCTTATGGTGTCATTACAATTTAGCAAATCTAAATCAAATACATCAAGAAGATTCACTTTTTCTAATAGTGTTTTACTAACCTAAACATGGTGAAATGGGTAACAAGTGCCAAGTTGTGCGCACACCGCGCATCCTAGAGGAGGTCCTACTATGGCCCAGCCGTTCGCTGATGAACGCCACCAGAAACTAGCCATCCAAGCAACCGAACTCGTTGCCCAGTGGGTCAAAGAAGCCCAGAATATTTCTGCAGACCCCGCCGCAGAAAAACTAGCTGGCGTCCTCAAAGACCCCAACGGTCTCGACTTCACCGTGGGCTTCGTAGACGGCGTTGTGCGCCCTGAAGATCAGAGCGTTGCCGGTAAAAACCTAGAACGCATTGCCCCCATCGTCCCGTCCTTCCTCCCCTGCTATATGAAGGCAGCCGTAGGCGTCGGCGGCAAGCTAGCTGGTAAGGTCTCCTGGCCTACCGTGCCCATCGCACGCACCGTGCTGCGCCAGATGGTTGGCCACCTGATTGTGGACGCCCGTGATGAGAAGCTTGGCCCCGCCATCAAGCACCTGACCGCTAGCGGCAACAAGCTCAACATCAACCTGCTCGGTGAAGCAGTGCTGGGTGACCGCGAAGCGGAACGCCGTTTGAGTGAAACCAAGCGTCTGCTGGCCCGCGATGACGTTGACTACGTATCCATCAAGGTTTCCTCTGTGTCAGGCCCCCACTCTCACTGGGCCTTTGATGAGATCGTTGAACAAGCCGTCATCCGCCTGACCCCGCTCTACGAGCTGGCAGCTAACTCTGCCCAGAAGAAATTCATCAACCTGGATATGGAAGAGTACAAGGATCTGGATATGACCATTGCGGTCTTCACCAAGATTCTGGATCAGCCCCAGCTCAAGCACCTTGAAGCCGGTATCGTTCTTCAAGCCTACCTACCCGATACCCTGGCCGCCATGCAGCACCTGCAGAAATGGGCTGCCCAGCGCGTAGCCACCGGTGGTGCCCGCATCAAGGTTCGCCTGGTAAAGGGCGCCAACCTCTCTATGGAAAAGGTAGAGGCAGCGGTTCACGGCTGGCCCCTAACCACCTGCAACTCCAAGCAGGAATCAGACACTAACTACAAGCGCATCCTCGACTATGCGCTCAAACCCGAGCACACCAAGAACGTCCGCCTGGGCGTAGCTGGCCACAACCTCTTTGATGTTGCCTTCGCCCTGCTCCTGGCAGAAGACCGCGGTGTTGCCCGCGACGTCGAGTTCGAAATGCTCATCGGTATGGCCTCCCAGCAAGCTGAGGTCATTCGCCAGCGCGTCGGTCACCTGCTGCTCTACACCCCCGTGGTGCGCCCCGAAGAATTCGATGTCGCTATCTCCTACCTGGTGCGCCGCCTCGAAGAGAATGCATCCAGCGAGAACTTCATGAGCGCTGTCTTCGACCTGGACTCATCGCCAGCTCTCTTCGAGCGTGAGAAGCAGCGCTTCTTGGCTTCACTGGCAGACGTCACCGATGAGGTTCAGCCCCCACAGCGCACGCAGAACCGCCTGACCGAAACCGAAGACACCGTCTTCACGCCCGCCGGTGACTTCGAGAACACCCCGGATACCGACTCCGCGCTCGCCGCTAACCGCGAGTGGGGCCGGGCTATTCTGGAACGCTCAGCGACCACCCGCATCGGCATCGACACCCTGGCTGATAATGAGCTAGGCTCGGCAGAACAGGCTGATGATCTAGTCGCAGATACCCTGACCGCCGGTGCCGAATGGGGCGCCCGTCCCGCCAGCGAACGCGCCGCGATTCTGCGCAAGGTCGCAGTCGGTTTGGCAGTTCGCCGCGGTGACTTTATGGAAATCATGGCGTACGAAGCCGGCAAGACCCTGGACCAGGGCGATGTTGAGGTTTCTGAGGCCGTTGACTTTGCGTACTACTACGCCAAGCTGGCAGAACGACTAGATGAGATGGACGGCGCGCGCCCCGTGCCCGCCAAGCTCACTCTGGTGATTCCACCCTGGAACTTCCCCACAGCTATCCCCGTTGGCGGTGTGATTGCCTCCTTGGCAGCCGGTTCCGGTGTGATCTTTAAGCCCGCCTCCAACACCGCCCGCATCGGCGCCCTCATCGCTGAGGTGCTGTGGGAATCTGGCGTGCCCCGCGACGTACTGCGCCTCGTCAAGGTCACCGACCGCGATGCTGGCTCCACAATGATTGCAGATCCCCGCGTTGATCGACTGATTCTGACCGGTGGCTACGAGACCGCTGAGATGTTCCGTTCCTGGCGCAAGGACCTACCGCTTTTCGGTGAGACATCGGGCAAGAACTCCATCATCGTCACCCCCAACGCTGACCTCGATTTGGCGGTCAAGGACGTCGTTGCCTCCGCCTTTGGCCACGCAGGCCAGAAGTGCTCAGCAGCCTCCACCGTGATTCTGGTCGGTAGCGTAGGGGAGTCCAAGCGCTTCTACAACCAGCTGGTAGACGCCGTGAAGTCACTGCACGTGGCTCACCCGCAGGACATCGCCTCAGAAATGGGCCCGGTTATCGAGGTGCCCGAGGGCAAGCTCAAGCGCGGCCTCACCACCTTAGGTGAAGGTGAAACCTGGGTCATCAAGCCCCAGCAGCTCGATGAAACCGGCCGACTCTGGTCACCCGGCGTCCGCGCAGGAGTGAAGCCCGGCAGTGAATACCACCTGACCGAATACTTCGGTCCCATTTTGGGCGTCATGAAGGCAAAAACCCTAGAAGAAGCCATTGAGCTGCAGAACGCCACCGACTACGGCCTCACCGCCGGTCTGCACTCACTGGATTCCAAAGAACTTGCCTTCTGGCTCTCCAAAGTTCAGGCAGGTAACACCTACGTCAACCGCGGCATTACCGGCGCTATCGTTCAGCGTCAGCCTTTCGGCGGCTGGAAGAAGTCAACCGTCGGCTCAGGCACTAAGGCTGGCGGTCCCAACTACCTGGTAGCACTAACCGACTGGGTCAGCGAGCCCTCGACCGCTACCACTGCCCCCCATAAAACAGAGGTACGCGAAATCCTGGCAGCCCTGCGTGAACCCACCGCCACCAACGATGGCGGCATCGAGTTCCTCACCCGCTCAGCCAGCTCAGACGCCGCAGCATGGGCCACCGAGTTCGGTGTGGGGCATGATCCCAGCAACCTGGGCGTTGAGCGCAACATTCTACGTTATCTGCCCACCGTCGTTCAGGTGCGCCTGGACTCCACGGGCAGTATGGATCACGCCATCCGTGTGCTGCTGGCGGGCATAGCGGCCGGGGCGAAGATTGAGTTCAGCACCGCTCTTGCTCTGCCTGTGGCAGTGCGCGACGCCGTCACCTCAGCCGGGGTCACAATCATCGAGCAGAGCGATGCAGACTACCGCGCTTCCCTGCAACGCATTGCTAAGGCAACTACTCAGGATCTGGAAGGAACCTCCTTAGAAGGTGCCCGTATTCGCTACATCGGTGATGATTCCACCTCACTCTACGAAGCTCTGGACGGACGCCCCGATATCGCGGTTTACTTCCAGCCCGTGACCGAGGCAGGACGTATCGAGATGCTGCCCTTCCTGCGTGAGCAGGCAGTGTCTATCACCGCCCACCGCTTTGGTAACCCCGACAAGTTCTCAGAGAAGGTCATCTAGGGTTCAGACTGCCATAAGGTAGATGCCGCCTTTCGCGCCGCTGCTCAACCAGCAGGGGAGTGAGGGGCGGCTTCTTTATTCTCTTTTCTGGCCACCGGTAGGCAACACGGTGTCTTGCGTTACGTTCACTATCGGCTGTGTCATAGAATAAGAGGTAAGAAGCCGTTGCTCCCTCGCGATGGTTTCAATCCTAAACTTTCGAGTTTCACGCGCCTCGATCGGCATCTTTCACAACAGAAAAGGAAATCTCCGATGAGCAACATTCCTGCAGAACTCAAGTACACCAAAGAACACGAGTGGGTGAGCGCACTCACCGCTGATGGTACCGTGCGTATCGGTGTCACCGATCATGCTCAGGACGCCCTGGGCGACGTTGTCTACGTTGACTTGCCCGAGGTGGGCGGAACCCTGGAGGCCGACGCTACCTTTGGCGAGATCGAATCCACCAAGAGTGTTTCTGATCTGTTCGCTCCTATCAACGGTGAAGTCGTTGCTATTAACGAGGAGCTTGAAGCGGCGCCCGAGACTGTAAACTCAGACCCCTATGGCGCGGGTTGGCTCATTGAGGTTCGCCCTGCTGACGCAGCCGATCTCGAAAACCTAATGTCTGCAGCTGATTACGAGGCTGAGACCGCCTAGTCAAGGGAGATCTCTTCCCCGAGCCACCGCCAAAAGCGGTGGCTCTTTTCTTGTCCGGGCGCTGATAGGTTTCCGTTTGTAAAAAATCTGCCCAGAAAGCGGTGTGAATGGGGCAATAATCAGGGGTTCTGGCTAAGATTAAACAAACGGTTCACTGTTTACCATTTTGTGACCTTTGAACCAGCCTGAAACCCCCTCGCTTCGCGTATGTTCCCATACCGAACAGAGATCTACTACATCAAGGACCCCAGCATGTCCCACCACGAAGCGCACCCTTCCACCACCACTATCCCGCTGTCCATTTCTGATATTGCTAGTTCACACAACCCCACTGATGAAGAGCTGTCGGTTATCGCTACCCTGCCCGGCGGTTCAGCTGTGCTCATCGGCATTGATGGTCAGTTCAAAGGTGCACGTTTCTTGCTCACCGCCGATTCTGATGAAAGTGGCGCAGTAGAGCCCATTATTGCTGGCCGTAGCCCCGAATCTGATATTTACCTGGACGACGTTACGGTTTCACGCCGCCACGCTCTGTTTATTCCCAACGCAGGTAGCTTCATTCTGACTGACGCTGACTCACTGAACGGCACCTACGTCAACGGTGATCGAGTCGATGAGGCCTACCTTAAGAACGGCGATGAAGTGCACATCGGCAAGTTCCACTTTGCTTTCTACTTGGGCACGGGGCGGTAATGGCCGGCGAATCAGTTCAAACTGAGCTAGCTGATGGGCAGGTCAAAAATAAGACAATTGGCCAGGTTCTCGCTGCTCTTGAGTCTGACTTTCCCGGTATTAGCGCCTCAAAAATCCGCTTCCTGGAAGACAAGGGCTTGGTGAGTCCCCAGCGCACCAATACCGGCTACCGCAAGTATTCGGCCCAAGACATCGAGCGACTACGCTACGTTTTAGAGCTGCAGCGCGATCAGTATCTCCCTCTCAAGGTGATTAGGGAGCGCTTGGCTAATCTGGACGCTGGCAAGGTGCAGGTTGCTGATTCCGAGGTTGAAGTTGTAGAAGCTCAAACTGCTGAGACTTCTGCGCCTTCCCGCACTTTCACCCTGCGTGAGTTGGGGCAGGAGGCAGAGGTTGATATGCCGCTGCTTCGTGAGCTCATGAAGTATGGCCTACTCTTAGAGAATAAAGATGCCTACGATGAATATGACCTAGCGGTTACTAAGGTCTGTAATCAGCTGACCGCTCACGGCCTGCACCCTCGCCACCTGCGGGCTTTTAGGGCTGCAGCTGATCGTGAGGTTGATCTGGTGGAAACCGCGGTGGGGCCGCTTGCCCTGCGTAAGGATGAGACATCCCGTGCTCGAGCAGCTGAACTAGCGGGGGATATCGCTCAGCTCTTATTGCGCCTGCATATGGGTCTGGTTGCTGGCTCAATGCCTACGTACGAGTAGGTTACTGCTACTGAGGGAAGAATCTCCTTGATCACCCCTCTTGGGGTGCCGTGGGCGCAGTCTGGCTTGATGACGAGAACCATGTTAAAACGCCGTGCTGAGCTAGGGCGCTTTAAACCGGAAAATGCGTGTGCGCCGGGTAGGATAGGTACAGTTCAAATCGTTGTAGAGGAAGGAATCACTGTTATCGTGAAGCATCATGACCCAACAGTAGAGCATAGCGCGCTGCGAGGCGTACCTTCTTCTATGGACCAACCGCTGCTAGGTTTTGATGAAGTGCTCCACCGCGCTTCTCCCGTAGGCCAGCAAGGTGTTCTCTTCGATGACCCCGTCTCGTTGGTGGATGAAAACCTGGGCTACCGCGGGCCCACTGCTTGCAAGGCTGCCGGTATCACCTATCGTCAGCTGGACTACTGGGCACGCACCCAGCTGGTGGAACCTACCGTCCGGTCGGCTAAGGGCTCGGGCTCTCAGCGTCTTTATTCTTTCCGCGATGTTTTGGTGCTCAAAATTGTTAAGCGCCTACTAGACACCGGCGTTTCCCTTCAGCAGATTCGCACCTCGGTAGAGCACCTGCGTACTCGCGGGGTAGAGGATCTCGCCGGCATTACTCTGATGTCAGACGGTGCTAGCGTTTATGAGTGCACTTCAGCCTCGGAAGTTATCGACCTAGTCCAGGCAGGGCAGGGCGTTTTCGGTATTGCTATTGGCAGGGTATGGCGTGAGCTTGAAATATCGCTCAGCGAGCTACCGGGTGAAAACACTGCCGTTGAAGAAGCCAGCACCGAGATTCATGATGAACTTTCCGCGCGGCGAGCCCGCAAGGCTGGCGCATAAACTTTTCTCAGCTTAAAAAGGTCGAGGGCCCCTCTCTAAAAAGAGGGGCCCTCGGTGTTGGGTGGGCGCTGAGCCTATTCTGCCGTTATGCCTAATGCTTGCTGAGGGAAGAGCCCCTGTAGAAGGTGTGTAAAAGCGGACGCGAGTGGCTGAGCTTCTGCTTCAGGCCAGTAGTGCACCGGGTAGGCCGATCCCTGAATTCTTTGCAGTATGGGGGCATCGGGCAGGGTGGTTGAAGCAACCAGGTCCCCAAAGAGGGTGCGCATTTCTTCGGTGCGATAATCGTGCTCGGGGTCTGAGTCGCGCACCTTGTTGACCACAATAGAAGCTGAGTTCACAGCGTATTCGGTGTTAGCTTCAAACCTGGCAATCGCTCGAAGGGTGCGCTCTGAACCGGCAACGGAAAAGAGTGAGGGCTCAGCTACTGAAATGACTCTATCGCTGGCAGCCCATGCCATTTCGGTGAGCCGACCTAGGGTGGGCGGGCAGTCGATGAGGATCAGGTCAAAGATATCGCGGACGCCCACTAGCAGGTTACTGAGCAAGGGGAGCGTTACCTGAGAATCGAGGGATTCTAACGCTGTTGAGCGGGCGGAACCGCGAACAACCCACACCCCGGCGTCCAAACCCGTGCTCGAGGCGTTACCTAGACTGCCCAGTGAAACCCAGCTGCAGGCTACCAGCTCATCATCAATCCCGGTCTCTCTCGGCTCCAGTAGTAACGAAGCGATATCGCGGCCCTGCTGGCTGCTCACACCAAGGCCGGTTGAGGCATCACCATGGGGATCGAGGTCAACCACCAGCACCCTAAAACCAGAAGCCTGAGCTGCAGATGCTAGCCCCAGGGTAACGGATGTTTTACCCACCCCGCCCTTGAGGCTACTGATACTCACTATGCTTGCCAAATTGGTGTCTGCCTCTCACAAATGGTTATTAAGTCTTAGCTCTATGCTACCTAATAACCGCATCCTGCCTGGGGACAAGAGCAAAGCTGATGGTCAGGCCACAGATGTGTTCTATATTCAAGCATGTTATGAGCTTCACAATAAGCGGTTTCGTTACGCCCAACATGACCAAAAATGAGACAAAACTCGGGTAGAGCTTGCTCTGAGCTATATATTTGAGGTGTTCACACACACAGTCGTGGCTAAAGTTCCACTGGGACCCCAGGCAACGGAACGGAACGGAAAAATATGTTTTCAAAAGTTTTGGTCGCAAACCGCGGCGAAATCGCAATCCGCGCCTACCGCGCGGCTTACGAGCTCGGCGCTAAGACCGTTGGCGTATTCCCCTACGAAGACCGCCACTCCATTCACCGCCAGCAGGCAGATGAAGCCTACCCCATTGGCGAAGAAGGGCATCCCGTTCGGGCTTACCTGGATATTGATGAGATTATTCGTGTTGCCAAAGATGCCGGCGCGGATGCTATCTACCCCGGTTACGGTTTTCTCTCGGAGAACCCGGATTTAGCTCGTGCCGCTGCCGCTAACGGCATTACCTTTATCGGCCCGCCCCCGGAGGTGCTGGAACTTGCCGGTAATAAGGTCGAAGCACTCAAGGCTGCTCGCCGCGCCGGCATCCCCGTCCTGAAATCAACCGAGCCCAGCGCTGACGTTGAAAAGCTGCTGGTTGAAGCTGAAGAAATTGGTTTCCCCATCTTCGTCAAGGCTGTCGCTGGTGGTGGTGGCCGCGGTATGCGCCGCGTAGAAAAACGCGAAGACTTGCGGGCTTCCATGGAAGCCGCTATGCGCGAGGCTGAAACCGCCTTTGGTGACCCCACCGTCTTCCTTGAGCAGGCCGTACTGCGCCCCCGCCATATTGAGGTTCAGATCCTTGCTGATGGCGAAGGCAATATCGTGCACCTTTTTGAGCGTGACTGCTCCCTGCAGCGCCGCCACCAGAAGGTCGTTGAGATTGCACCTGCGCCTAACCTGGACGATGAGATCCGCCAGGCACTCTTCCGCGACGCGGTGAAATTTGCTAAAGAGCTGGGCTATGTCAACGCTGGCACCGTGGAGTTCCTGGTGGACACCGCCGGCGAGCGCGCTGGCCAGCACGTCTTTATCGAGATGAACCCCCGCATCCAGGTGGAGCACACCGTGACTGAAGAGGTCACCGATGTTGACCTGGTGCAGTCCCAGATGCGCATCGCAGCGGGAGAAACCCTCGAAGATTTGAACATCCGCCAGGATGAGCTACACGTCCGCGGCTTTGCGCTGCAGTCTCGCATCACCACCGAGGACCCCGCCAACGGCTTCCGCCCGGACGTCGGCAAGGTGACCTACTACCGCTCAGCAGGTGGCTCCGGCATCCGTCTAGATGGCGGTACCATCTACACCGGTGCTGAAATCTCACCCCACTTCGACTCTATGCTGGTGAAACTCACCTGCCGCGGTCGTACCTTTGAGGCAGCCGTCCAGCGAGCCTCCCGTGCACTGGCAGAGTTCCGTATTCGCGGTATCTCCACCAACATTCCCTTCATCCAGGCAGTGTTGCAGGACCCCACCTTCCGTGCCGGCGATGTCTCCACCCCCTTCATCGATGAGCACCCTGAGCTGTTGACCAAGAAGCCCTCGGCTGACCGCGGCACCAAGGCTCTACAGTACCTGGCCAACATCACCGTCAATAAGCCCCACGGTGAGCGTATTGAGGGTATCGACCCCCGCAAAAAGCTGCCCCGTTTCCCCGGCGATAAAGTTGAAGAGCCCTTCCGCTCACCCTTTGACGCCTCTGATCACCAGCCCCCTGCTGGCTGGCGACAGAAGCTTCTAGAGCTGGGCCCTGAGGGCTTTGCCAAGGCTGTTCGTGACACCCAGGAAGTACTGGTGACCGATACCACCTTCCGCGATGCCCACCAGTCCCTGCTGGCAACCCGTGTGCGTACCCGCGACCTGCTGGCAGCGGCACCCGCGGTAGCCCACACCATCCCGCAGCTCTTCTCGGTTGAAGCCTGGGGCGGTGCAACCTATGACGTTGCTCTGCGCTTCCTCTCAGAGGATCCCTGGGAGCGCCTGGCTCACCTGCGTGAGGCTATGCCCAACCTGCCCATCCAGATGCTGCTGCGCGGCCGCAATACCGTGGGCTACACCCCGTACCCCACCGAGGTCACCGACGCTTTCGTCAAGGAAGCAGCAGAAACCGGCGTCGATATCTTCCGCATCTTTGACTCGCTCAATGATGTCTCACAGATGACCCCGGCGATTAAGGCTGTGCGTGCTACCGGCACCGCGGTGGCTGAAGTAGCTATCTGCTACACCGGTGACATGCTCTCACCCGATGAGAAGACCTACACCTTGGATTACTACCTCGACCTTGCTGACCAGGTAGTTGAAGCAGGTGCCCACATCCTTGCTATCAAGGACATGGCCGGTCTTCTGCGTCCTGAAGCAGCCCGCCGCCTGGTGACCGCCCTGCGTGAGCGTTTTGACCTGCCGGTTCACCTGCACACCCATGACACCGCCGGTGGCCAGGTGGGCACCCTGCTCGCAGCGGTTGAAGCCGGTGTGGACGTCGTGGACGTGGCAAGTGCCTCCATGGCTGGTACCACCTCCCAGCCCTCTTTCTCAGCTCTCGTTGGTGCACTTCAGTACACCGACCGTGACACCGGTATTTCGCTGGAAGCAGCCTGCGCTCTGGAACCCTACTGGGAAGCTTTGCGCGCCATCTACAAGCCCTTCGAGATGGGTCTGAGCTCACCAACCGGCCGTGTTTACACCCACGAGATTCCCGGCGGGCAGCTCTCTAACCTGCGTGCCCAGGCAAATGCACTGGGGCTGGGGGAACGCTTCGAAGATATCGAAGATATGTACGCTGCCGCTGACCGCATGCTGGGTCATATCGTCAAGGTAACCCCTTCATCCAAGGTAGTGGGCGATCTTGCCCTGCAGCTGGTAGGTATGGGCGTCTCACCCGAGGACTTCGAGAAGGACCCACAGAAGTTCGATGTGCCTGACTCGGTCATCGGCTTTTTGAACGGCGAGCTGGGCACTCCGCCCGCAGGCTGGCCTGAGCCCTTCCGTACCCGCGCTCTGGAGGGTCGCAAGCTGTCCAAGCCTTCGGTCAACGAGCTTTCAGCTGAAGACCTGGCAGCTCTTGAGGGTGACTCTGAGGGTCGCCGATCAACCCTGAATCGTCTGCTCTTCCCGGCTCCCACCCGCGAGTTTGAGAAGACCCGTGAGGAGTTCGGCGATGTGTCTATTCTGCACACCCGCGACTTCCTTTACGGCATGATGCTCAAGCGCGAGCACGTGATTTCGCTGGGCAAGGGCGTTCGTCTGATTGCTACCCTGCAAGCGATTTCTGAGGCTGACGAAAAGGGGATGCGCGAGGTTATGTGCACCCTCAACGGCCAGCAGCGCACCGTCAAAGTGCGTGATAACTCGATTGAATCTAACGTTAAGGAAGCCGAGAAGGCGGATGCGTCAAACTCCGGCCATATCGCAGCACCCTTCGCCGGTGGCGTCACCATCACCGCTAAGCCAGGGGATGAGATTGCTGTGGGCGACCAGGTCGCAACCATTGAGGCGATGAAGATGGAAGCGTCTATTACCTCACCGGTAGCTGGCACCGTTGAGCGCATCGTCTACAACGATGTAGCCCAGGTAGCTGGCGGTGACCTGTTGATCGTGGTCAACGTCAAGTAACACCGGCCCTTTGCCAAAGCCCTGCTCTCACCTTCATCCGAAGGTAGGAGCAGGGCTTTTGCTTTATGTTCCCGTTTCCCGTGTCCCGAGGACCCACGCCAGGAAGCTGTGATTACCGTGAGGCGGGGGGAAGGAAAGGTAGGGTAGTGGCTATGAATCCTACACATTTGATAATTATTGGTTTTGGCGCCCTGCTAATTATTGTGGCAGCCGTATTGCCGCAAGCCGGCTGGAACATCTACGTCATTGGCCTGGGTGTACTGCACGTACTGGTCGGGAACATATTGGTCTTCCGGCAGATGAAGCGCAACTTTGACCAGAACATGGCTGATGCTGACGCCCGCCTAGCAGAACGCAAAGAACAGCTCTAGCCTGCAGTTGATGAAGCTACCATAGTAGAGGGAGCCGGGAATGAAAGCTGCCTCCTGCGCGTTATCTGATACGAACATCCAGACGCAGGTAAAGCCACTGAAAGGGCACTATGACAGCGGTAAAAGAATACGATCTTATTATTATTGGTTCGGGCTCAGGTAATTCGCTGATTAACGAGGACTGGGACGGCAAAAAGGTCGCCATGATTGACGGCGGGCGCTTTGGTGGAACCTGCCTTAACTTTGGCTGCATCCCCACCAAGATGTATGTTTACCCTGCCTCAGTGATTGCCCGAGCGAAGGACGCCACCAAACTCGGTATCGAGGTTGAGCACAAGAACACTGCTTGGCAGCAAATACGCGACCGTATCTTCTCCCGCATTGACGCTATCAGCGAGGGCGGTTTGGACTGGCGCAAGCGTCAACCCTCCGTCGATGTCTACGAGGAGTACGCCCGCTTTACCGATTCTCACACCCTGATGACCGATAGCGGTGTGCAGCTGACCGCTCCCCAGATTGTAGTCGCCACCGGCTCACGGGTGACCCTGCCCCAGGTGCCAGGTATTAATCTGCCCCAGGTCCACACGTCCGACACCGTGATGCGCATTGATGAGCTACCGGACCGCGTCGTGGTGATTGGCGGCGGGTTTATCGCCGCTGAGTTCGCTCACGTCTTTAGCGGTCTGGGTGCTCAGGTAACTCAGGCTGTACGTTCGGACCGTCTGTTGCGCGCCCACGATGACACCATTGCGGAACGGTTTGCACAGGAGGCCCCCAAGCACTGGGACCTGCGACTGAACCACGGCTTACAGAGCATCGAAAAGACCGGGGACGGCGCGGTGACGGTTACCTTTGACCACCGAGGGCAGCGCGTCGAAGTGGAAGCTGACCTGGTGCTGGTGGCCACCGGTCGCACCCCCAACTCTGATACCGTCAATGCGGC
Source organism: Rothia sp. LK2492 (assembly GCF_040946345.1). NCBI lineage: Bacteria > Bacillati > Actinomycetota > Actinomycetes > Micrococcales > Micrococcaceae > Rothia > Rothia sp. LK2492. Next base: position 57,141 of record NZ_JAYWLX010000007.1, on the reverse strand, counting down.
GCCCTTCTTTGATATGGATGACCGCGGCCTGATTACCGTAGACCAGCACCAGCGGGTGCTCTCGGGTGGCAGCCCCGTCAAGGGTGTCTGGGCGCTGGGCGATGTATCGTCACCCTACCAGCTCAAGCACGTGGCGAATGCCGAGATGCGTACGATCCAGCACAACCTGTTGAACCCAGATCACTTGGAATCTACCGACCACCGCTACGTCCCGTCGGCTGTTTTCACCCACCCCCAGATTGCTGCCGTAGGGCTCACCGAAACCCAGGCTCGCCAGCAGGCTGAGTCTGAAGGGTATGAGATCACCGTCAAGGTGCAGAACATAGGAGATGTCGCTTACGGTTGGGCGATGGAGGACACGGTGGGGCTTTGCAAGATCATCGCCCGCAAGGACACCGGCGAAATCTTGGGCGCTCACCTGATCGGTGAGGATTCCGCGAACCTGATTCAGCCCCTGATTCAAGCCATGAGTTTTGGGCTAAGCGCCCAGGACATGGCGCGCGGTCAATACTGGATTCACCCCGCACTTACTGAGGTCGTTGAAAACGCCCTCCTCGGTTTGGAACTCGACTAAAACCAATCACACCTGATACAGCCCCACTAGCCCACATCCGTTGAGGCTAGTGGGGCCGTGTTTAATGTTCTATAACCTTCTGTTTACTAGGTTGCTCCCTAAGCGTCACCTTGCTTTGACATAGTCAGTGAGGCTGTTCCCACCAGCCACACCCCCCCCACACTGCTTGAAGGAAGAACGTTTTGTCTGAAAAAACTTTGCTGCCCAACCCCACCCGCCGTTTCCTACCCATGTGGAATCACGTCAAGGGCAAACGTTCAGCTGTCACCTGCGCCCTCAAATGCAACAATGCCTGCCTTGAGCCGGATGCCAACTGCTCAAGTAACAGCTACTTCAAAGACATTCTTGAGAGCACCATCTCGCGCCGAGCCGCCCTAGGCGTCACCGCTGGCGCCGCTATCGTCATCGGCACTGAGGGTCTATCTCCCCAGTCTGCTGAAGCCGCTTCGCAGAACCCCAACTCCTGGGGGCGCGGCACATCTGGTGCCCATTTCAACTTTAAGCCCATCGCCCCCGTCTCCTCAGACGTCGATGAGTTCACCGTGCCCGAGGGGTTCAAATGGGAACCCGTTATCCGCTGGGGCGATCCACTTTTCTCTCACGCACCGGCTTTTGACCCCTACCACCCAACCGAAGAGGCCCAAGCTTTACAGTTTGGCTACAACAACGACTATCTGGCCATTATCCCTGATGCTCACAACCCCCTCCAGGGTGTTCTGGTCTGCAACCACGAGTACATCAACGAACAAGCTATGTACCCGGCTGATCTTTTCTCGGTTGATCCTTACGCCATCGCCCGCATTTCCATGATGGCCCAGGGCCTGTCTGTGGTTGAACTGACCCGCAAGAAGGTAGGCTCACCCTGGACCTACGTGGTGGACGGCGCTCGCAACCGCCGCATCACCACCGACACCCCCTTCACCCTGGTTGGTCCCGCTGCCGGTTCTGACCTGCTCAAAACGGTGGATGACCCCACCGGTACCATTGTCTTGGGCACCAACAATAACTGCTCCGGCGGCTACACCCCCTGGGGTACCGTACTGTCAGGTGAAGAGAACTTCGATAGCTACTTCGTGGGTCAGAACACCGAGCGTTTCAAGCGCTACACCATCAAGAACCAGCGTTCACCTCACGGTTGGGAAGAGGTTGACCCCCGCTTCGATACCAACAATCCCGGTTACGAAAATGAAGCTCACCGTTTTGGTTACATCGTTGAGCTAGACCCGCAGGATCCCACGGCGGCTCCCCGCAAGCACACTGCCCTGGGCCGCTTCAAGCACGAGGGCGCCAACATCCACGTTGACCCCGTCACCGGCCGCGTCGCCGCCTACATGGGTGATGACGCTCGGTTTGAATATATCTACAAGTTCGTCTCCCGCGACCGCCACATCGAGGGCAATAAGGCCCACAACATGACCCTGCTAGAAAACGGTTCACTCTATGTGGCTGTTTTCACCGGTAATTCAGAAGCAGAGATTGACGGTAACGGCACGGTTCCCGCTGATGGTAGCTTTGACGGGGCAGGACGCTGGGTGCAGCTTACCGAGGGTAACCGCTCACTGGTGCCCGGCATGAGCATCGAAGAGGTTCTGGTCTTCACCCGCCAGGCCGCTGACCTCATGGGCGCCACCAAGATGGACCGCCCCGAGGACGTCGAGCCTTCACCGATCACCGGTAAAATCTATGCAGCTCTCACCAACAACAACCAGCGCGGGGTATCTGGCTCGGCAGCAGCTGATGAAGCTAACCCCCGTAACAATAACCGTTCAGGTCACGTCATTGAAATGATCGAAGACGGCAACGATGTGGAAGCCACCAGCTTCACCTGGAACCTTTTGCTCCTCTGCGGTGACCCCCAGGGAGATGAGCCGGTCTACTTCTCGGGCTTCGACCCCGCTAGGGTTTCTCCGATTTCCTGCCCCGATAACGTTGCCTTTGATTCCAAGGGCAACCTCTGGATTTCAACTGATGGGGCACCTGACAAAATCCAGAAGAACGACGGCCTTTTCCGCGTCGGTCTGGACGGCACCAACCGCGGTAACGTGGAGCAGTTCCTATCAGTGCCAATTGAAGCTGAAACCTGCGGTCCTGTTATCGCCGACCACGAAAATATGGTCTACGTGGCAGTTCAGCACCCCGGTGAGGACGGCAGCTTTGATCAGCCGCACTCCTACTTCCCGGACTACGTGCCCAGCGGCAACCGAGGCAAGAAGAGCACCGTGGCTCGTCACCACGGCACGGTAGCTTTGCCCCGACCCTCCATTGTTCAGGTCTACAAGCACGGCTAAGCCGATGAGTTCCACATGACGAAGAGCTCTCTCTAGCTCAGCAGTAGCTAGGCAGCCCTGAAACCTTCCCGGAGCTAATGATGGGCCCCACTCTCGTGAGTGGGGCCCATCGGTAGTTTGGGTTAGTTAAGGTTGCTCCAAAAGACCCTACTGGGAGGTTTCCCCGTCGCTTCCGGGCTTTAGCCCGTTATCTGGAGCCTCCACCGGGGTCTGGGGGTCCAGAGCATTTTCATCGGTCTTCGGGCCACGGGCTTGCTGCAGTTTATCGGCCAGCTCGTGTAGCTTCTGCCCCCGGGACTCGGTGAACTCCTGGATTTTCTGACCCTGGTCTGCCTTGAACTCATCCCACTTCTCGCTCTGCTCAGCGCGCAACTCCTGCATACGCTCAGCGGTCTGCGAGGCGGTTTCGGTGACCGTGCTCTTGGTGCGGTTATAGATGTCCTCCACATAGGAGCTGAAATCAGCCAAAATCTGCTTGCGGCGTACCTTCATGGAAGGTGTCAGATGGCCTTCTGCTTCGGTGAAGTCCTTGTCGATAATGCGGAATTCACGGATCGACTCAGCCTTAGAAACCAAAGCGTTGGCCTCATCGATGAACTTTTGGATGGACTCGCGAACGCGGGGGTGGATAGATGCTTCTTTGGGGGTCAGCGTTCGCGGCAGACCAATACGTTCTAGCTCATCGGGCAGCACATCAGGGTCAAGAGTGATAAGAGCCGCGATGAAGGGTTTTTCGTCGCCGACCAGCATGGCCTGCGATACGAAAGGTGCCAGCCTTAGCCTGTCCTCGGCTGGGACCGGCATGACGTTCTTGCCACCGGCAGTCACAATAATTTCCTTCTTGCGACCGGTGATGGTGATCTTACCGTCCTGTGAAATTTGAGCAAGATCGCCGGTGCGGAACCAGCCGTCCTCGGTGAAGGCGAGGGCGTTTTCCTCAGGGTTATCGAGGTAGCCAGAAATCAGGCCGACGCCTTTGAACTCCAGTTCTCCATCATCTGCCAGGCGTGCCGAGCCACCGGGAATGAGGGTGCCAACGTTACCCACCTCGAAATCTCGGATTCGCCCTACAGCCAAAGGAGCGGTGGTCTCGGTGAGACCGTACCCCTCCACTACTTCAATGCCAACAGCATGGTAAAAATGGCCGTAATGAGGTGCTAGCCGGCTGCCGCCTGATACGGCGAACCTAACTCTTCCTCCCATGGCAGCGCGCAGCTTGGAGTAGACCAGCTTGTCGTAGAAGCGATGTTGCAGCGCCAGTTTTTTAGTCATTTCACCGGCAATTTTTGCCTGGGACCACTTAACGGCTACATCAACTGAACGGTGGAAGAGCTTAGCGTTAACCGTTCCGCCCTTCTCAGCCTTCTTAACCGCGCCCTCGTAGACCTTCTCAAAAACACGCGGAACCACCAGCAACATGGTGGGCTGGAAGGACGCCAAATCAGTGGAAAGGTTCTTAATATCAGGCGCATGGCCTACCACCATGCCCGCATCAAAAGTGAGCACCTGGATAATGCGGCCCAATACGTGCGCTAACGGCAGGAAGAGGAGAGTCGAATTGGTCTCGTTAGCGATTTCAGGAATGGTGGCTTTGCTATTGGCACTCAGTCGAACAAAGTTACCGTGAGTGATAGGGCAGGCTTTGGGGCGCCCCGTCGTGCCTGATGTGTAGACAATTGTGGCAATGTCTTCGCAGCTAGCGGTGGAACGGCGTTGCTCAATTTCATCATCGGTAACCGAAGATCCCTGACGTACCAGATCAGCAATGGCTTCACAGTCGATGACCCACACATGGCTTAGCGCTGAGAGCTCAAGCTCTTCATCGGTGAGGTTCCTGGCCTGGTCAATGACCCCTGCAAGTTTATCGCTTTCGACAAACACTGCCTTTGCCTTCGAGTGCGACAGTGCCCATGCGGCCTGTGCCGGTGAAGACGTTTCATAGACGGGAACCACCACAGCGCCGGCATACCAGCAGGCGAAGTCAATGAGCGTCCACTCATAGCGGGTACGGCTCATAATGCCCACGACATCCCCTGCACCGATGCCCGCAGCAACCAGGCCCTTGGCAAGCTCAAGGACCTGTGCCCTGAACTGCTGGGCAGTGACGTTTACCCAGTTACCCGTGGACTTTTGTATGCGGTAGACCACGGGGTTGCGGGTGTCTTGGGCACGCCGCTCAACCATATCGGTGAGGTTAACCGAAGGGTCAATCACAACAGCTGGAGGTGAGTGAATTTCTTTCACGATGGAGCCCTGCCTTAAAAAGTAGCACCCGCAACTGCGGGCTGAGGTTGTGCCCGAGCGCTGCCCGGGGTGTGAGTAGGATGATACTTCAATAAATTTTACCTTTATCAGCAAGGAGCTGATGAACTCATTACGCGTGCCGACAGCTGAAAATAGCTGGCTCTCAATAGATGAAAAACAGTTTTAGAATAGACAGCAAATACAACTGACCCCTTCGAGGAAACTCCATGTACAACCAGCTACATACTGTGCTCAAACCCCTGCTGACCAAGCTCTACCATCACGAGGTAGTGGGGGCTCATAACATCCCTGCTGACTCGGGAGCTGTTCTGGCCAGTAACCACGTCTCCTTCATCGATTCCGTTTTCCTTCCGCTGGCTGCACCTCGTCAGGTTTTCTTTCTCGCTAAAAACGACTATTTCACCACACCCGGCCTCAAAGGCCGTATGATGAAGTGGTTCTTTACGGGAGTGGGTCAGCTGCCCATGGACCGAACCGGAGGAGCAGCGTCTACCGCGTCCTTGCAGCGCGCTATCGATGCGCTGAAGGAGGGCAAACTGGTGGGAATCTACCCCGAAGGCACTCGAAGCCCTGACGCTCGTCTCTACCGCGCCAAGGTGGGTGTTGCTCGGCTTGCCATCGCAGCAGGCGTACCCATTGTGCCCGTTGCCCAGTTCGGTAACGAAGAGGTGCAGGCGCCAGGCTCCAATAAATTGCGCCTCAAAAACACTAAAGGTCAGCCCATTCGTATCAAGACCATCATCGGTGAACCCATCGATACCTCTGCATACTTAGGCAAGGAAGACGACTGGGCGGCCGCTAGGGAGCTGGCGGATACCGTCATGCAGCGTATCAGCGAAATGACCGGGCGAGCCATCGTGCCGGTGTACGCAGGTGACGTTAAGAAACTGATGGAAAGCCAGGGACTGACAGCTCTTCAAGCATCGGATCAGCTAGCGAGCCGGCAATAGTCCGGGGAATAGTCCTCTGAGGATGAACGCAACATGTCCTACATAACGGACGATTCTTGGTTCGCACCTCAGACCGCCTAGACTTAGAGACACCCTTATATCCGCGGGCAGACGCCCTCTTAGCTGACAAGGAGCGCACCGTGACCCTACCCGGCGCTGTACCCACCACCAACGACTTCCCAGAGCTCGAAGAGTGGCGCTCACTCACTATTCATCAGCACCCGCAGTGGGCTGAGCACGAAGACTTTACTTCCGTGATGAATGAACTCAGTGCTGTTCCACCGCTCGTCTTCGCCGGTGAAGTGGATCAGATGCGCTCTGACCTAGCTCGTGTGGCCAACGGTGAGGCCTTCTTGCTGCAGGGCGGTGACTGCGCTGAAACTTTCGCTGGTGCCACCGCAGATAAGATTTCTGGGCGCGTCAAAACTCTGTTGCAGATGGCTGTAGTTCTTACCTACGGTGCTTCTATGCCGGTCGTCAAGATGGGGCGTATGGCTGGTCAGTTCTCCAAGCCACGTTCATCCAACGATGAGACGCGTGAGGGTATCACCCTGCCGTCCTTCCGCGGCGAAATGGTGAACGGGTTTGACTTCGATGAGAAGTCGCGCATCCATGACCCCAACCGTATGCTCACTGGCTACCACACCAGCGCCTCAACCCTGAATCTGATTAGGGCTTTCACCAAGGGTGGCTTTGCCGATTTGCGTTCGGTGAACTCCTGGAACAAAGGCTTTACAGCCAACCCGGCTCACGCTCGCTACGAATCGTTGGCCGCTGAAATTGACCGTGCCATCAAATTCATGGAGGCCTGCGGCGCTGACTTTGCACCCTTCAAAGACACCGATGTCTACACCGGGCATGAGGCCCTGCTTCTTGATTTTGAGCGTGCACTGACTCGCATTGACTCCCGCACCCATCAGCCCTACGACACCTCCGCCCACTTTTTGTGGATTGGTGAACGCACCCGCGGACTGGAGGATGCCCACGTCAACTTCCTTTCCAAGGTACGCAACCCCATCGGTGTGAAGCTTGGCCCGACCACAACCGCTGATGACGCCCTGGCACTGATTGACAAGCTTGACCCCAACCGCGAACCCGGCCGTCTGACCTTCATCACCCGCATGGGTGCAGATAAGATTCGCGATAATCTGCCCGCTATCGTTGAGGGAGTTCAGCGCGAAGGAGCCAAGGTGGTGTGGGTAACCGACCCCATGCACGGCAACACTATCTCTGTTCCTTCAGGCTTTAAAACCCGCCGCTACGACGACGTCATCGACGAGATCCGCGGCTTCTTTGAGGTGCACGAAGCACTGGGAAGCTTCCCCGGCGGCATCCACGTCGAAATGACCGGCGATGACGTTGCAGAGTGCTTGGGCGGCTCTGACCCCATTGAGGAGTCTTCCTTCGCTGACCGCTACGAAACTCTCTGTGACCCGCGCCTGAACCACCAGCAGTCCCTGGAAATTGCGTTCCAGGTCGCAGAGTACCTGGCTAAGCGCTAGTGCTCAGGTGCTAGTAAAGAAGGCCCGCTAGCCACCAGCCGGCAAAACCAGCCACTGTAAACCCCACCAGCCCGATGACCATGATGATAATGAGTGCAACCGGGCTGAGTGGGGTTCTCCAGGGGGTCTGCGCACGGCGCCGTTCAGCTTCATTGATGATCGGCGGTTGCACCCGCGAAGTGTCCGAGGGCTGGTGTTGAAATTGCGGTGCAGGGTGTCTGCGCGGGTTATAGCTCCCACTGATAGGGCTAAAACCCTCTCGCTGCTGCTGAGCCCTCTCTTCTGCCTCCTTCTCTGCTCGCGCTCGTGCAGCAGAAAAAGTCGTCGTGGCATCAGGGTCTTGAGCAACGTCCCAGAAGAGAGTCTCATCAGGGGAGTCAGAGGCGTCATCATGCTCAGTTGCCTCACCGGCAGCTTGGCTTTGAGTCAGTGGCCCCACTCCGGAAATCCGGGTGGGCTTATAGACCTGGCTTTCTTCTTGAGCAGCAGCTATTACCCCCTGTTTATGTTCTGAAAGGTGCCCCTCGATATCGTCATGGAGCAAATCATCGGCGTTACCAAAACCTGTAATAGGGGTTGACCTGTAGGCCTTGGTCATTCCCGATTTCTCGGCAATATCGGTGACGTCCTGCCATAGCTCGGTGACGGGAGGTTCTACCAGCTCAGCGCGGTAGCTTCTCTCGGCTGCACCCATGCGGGACGAAATATCGCGCAGGGCGCGGAAGAGCTCCGCGGCGTCCTGAGGGCGGTCTTTGACAGCTCTACGGGTGCACCAGCTCACCACCCCCGCAATATCCGAACTAATACCCGGCGCTATCACCGAGACTGAAGGGATCTCAGAATTAATGTTGTGATAGAGAACCTGCTGATCGTTGCCCAGGCCGGGGAAGGGGAGTCTGCCGGTGAGCATACGGTACATCATGACTCCCACCGCGAAAATATCGGCAGGAGCACCCACAGCAGCGACCGGGTCCATAATCTCGGGAGCAACATAGGCTGGGGTGCCCATGAGCTCACCGGTCCACTGCTGGTCGGTGCGCCGTGTCAGCCCAAAGTCAGATAACTTGATGCCCCTGTTGCTATCTTCAAGAAGTACGTTGGCAGGCTTGATATCACGGTGAATCAGGCGGTGGGCGTGAACTTCTGACAGCCCTTCAACGGTAGGCATCATAATCTCAAGCATCTCACCTACGCTCAGCACAGGGCGCAGGGTGAGTAGTTGGGCGAGGGTGCAACCGTGCACATACTCTAAGACCAGGAACATGATCTCTTGACCGTGGATCTGCTGGGTGCCGTCCTGAACCACCCCCACCACGTGCTCATGGTGAATCTTGCCTAAGGCATTACCCTCTCTAAAGAATTTTTGCCGCTGTGCAGTGTCGGAGGATAGGTGTGGCAGCAGTACCTTAACAGCTACCGGATTGTTGGACCATAGATCTACCGCATGGTAAACCTCAGCCATTCCGCCGCGGGCAATGAGCTGGCCGACTTCATAACGACCGGCAAAGACGGTGCCGGTCAGCCAGGGGGCACTGTTAGAGTTCTCAGACATCACCCAATTATTTTACGGGTGAATTCTGGGTACTGGCGGGGAATCTGGATCAGAGCTGTCTCGCTTTGTGCGCAGCTTTGGTGCAAAATGGAGGGGTGAGTGAAGAAAAGACAACACCTGAAGTAATGGCTCTCGTGGGGGACTGGCTAACTATCCCCGACATCGCCGAGATGCTCGATCTTAAAGTGACCCGAGTGCATACCCTGATTTCTGAGCGCAGCCTCCTCGCTGTGCGCGACCCGGAAACCAGCGTACGTAAGGTTCCGGCCCTGTTCATGCGAGAGAACAGCGTGCTTGAGTCCCTCAAAGGCACCCTGACCGTCCTTGATGATTCTGGCTTCACCGATGAAGAAGCCATCGTCTGGCTTTACACCGAGGACGATTCGTTGCCCGGCCGCCCCATCGACGCTCTGATCAATGGTCGCAAAACCGAAATTAGACGCCGCGCATCAGCCCTCGCCTGGTAAATAAATCACATCCCGCTTGCACAGACGTGCAAGCGGGATTTTTAATGGCTAGGCTACCTTAGGCCGAGCGCTTCAGCGCTTTAGCGGCGATAACCTCCAGCGCTGTTCGCACATGCTCACTGACCTGCAAGGTCGCCAGGGCCCCCAACGCCTGTTGGCTTTTCTCCTCAATCAGTTGTTCCACAGCGTCCAGAGCGCCAGAAACTCGGATAAGCTCCTGTAGCCGTGCTATATCTGTGAGCGTCAGCTGCTGATTGCCCAAAGAGGATTCTAAGAAATCGTGGTCAGCACTGTTGGCTAGCATAGCCGTGTAAGCGGTGAGAACCGTGCGCTTACCCTCTCGAAGGTCGTCGCCAGCGGGCTTGCCCGTCACTTCAGGTTCCCCGAACACTCCCAACTCATCATCACGCATCTGGAATCCCTCACCCAATGGCAAGGCGAAGGTTCGGTAATGGTCAATCAGGGGGGAGGGCTCGCCGTGGGCGGCACCTAAACCAAGGGCACCGCCTAAGGCCAGCGGCTGCTCACAGGTGTACTTAGCAGCCTTGTACCGGATGACGTTAAGAGCGCGCTCCAGCGCCACCTGCGGGCTCTCAACCTGGACCGCTTCACCCACAATATCCAAGTACTGGCCTGCCATTACTTCAGTGCGCATCATGTTAAAAATATGTCGAGCCTCAGAATGTGCGCCGGCCTGGGGAATAGATGAGAAGGCCATCTCAGACCAAGAAAGACACATATCCCCGGTCAGGATAGCGCCTGAGACGCCGTAAGCTTCAGGTGATGTTTTGAAGCCCTGCTGCCGGTGCATAGCCTCAAATTGCCGATGGACACTGGGAGCGCCGCGGCGTGTATCGGAAGCATCAATGATGTCATCGTGAATAAGGGCAGCTGACTGGAAGAGCTCAATGGCCAGGCCCGCCTTGACAATGGTGGGGTCATCAGCTTGTCCACCGGCACCTCGGAAGCCCCAGTAAGCGAGGAGCGCTCGCAGTCTTTTGCCGCCGGTCGATAGCTTCTTAATAGCGTCAAGAATGGGCAGAGTCTCTGCCGAAACCTCAGCCATTAGCTCACCCTGTTCGTCAAAGAACAATTGCATTTCTGCTTCAAGAGCCTCAAGATAGGCGCGCTGTTCTTGCTCAATGGTGGATAGGGAGGTGTGGGCGGTCATTACAATCCCTTGCTTTGGAATACGGGGTCTGACACCCAGTGTATTGGATAGCGCCCCAACCTCCTACCGTATAGCGCAACGGCACCAGCGAGAAGAAATGTAAGAGGTTTACAGGGGTGAAGGAGATGTGGTTGAATAGAATATATGTTCGAATAAAGTGAGGGGTAGTTAGTGGCAGCACACCATCGTGGCGATACCACCGCGCGACCCTCTCACCCCATCATCATGCATCTCGATATGGATGCCTTTTTCGTCAATGTCGAGCTTCTGAGTAGACCGGAATTGCGGGGACGGAAAATCATTGTGGCCCGCGATTCCCCGCGGTCGGTCGTGCTATCGGCTTCCTATGAGGCAAGACGCTACGGGGTAGGCTCCGCCATGCCTCTGGCGCGAGCTCAACAGATGTGCCCCGGCGCCACCATTGTTGAGCCGTCAGCCCACTACAGGGACTACTCAGCCAGGGTCATGGATATTCTGCGGGACATCACAGATCGGGTGGAGCAGGTGAGTGTCGATGAAGCTTTTGTTGATTTGACCGGGGCCGTCCGCACGCAGGGGAGCCCTGCCTCCATTGCGCAAAAAGCCAGGGATCGTATAGCTGGGGAGCTTAACTTACCCAGCTCAGTGGGTATTTCTTCCAGTAAATTTATTGCCAAAATGGCGTCAACCGGTAGCAAACCTAACGGTCTCTGGGTAGTTCCACCGTCCAGGGTGCAAGAGTTCTTAGACCCGCTCCCCGTGGGCAATCTATGGGGCGTGGGGAAGAAAAGTGAAGCAGCGCTTGAGGGTCTTGGCATTCACACCGTACAGCAGCTCAGGGAATACGAACTTCCCTGGTTGCAGACAAAATTTGGACAGGCGGCAGGGGCACATCTGTACGCCATGGCACGTGGCGTGGACCCCCGCCCGGTGGTGACACACCGCGAAGAAAAATCCATGGGCGCTGAGCACACCTTCGCCGTCGATGTCACCGATTCTGAACATATCTCGCAAGCGGTCTATCATCTATGCCTTAAGGTAGCCCGCAGACTGCGAACGGCTCACCGGCAAACCCGCACCCTCAGTTTAAAAATCAGGTTCTCTGATTTTGAAACCCTGGCACGAGCCTGCCCGCTCGATGCCCCAACGTCCTCCGGTAAAGCGATGTACGAGGCGGTGATGAAGCAGCTTCACCAACTAGATTTCCTTGATCCAGCAGGTGACGCCCCCAGGGCATTTAGGCTCTTAGGAGTCCGTGCCGAGAAATTAGAAGATAGCGATGCGGGAGTGCAACTTGCGCTCCTTGAAACTAGCCTCGCGCAGTCGGTGCCTGAAGCGAGTGCCCACTGGCTTGAAGCTGAAGAAACTATGGATCGGATTCACGCCAAGTTTGGCTCTAGGGGGCTACTGCCTGCCCGCTTGCTACATCCACCCCCAAAGCAATAACCGTCGGTTACGTAACTTAGCCTGCTTCCTAGTGTCTACCCAGGCTCACCCGCTAAAATAAAGACACACTCAGCAAATCCGGTATTAACCTTATGCTTCTTGCATACTTGGTTTAATGGCTAGCTGCCCGCAAACAAGGAGACCCTCATGGCGCTTTCAGAACGCGAACAGGAACTGCTTTCTCAGCTTGAGAAGCAACTCAGCGATGACCCCGCTTTCACCTCATCAATTCCTGTTACCTCTGAGCCGCAGGTCTTTGGGGCTGTTCCGCAGGTTTCCTCGCCTCGAAACCTAGCCCTGGGTGCTCTCATTGCGGTAATCGGGCTAGGGGTCATCATTGCAGGTGTGGCGACCAAACTCATTATTGTTGGGGTGCTGGGTTTTCTGATGGCCGCCGGTGGGGTTTATTTCGCAACGCTCAAACCAAAGACACCTGCTGCCGCTGGGCAGAAAAGTCCTTCGTCTCAGAAGTCTCCCAAGAGCGGTTTTATGCAAAACCTTGAAAATAAATGGGATGAACGACAGGGAGGCCCCCGTATCTAAAAGGGGCAGGAAATAACAGCTGGCGCCTGTTCGTGAGCATTTTTCTTAGCGGTGGCGATCTAACTTAGGTTAGATCGCCACCGCTCTTTTATATCTTCCTTGTGAAAACTCTCAAAATGCTCACGAAATTGCCCTTTTAGGCATACGTGTGGAGTGGAGTGGAGTAAAGTGGAGGGAATAGAACAACATGAGTGTAGTTTCGTGTGGGCTGTGGTAACTGAACTCGGCAAGTAAAGGTGGTGGTGTATGTGTTTCTCGGGACGCACACGCCGCGCTTGGACGTTAAGGGCAGGGTCATCTTGCCGGCGAAATTCCGTGAACAACTTGAGCCGGGGGTCATTTTGACTCGTGGGCAAGAACGTTGCATCTATGTTTTTACTGTTGCTGAATTTGAGCGTATTCATGAGCAGTTACGCAGCGCACCGTTGTCCTCTAAGCAGGCCAGGGATTATATTCGTGTCTTTCTTTCCGGAGCTTCTGATGAATCGCTGGATAAGCAAGGCCGCGTTACAATCCCTCAGAATCTTCGAGAGTACGCGGGTCTGAATCGCGAGCTGACCGTGATCGGCGCAGGATCGCGAGCTGAAATTTGGGATTCAGCTGCCTGGGCAGCATACCTAGAAGCACAGGAACAGTCCTTCTCGGAAACAGATGATGACCTGCTACCTGGCATTTTGCTGTAGCAAAGAACTAAGAACTTAGAAACAACTAAGGAGTGAGACAGTGACCGAGGCGCATTACCCTCAGACTGGCAAAGACGCCAAAGATAGGCACGTACCGGTCATGCTGGACCGATGCCTTGATTTGTTGGCGCCGGCTATTTCTCGCCCTCAGGCTGTGGTGATTGATGGAACCCTGGGTATGGGGGGCCACTCTGAAGCTATGTTAGAGCGCTTCCCCGACCTGACCCTCATCGGTATTGACCGTGATTTGATGGCACATCAGCTGGCAGGTGAGCGCCTCCAGCGTTTTGGTGACCGTTTTATCCCGGTCCACGCTGTCTATGATGAGATCCCTCGGGCGATGGCAGAAGCCGGTGTGACCGGGGTAGACGGCGTTTTGTTCGACCTAGGGGTGTCCTCCATGCAATTGGATGAGCGTGAAAGAGGCTTCGCCTACTCTTACGATGCCCCCCTTGATATGCGTATGGACGGCACTGAAGAACTCACTGCGGCTACTGTAGTTAATGAGTACGAAGAATTTGAGCTTCGCCGCATCATTCGCCAGTGGGGTGAAGAAAAATTCGCTTCCCGCATTGCGCAGAAAATTGTGGCCGCGCGAGTAACTAAGCCCTTTGAGACGACCGGTGAACTGGTCAAAGTGATACAGCAGGCTGTTCCTGTGGCTGCCCAGCGTAAGGGTGGGCACCCGGCTAAGCGCACCTTTCAGGCTTTGCGTATCGAGGTAAACCATGAGCTGGATGCCCTCGAACGGGCTATTCCCGAAGCTATTTCGGCCCTCAACTTGGGTGGGCGGTGTGTGGCTATGAGCTACCACAGCCTCGAAGATAAAATCGTTAAAAGAGCCTTTACCGCAAGAGCCACCTCAAGTGCTCCTAAGGGTTTCCCGGTAGAACTCGAAGAGCACAAGCCGGAGCTCAAAATTATTACTCGCGGTGCTGAACCACCAACAGAGAGCGAAATTGAAGAGAACTCGCGTGCAGCTTCTGCCAAGCTACGCGCAGTTGAAAAAATTAAAGTGACAAAGGCACCCCGATGAGCGCCGAACCCAGATTCCCCGCCACAGCAGACGATGCTAGGGCCAGCAGACCACGCCTGTCCGTCGTCCCTGATCAGCGATCTGAGCCAGGGAAAGAACAGCGGAGGCCGCTTTCGCGCGCCCTGGCTACCCGTAGCCAGTCCAACCGATGGAGGGTTTTTCTGGGTTTGGGAGCTATGCTCTTAGCTTTGCTGATTGTACTGGGGTTGAGCATCACCATGGCCTCTCGCCAGTATGACCTCGTTGAACTGCGTGCTACTGAGCAGGCTCTTTCACAGCAGAATGAAGCCTTAGCTCAAGAAATTGAGTTCCATCAGGCACCCCAGGACCTGGTCATCCGTGCAAGTCAGTTGGGCATGGTTACTTCACCTAGCAGAGCAACTATTAACCTTTCAACCGGTGAGATTTCCGGTGTTCCTATGGCTGCGCAGGAGCCTTCAGAGGCAACCGATAACCTCATTGCACCTCCGGCACTCGCTGACACGCAGGCTTACGAAGAAGCCAGTATTCGTGCTGAGCAAGAGCGTAAAAAGAAGGAAGCAGAAGCTAAGGAAGCAGAAGCTAAGGAGGCTGAAGCTAAGGCTTCAGCAAGTGCCACGGCTAGCGCCTCTGCAGCTCCTACATCATCGGCTCAGTCAACACAGGCACCCGCCGACCGCTAAGAAGGTAAGGCATTCTTTTGCCTTAAGTCTGCTTGGAGCGTTCCGTTCCAACACTTCAACCACCGCACGAGCATGAAGGGGAACCTATGAGCGGTAAAAACAGCCAAGACCCCATCGGGTCTATCAAGCGTACCGTGGGCAGACGTGGGTTTATCACCGGGACTGCCGCAACCGGAGGTCTTGCTCTTTTAGGAGTGAGGTTGGCTTATCTGCAGGGGCTTGATCCGAATGGCTTGGCTGATGAGGCTCGCGAGAAGCGCATGCGTGAGCTCACGGTCCCCGCTCTGCGCGGTGAGATTCTTGATATCAACGGGCATGTTATGGCCCGCAGCGTACAGCGCTATAACGTCACGGTTGACCAAAGTGCCGTTGGTCCTTTTCGTCGCTACCAAGAAGGTAGCGACGAAGCAGTGGAAGTGAGCCCCACCGAGCTAGTGTACGAGCTTGCCGACATCCTTCAAATGAGTGATACCGACGTTAAGAACGCTCTCGACGGTGATCTTAAGTACCGGATTGTCAAGCAAAACGTAACTCCTGCTGTCTATAACAAGGTCCAGGCTTTGGGTGCGCCCTTTATCTACGGTGAAATTCTCTCTGACCGTAAGTACCCCAATGGTGAGGTCGCGGGGTCGGTTGTGGGCCGATTCAGCATAATTGAAGAGGCTGTTGCCCCCGATAGCACCGAAACCCGCACCCGTAACAACTCGGTAGGTATCGAACGCACCATGCACGAGCACCTGGCGGGTAGCGATGGTAAGCGTATCTATGAGATTTCAGCCGACGGTGTTCGCATCCCTATCGGTGATGAGCAGATGACTCCAGCAGTAGACGGTAAAAACGTTCGACTGACGATTAATCAGGACATTCAGTATTTTGCTCAGCAGGTTGTTAAAGCGCGTGCCAAAGAGCTGAAGGCTGAGTGGGGAACAGCTATCGTTATGGACGTGCGCGATGGCTCCTTACTAGCTCTAGCAGATTCCTCCACCATGGACCCAGGCGCCGAGCGTTTTGAGTTGGCTGATATGAATTCCCGCGCTCTGAGCCAGGTCTTTGAACCCGGTTCGACAGAGAAAATTTTGACCACCGCCGCGGTCTTCGAAGAGGGGCTGGCTGAACCTGAAACGGTTTATGACGTGCCAGCCCAGCTAGAAATCGAAGGGCAGACCATCACTGACGCCTTTACCCACCCCGCCCAGAAGCGCACCGTTGCAGGTATCATCGCTAACTCGATGAATACCGGAACAGTGATGATGGGTAGTGAACTCAGCCGCGAGCAGCGGTATAACTGGATCAAAAAATTTGGTATGGGTGAGTACACCGGCGTTGAATTGACCGGTGAGTCGCAGGGGCTCGTGGCTGACTGGCGAGAATGGGATATCCGCCAGCAGTACACGGTCCTCTTTGGTCAGGGCTTGGCACAAAGTGCGCTTCAAACCTCCCTCATTTTCCAGACGGTCGCTAATAAAGGCATCAAACTTAAGCCCCGAATTATTGATGCCATCATTGATACCGATGGCACTGAAGAAGTGCTTCCTGTAGCTGAAGGGCAGCGGGTTATTAGTGAAGAGACGGCGCGCAAGACCCTACAAGTCATGGAAGCCATGGTCTATCAGGGCGGTGCTGAAGCAGCCCAGGTTGAAGGCTACAGGGTAGCAGGTAAGACCGGTACCGCTGAAAACGTAGGGGAAGGCTCTGCAGTCTATGACGGGTGGACCACATCCTTTGTTGGTGTCGCCCCCACCGAAAACCCTCGCTTCTTGGTGTCTGTCACCATACATCGCCCTAAAACTACAGCTTCTGCGGTTGGTCTTGCTGGCACCACGGCACAGTTCTCCCAAATCATGGAGAAAGTGCTGCATACCTATAAGGTTCCTCGATCGACCAGTGAACCTACTGAAACTCCCAAGTTTGCTGAGGGTCACGATGAAACCGGCTAAAGTAGACCGTGTTGAAAAACAGTTTTAATTGCCAGGCGGGCACTTCCGCTCTTACTGCTAACGGAGGGTGAACCAATGACCGAGAAGACGAACCTCGTAGGTAATGCTCAAACCCTGCGCCCTGCGCAGGTCGCTGGTTGCACCCCCGCACAGGTGGTGCAGTGGTTGGCAGAGCAAGATCTCACCGCCCGTGAACTTCAAGGCACTCGCGTCATGACCGGTCTCACTATGGACTCCCGAGAAGTTCAAGAGGGCGATCTCTACGTTGCTCTGGGTGGGGCGAAAGCACACGGAGCTTCCTTTGTTGAAGCCGCCCTGAAGCTAGGCGCCTCGGCGCTGCTGACGGATGCTGAAGGGCTGGAAATCGCACAAGCCAGCACTGATATACCCGATGACTTCGGCATTATTGTCTGTGAAGACCTGCGCCGGGCAGTGGGGCCTCTGTCAGCGCGCATCTATAATTCTCAGCCTGATGACGGTAGCGCGCCCCGGCTCTTTGCCATGACAGGCACCAACGGTAAAACAACCTCCACCTACATGATTAATTCCATCATGAAGGCGCTGGGCCACACGACCGGTCTGATCGGTACCATCGAAATTCTCGCCGGTGGGCAAGCTATTGCCTCAAAACTCACCACCCCCGAATCGCCCCACGTCCACTCCCTGATTGCACTCATGCGTGAGCAAAACATCACCGCAGCCGCGATGGAGGTCTCCTCGCATGCGCTGGATTACCGCAGGGTTGATGGCATCCGCTATGACATTTCAGGCTTTACCAACCTGACACAGGATCACCTTGATCAGCACGGAACCATGCAGAGCTACTTTGAGTCTAAGGCAGAGCTCTTCACTCCTCAGCGCTCCCGTCGCGCCGTCATTACCGTTGACGATGAATGGGGCGAAAAAATGGCGCAGGGTGCCGCTGATGCGATGGGGGCAGAAAACGTTGTGCGCCTGGCAACAGCTCACGGAGCCGGTCTGACTGCTCTGCCTGCTCATTGCGGGGCAGCGGACTGGGCACTGGTGGACGTCGCTCGGCATGGTATCGGGCATACCTTCACGGTGCAGCGCGGTGATGGCACTAAGCTGACCACATCAACCCAGCTACCTGCTGACTTCAACGTCTCCAACGCTGCCCTGGCAGCAGTCATGGTTTATGAGAGTGCCCTTGATGGTGCAGAGCGCGAACTCATCAAAAAAGTTTTGGCTGACCCAGCAACACTCACTCCCGTAGTCCCTGGTCGCATGCAGCTAATTTCCACGGCGCCCACTGCTCTGGTCGATTTCGCCCATAACCCCGACGCTCTCAAGCGGGCTTTGGAGGCCATTGAACCTGCTAGCTCTGAAGGCAAAATTATTATCGTCTTTGGAGCCACCGGTGAAAGGGATCAGACCAAGCGCCCCATCATGGGTGAGATTGCAGCCAGCTACGCAGATATTGTGGTGGTTACCGATGATGACCCGCACGGTGAGGCGGCAGCACCCATCCGCGAAGCTATAGTGACTGGCGCCCTAACAGCAGTTGAAGGCGGGGCTAGGGCTCGCCAGGTTCTTAACCTTGAGCCTCGCTCCCATGCAATTGCCGAAGCGATCAACCTGGCAGGCCCTGCCGATTCCATTCTGATTGCAGGGCGAGGACACGAAGTGGCCCAAGACGTAGCAGGCACCGATATTGAGCTTGATGACAGGGTAGAGACTGCAAAAGCACTAGAAGAAGCCGGTTTTACCGTGCTTGAAGCCTACTCAAGCGAGCGAAAGTAAACCTAAAGGTAAACCTATGATTAAACTTTCAGCCCAAGAGATTTCCGAGGCAGTTGCAGGTACCCTACTCGGTGCCGCCGCTGTAGCCGCGGACACCATTACCTGCACCTCGGCCACGACCGACTCGAGAGAGGCGAGCGCAAAGACTCTCTTCTTGGCCAAGCCCGGTGAAGTAACCGACGGGCACCACTACCTGCACCAAGCTTTCACCGCTGGAGCCACGCTAGCTTTAGTTGAACGTGAAGTGACCGCTGAGAGCGGGGAGCTTTACCCTTCAATCTTAGTAGACGACGTAGTCTTAGCCATGGGGCGCCTCGCTGCTTACATCGTGAAGCGGCTACGCGCTCGCGGAGAAATCACCGTGGTGGGTATTACCGGTTCAGCCGGTAAAACCACCACCAAGGATCTACTAGCCAGCATTTTTGGCGCTAAAGGTAAGACCGTCGCTCCCGTGGGGTCCTTCAACGGAGAAGTGGGCGTGCCCCTGACCGTCTTCAGGGCTGAGGAAGATACCCGCTACCTCGTCATCGAGATGGGCGCTGATCATGTGGGGAACATCAAATACCTCACCGAT
This sequence comes from Rothia sp. LK2492, assembly GCF_040946345.1. Classification (NCBI taxonomy): domain Bacteria; kingdom Bacillati; phylum Actinomycetota; class Actinomycetes; order Micrococcales; family Micrococcaceae; genus Rothia; species Rothia sp. LK2492. The sequence goes on along the minus strand of NZ_JAYWLX010000007.1, from coordinate 37,751 downwards.
ATGATCCAACCTGACTACGGCGTAGTGCTCAAAGTGGGCACAGCCCACGCTGGGGAGTTTGGCGGCGTCGATAATATCGAAGCAACCAAGGGTGAAATGGCAGAAGGTGTCCTTTCTGGCCTAGGCCTTAATATCGACGACTACCGCGTGCGCCGCATGATTAACCGCGCGTCCGTACCCGTGACCTACTTCGGGGTAGAGGGGCAGGAAGCCGAGGTGACCACCAGCGTCAATCCCGGTGTCGCAGAAAAACGCATTGTGGCTGAAAACCTCACCACCGATGACGCCGGCTGCCCGCTCTTTACCCTGGTCTTTCCCTACGGTGAACGCGCCGAGATTCAGTCAAAGCTGATCGGTGAGCACCATGTCTACAACCTCCTCGCCGCAGCAACCGTGGCCTATAACTGCGGCGTTTTACCCGAGGAGATCGCTAGGGCAATGAACAGTGCGCAAGCTACCTCCAAATGGCGCATGCAGCGTACTGACCGTGCAGACGGCGTTACCATCATCAACGATGCCTATAACGCAAACCCGGAGTCTATGACCGCTGCTCTGCAAACTCTAGCCCAACTAGGGCGACTGCCCTCGACCAACCGCACCTGGGCTGTTTTGGGTGCCATGCTAGAGCTGGGGGAGCGTTCCCTCTTTGAGCATGATCGTATTGGTCAGCTCGCGGTTCGTATGAATATCTCAAAGCTCATCGCTGTAGGTGATGTTGCTAAACCCATCTACAACACGGCCCACCTTGAAGGTTCATGGGGTAATGAGGCAACCTGGGTAGCTACCCCCGAAGAGGCTTTCGCGTTGCTCCAAGGTGAGGTTCAGCCAGGGGACATCGTCCTCTTTAAGTCATCCAACGGCGCTGGCTTAGGGGCGCTAGGCCAGCGTGTCGCTGACTTCGAAGGCAACCTAACCCTCACCGATGAGACAACCGCCGCATCTTGGTTGAGCGCAGGTGACTTTGTGGGCACGCTAGACTCATTCAATGGTGAAGAAACTGACTCATCACCTTCCACTTCTACAAACTCATAACCGGGAAGAAACAGACTCCGTATGATTTCCATTCTGTTGGCTGCAGCTTTCGGCTTGATCATCTCGATCGTCGGAACACCGATGTACACCAAATGGCTGGTGAAACAGCAGTTTGGCCAGTTCATCCGCGAAGATGGCCCTACCTCCCATCAAACCAAGCGAGGCACCCCCACCATGGGCGGTGTCATGATGATGCTGGCAACGGTGCTAGGTTTCTTCTTTTCCCTCTGGTTATCAGCAGCGATTTTTGGTACTTCCTGGGCAGCGTCCGCTTCAGTTTTGCTCGCCATGTTCCTCATGCTGGGCATGGCCGGTGTGGGTTTCATCGATGATTTCAAGAAAATCTGGAAGAAGCAGAGCGAAGGTCTGACCCCCAAAGGAAAGATTGTCTTACAGGGGCTGATTGGCACCCTCTTCGCGGCCGGCGCCCTCTTCTTCAAAGACGACCGCGGCTGGGCTCCTGCCTCTAGCAAAATTTCATTCACCAGGGATATCTCCTGGTTAGATCTAAGTTTTGCCGGCCCTATTGTTCTACTGCTTCTTTTCATCATTTGGGCTAACCTCATTGCCACCGCAACCACCAACGCTGTCAACCTCACTGACGGCCTCGACGGCTTGGCTACGGGAGCTGCGATTTTGGTCTTTAGCGGCTACCTGCTGATCTCTATGTGGCAGCAGCAGCACCTCTGCACCCCTGCCCCTATGGACACCGTCTGCTACGAGGTCCCTGCCTCTGGGCAGATGGCCATGCTAGCGGCATCCCTCATCGGTGCTCTTATCGGCTTCCTCTGGTGGAACACCTCACCGGCCACCATTTTCATGGGGGATACCGGCTCGCTGGGCCTCGGCGGTGCCCTGGCTGCTTTTGCCATCATCACCCGCACCCAACTGCTTCTGCCCATTATCGCCGGACTTTTCGTCATCATCGCTATCTCGGTCATCCTGCAGGTGGGCTACTTCAAAATGAGCGGCGGCAAGCGAATCTTCCGCATGGCGCCCCTGCAACACCACTTCGAACTGAAGGGCTGGGCTGAAGTTAACGTGGTCGTTCGCTTCTGGATTCTTGCCGGTCTTTTTGTTGCCGTATCCCTGAGCATCTTCTACGGTGACTGGCTCATGAGTAATGGAGGCTCCTTCTAATGAAGGCTAATAACGAAAACCCGGTCTATGCCTATGACCGCCTTGAACAGTTGACCAGCTGGGATTCAGACTGGGCCGGGCTACGCGTCGTTGTAGCTGGTCTAGGCGTATCAGGTTTCGCTGCTGCTGATACCCTCATCGAACTGGGCGCTCGCGTTGTGGTGGTGGACGGTAACGACACCGAAGCCAACCAGACCAAAGCCACCACCTTGAGCATTGTGGGTGCAGCAAAGACTCTGCTGGGCGCAGGTTCCATGGACTCTCTGCCCCTGGTTGAAGGTCAGCCTGCCGAGCTAGTGGTGACCTCCCCAGGCCTACCACCGGCGCTGGGCATCCTGGCCGACGCCCGGGACCAAAAGATTCAAATTTGGGGCGATGTTGAGCTGGCCTGGCGCGTACGCGAACGCGAAGGACGCAAGACTGCTCAGTGGCTCTGCATCACCGGAACCAACGGCAAAACCACCACTGTGGGGATGACTGAAGCCATCCTCCAGACCGCTGGCCACAAGGCCATCGCCGTGGGTAATGTGGGCACTCCCATTCTTGATGCCCTCCGTGACCCGGTGGAATATGACTTCTTTGCTGTTGAACTCTCCAGCTTCCAGTTGCACTGGACCTACTCCCTCTCACCCCTTGCCTCAGTGGTGCTGAATGTAGCTGAGGACCATGTGGACTGGCACGAGGGCTACGCAAACTACCTGGCCGATAAAGCCCGCGTGTATGAGAACACACAGGTTGCCTGCATCTTCAACGCCAACCAGGACGAAATCGTGCGCATGGTTGAAGAAGCTGATGTGGTTGAGGGCTGCCGAGCTATCGGTTTTTGGGCCGACACCCCCGCATTGTCAATGTTCGGTGTGGTTGATGGCCTGCTGGTCGACCGGGCTTTTTTAGATGACCGACGCCATCAGGCCCTTGAAATCGCAGCTGTTTCTGATACCGGTCAGCTACCCACCAAGCACACCGTTGAGAATGCCCTGGTTGCTGCCGCACTCACTCGAGCCGCCGGTATCAGCCCCGAACAGGTAAAAGCCGGCCTGCAAAACTATGAGCCCGGAGCTCACCGCATTCAGCTGGTTGCTAACACTCACGGGGTGCTGTGGGTCAATGACTCCAAAGCGACCAACCCCCACGCTGCCAACGCCTCACTGTCGTCTTTTAACCCGGTCATCTGGGTTGCCGGAGGCCTATCAAAAGGCGTGACCTACGACGAGCTGGTACAAAACCATAAGGACCGCCTCAAAGCGGTAGTGATGATAGGCACCGATACCGATGCGCTACAGTCCGCACTGGACCGCCACGCACCCGAGGTGCCCGTCCACAACATGACGCAGAGCGTCCTTCTATCCAACCAGACAGACGGTGCTGCCGTCATGCAACTGGCGGTCGCCAAAGCCCACGAGATTTCTGAACAGAACGATACCGTGCTGATGGCTCCCGCCGCGGCTTCGATGGATCAGTTTGCATCCTACGCTGATCGCGGTAACGCTTTCATCGATGCAGTGACAGACCTGGTCAATCAAATCAACTCCTAGCTTGTGCTCACGGGGAGGGCTTCACACCTTGGGGTCCGCCCCCTGCATTTTAAGACCCCAACCAGAGAGCCTCTTCCTGAAAGAAGTGATGACACCGTGAGCCTCACTGCTACACCTACGCCGGGTCCATCGAACGGTGGACGGGTACGCCGCACCGCACACTGGCTTAAAGGGCAGTGGGAGCGAGTTCAGCTGCGCCTGAGCTCAATGGTTCTGAGCGATGTGCCCCTGGTCCTTATTGGAACGGTGGTAGTGCTCACCGCATTCGGCATCATCATGGTGCTCTCAGCATCGAGCGTAGAGCAGATTTCAGCAGGTCTGCAGCCTTACGCTCAGGCGCGTTCTCAGGGCTTCTACGCCGTGCTGGGTCTGCTGATCATGGTGGTGATAGGTTATTTCGTTCCTGTGCGCCTTTACCGCAACCGTTTGACGCTGAACTTAGCTCTCGGGGCATGCGCTGTGCTGCTGCTGGCGGTTATCTTTGTAGGCGTTGAGGTCGGCGGTAATAAGAACTGGATTTCCCTGGGCGGTATTAGAATTCAGCCTTCAGAAATTGCCAAGCCGGTGATGATTCTGTGGCTGGCGCTGGTCTTTTCACGGCAGGGACAGATTGACCGCGGTCGCCCTGCTCAAACTATCTTTAAGGCGCTCTTCCCTGCCGCATTAGGGCTCATTACTATCGTGGGTTTGATTCTGGCAGGCCATGATTTGGGGACAGTGCTGGTTTACGGTCTCTTCTTTTCCACCATGCTATTGGCGGCTAAACCTTCGCGTATTACGGTCGTATCGGCCTTCAGCATTCTAGGGTTCGCAGCTCTGGCTCTGGTAGCGATAAGCCCTAACCGTATCGAACGAATTCTCAATACCTTCGCTTTCTGGAAAGAGTGTGTGGAGGCATCCTGTGACCAGGCGAATTCTGGTTTAGCGGCTTTAGCCACCGGTGGTTTCTGGGGAGTCGGGCTGGGGCAGTCACGTCAGAAATACAACTACCTGCCCGAGGCTCATAATGACTACATTTTCGCCGTCATTGGTGAAGAGCTAGGGCTGCTGGGCAGCCTGTCGGTCCTGATGCTCTACGGAGCGCTGATCTACTGTGCCATGCGTATTATTCTTCGGTCCTCAGACCTGTTCATCCGCTTTGCCACTATTGGGCTAATAACCTGGCTGGTAGGGCAGGCCATGATGAACATCGCTATGGTCGTCGGGATGATGCCGGTGATCGGTGTGCCACTTCCCTTCGTTTCCTATGGTGGGTCCTCACTGATCTCCTCCTTGATAGGTGCGGGTATTTTGATTGCTTTCGCGCGCCAAACCCCGCTTCAACCCATCATGGGGGAAGAGTCTAGAGTCGGTAACGGAAGCTCCGTGCAAAAGGACGCCGCTCGCCGAGTAAAGCTCGGGCGGTTAGTGGCTGCTGAACAGGAGAAAATCTCAGCTGACCCCTACAACTCGGGCTGGACTCTTGAAAAGTTCATACAGCGGTTCAACCTTGATAGGTTCGCCTCCGCTATTGCCGGTAGTACTGCGCCAGCTGGGGCAAATGAGCACCAGTCTGGGCAGGTCAGCTTGCATCAGCAACACGGCGGTTCAGCCGACCCCGGTGCACGCCTGTCACCGAAGACTGCGCACCGCTCTGATGATCGTCTACCACCCGAAAGCATGAAAAACTCACGCCCTCCACGGCCAGCCGGTACTGCACCAGCCCACCCCTCTGCTCGCATCCAGCAAGCTAAGCAGGGTCATCAAAGGAAGCAGAACACTCCGGCCTCGAATGTAACCCCCTCAGCGCCTAACCCGCCTCAGGCGCAGCGAGAATCAGAACCCAAAATTCCTGCTGGCTTGCGCACTATCAAAAAAGCTCGCGAGGTTCCAGCAAGGGATTCTAAGGGCGGTCTATCGGGCGGTAAGACACCCCGCGAATAGTGCGCCGGGCGCTGAATGCGTAAACTGTAAGGCGTAAACAACCTTTTTCAGGGAGCGAATGAATGACCAAGGCACCAACCGTAGTGCTTGCAGGGGGCGGAACCGCCGGGCACATTAACCCGATGCTTGCTATAGCACGTGCGCTCAAGGACCAAGAACCCAGCGTCAACATCATGACAGTAGGTACCGAAGGAAGCATGGAAGCAACCATGGTCCCTGCTGCTGGCTTTGAGATAAGCTTCATCCCCAAGGTTCCCTTTCCCCGACGTCCAACTCTGAATGCGCTCAAATTTCCCCTCAAATTTAAGCAATCACTGCATGTGGCGGAGAAGATACTGACCAACAATTCAGCATCCGTTGTGGTTGGAGTCGGTGGTTATGTATGCACCCCTATGTACTTGGCCGCACAAAAGCTCGGCTTACCGGTGGTGATCCACGAAGCCAACGCTAAGCCTGGTTTGGCGAATAAAGTCGGTGCCAAAAAAGCTGCTGTAGTAGCCACTGCCTTTCCTGATACCCCCATTAAGAACGCTCAACTGGTGGGCATGCCAATGCGCCAGAACATTGCAGAGCTAGATCGAGTCAGCGAAGCAACTGCGGCTCGCGAGCGGCTGGGGTTAGACCCTCACCTGCCAACCCTGGTGGTAACCGGTGGTTCGCTCGGCGCGCTCAGCCTTAATAAAACGATCGAAGAGATCGTCGATGATATCGCCGGGTGGGGCTTTCAGGTTCTCCACATCACGGGCCGAGATAAAGCACTGCGCACCCCGCAGGGTGAGATTCGTCAAGCACCTGCCTACCATCAGATTGAATTCATTACTTCCATGGAAGATGTCTATGCCGCTGCTGATCTGTTGATTGTGCGCTCAGGAGCCGCCACCGTCAGCGAAGTAGCTGCTGTGGGCGTTCCTGCTATCTTTGTGCCGCTACCCATCGGCAACGGAGAGCAGGCTTTGAACGCTAAGAGCCTGGTCGATGCCGGGGGAGGGTTGCTCGTCGCCGACGCTGACTTCACCGTGGACTGGTTCCGCCAGCATGTACCGGCTTTGCTCACCGACCACAAGAAACTTAAAGACATGGCTAGCACCTCGTACCAGCACGGTATTCGCGATGCTGCTGCTGTGATGGCCCGTAAAATACTGGAGGTAGCTCACTCATGAATGGCTCACTCATCAATCTTTCTATTGACCTTCCCGCTCCGCTGACCCCTCCCTTCCCGGAGCGTCCTGTGATGGAACAGCTAGGACACGTTCATTTCATTGGCATCGGTGGTGCCGGCATGAGTGCTGTTGCCCGTCTGATGCTGCAGGCAGGCATGACGGTCAGCGGTTCAGATAGGGTAGAGGGAGCAGCCCTTGAATCCCTGAGGCAGCTAGGCGCTACCATTTACACCCCGCAGGCAGCCCAGAACATTACCGGTGCTCAGACGGTGGTCATCTCTACTGCTATTCGTGAGGATAACCCAGAGCTGGCTGCCGCTCGCGCTTCCGGTCTGCTGGTGATCCACCGGTCAGAGGCGCTTGCGGCTACGATGCGGGACTCAAAGGTCATCGCTGTTGCTGGCACCCACGGTAAAACCACCACCAGTTCTATGATTTCGGTGATGATGTCAGGTCTTGAGCTTTCACCCTCATTTGCGGTGGGCTCAACTATCGCTGGCTTCGGGAGCAACGCCCACCTGGGGGCTGCTGGTCCTGAAAGTTGGTTTGTTGCTGAGGCAGATGAGTCTGACGGCTCCTTCGTGCGGTACCGCCCAGAAATTGCGGTGGTTACTAACGCTGAACCCGACCACCTGGATTTCTACGGCACCGCCGAACGGGTAACAGAAGCTTTCAACCGGTTCATTGGCTCAATGGCACCGGGTGGTGTGCTTGTCACCTGCGCCGATGACGCCGGTGCCTCCCAGTTAGCACAGCGAGCCCGCTCAGCAGGAGTAGATGTCATCACCTACGGCGAAGCCTCTGAGGCCCAGGTACAGCTCACTGGAATCACCTCACATGGTACTGAATGCTCATCAAATCTGGTCTGGGACTTCACTGTGGGTCAGCAGAATTTCACCGGGCATATCACCCTCACTCTGCCGGTTCCGGGCGTCCACAACCAGCTCAACGCTACCGCAGGATTTATCTGTGCACTCATTGCGGGAGCCTCACCTTCGGATGCGGTTCAAGCGCTCGGCACCTTTACCGGAACTGACCGCCGGTTTACTTTGCGCGGGGAAGCCGACGGTGTGAAGGTCTTTGATGATTATGCACACCATCCCACTGAAGTTCAGCGTGCTCTGGAGACGGGCAGGACCGTTGCAGCCGGGCACAACCTTTACGTGTTGTTCCAGCCCCATCTCTTCTCCCGTACCAAAGAGTTTTCGACTGAGTTTGCCCGTTCTCTTTCCCAGGCAGACCGGTCCTATGTGCTAGATATCTATCCAGCTCGTGAGCAACCCATAGAGGGCGTCACCAGCCACCTCATTACAGACGCCGGGTACTCAGAGGTGCACTATGCACCAGATGCCCACGAGGCTGTCCGGTCAATGGTTGCTGCGGCTCTACCCGGTGACATCATAATGACGGTTGGAGCCGGTGATATTACCGCCTACGGCCAAGACCTAGTCAACCAGCTGCGTGCACGGGAAAGCTCTGTAGCCCAGTGAGCCACTCCAAAAAAAGCTCACCGGATCAGCACACCGACTCAAAGAACAGCGGACGGCAGCGGACGCCATGGGTCCGCCTCAACTCTTCAAAGGTTGAGCAGCTGAACAGTGAGACAGACAATCTGGTTGATATCTCCACCAATAGCCGGTTTGCACAGTGGAGGCGTGATTACGTCGAACAGGCCCATCTAGAAGATGCTGATAAAGAGGGCCAACCTGCCGATCAGCAGAGCCAACCTCAACCGGCAAGAACACCTCGCTCTGTTCGCCGATGGAAAGGTTGGGTCTACGGACTTGCAACGGTGATAGCTGTAGCTGCCCTGTTTGTAGGCGTGGTTTTTTTCTCCCCCCTCCTCGCCACTCGCACCATCACGGTGCAGGGGGCGTCCTTGCTTGACTCCTCCTACGTCAAGGATCAGCTGGTGCCCCTAGAGGGCGTACCGATGACCAGGGTTACTGAAGATCAAGTCGCTGATTTAGTGGGCAACCAAGAGGTGCTCCGGGGTGTCAGCCTTGAGGCGAGACCACCTCACGAGCTGGTCGTCAAGCTTCATGAGCGCGTACCGGTTGCCGTAGTCAAAAGTGATGATGCTTATGTGATCGTTGATGACGAAGGTAAGCAGTTGCGAACTACTGAAACCGTAGAGAGCGCTGGGGTTCCTCTAGTTGATGGAGGAACGGACATCTTGGGTACGCCGGAATTTACAACAGTAACGGGGGTTCTCGCAGCTCTACCAACGTCTATTCTGTCTCAGGTTTCTGAAGCGACTGCTGATTCAACGTCAACCATCAACTTACAGATGGTTGATGGTACCCAAGTTATTTGGGGAGCACCTGCTGAAAGTGAACTTAAGGCTAAGGTTTTGATGACCCTGATGGAATCAGTGGGCGCTGAGGGCGCCGTGACCGTCTATGACGTTTCAAGCCCGCTTGTCCCCACCGTCAAGTAGTTAAACCTAAAGCTTAGATTATATTTCAATCTTCGTTTTTTCTGAAAAAGTAATGCTTGAACCGACACTGGGGCGACAACCTACCCGTGAAGTTGATAATCTTTCATTGATTGAGTAAATAAAATGTTCCAATCTAAACTTTAAAGTGAAGGTTTAGATTTGTGTCTAAGAGTAAAAACAGTAGGGAATCCATGGATACATCAGCTCCCCAGAACTACCTGGCAGTTATCAAAGTAGTCGGCATCGGCGGCGGTGGCGTAAACGCCGTTAACCGTATGATTGAGGTCGGTCTGCGCGGTGTTGAGTTCATCGCTATCAACACTGATGCTCAGGCACTGCTTATGTCAGATGCGGATGTAAAGCTCGACGTGGGCCGTGAACTGACCCGCGGCCTTGGCGCTGGTGCTAACCCCGATGTTGGACGCCAGGCTGCTGAAGACCACGAGCAGGAAATTGAAGAGGTGCTGAAGGGCGCCGATATGGTATTTGTAACCGCTGGTGAAGGTGGTGGCACCGGTACCGGTGGCGCACCCGTCGTCGCCCGCATCGCCCGCTCACTGGGCGCACTAACCATTGGTGTTGTGACCCGCCCCTTCACCTTTGAAGGCCGCCGTCGTTCAAACCAGGCAGAGACCGGTATCGCCGCTCTACGCGATGAAGTTGATACCCTCATCGTCATCCCCAACGACCGTCTGCTCTCCATCTCAGACCGCAACGTTTCCATGCTCGATGCCTTCAAGTCAGCTGACCAGGTTCTGCTCTCGGGCGTTCAGGGCATCACCGACCTCATCACCACCCCCGGGCTGATTAACCTTGACTTTGCAGACGTCAAGTCCGTCATGCAGGGTGCTGGTTCAGCTCTCATGGGCATTGGCTCAGCTTCCGGTGAAGACCGTGCCGTTAAGGCAGCCGAACTGGCGATTGCATCCCCTCTGCTCGAGGCATCCATCGACGGCGCTCACGGCGTTCTGCTGTCCATCCAGGGTGGTTCAGACCTGGGTCTCTTCGAAATCAACGAGGCAGCACGCCTGGTTCAGGAAGTTGCCCACCCCGACGCCAACATCATCTTTGGCGCCGTCATCGACGATGCCCTGGGCGATGAAGCACGCGTTACCGTGATTGCCGCTGGTTTTGATTCGGTCAACCCCGAAACCAACTCCAATAGCACCAACGCAGCAGCCAACCAGGCAGCACGCACCCAGCAGAGCTTCGGAGGCGCATCTGCTCCCTCTTCAGCTTCACGCGGTTTCAGTGCACCGGCTGCTAACACCTGGGAATCAAACAACAATGATGTTCCCACCAACGCTGGCTTTGACGTTGATTTGCCCCCCGTGGTTGAAGAGACGCCGTCTAACCGACGCGACACTCTGGATGTTCCCGACTTCCTGAAGTAAGGCATCGACCATCACAATTTGATGCGGTGGGGGTGAAGGCAAGATGTGCCTTCACCCCCACTTTTGCGCGGTAGAGTTTTTAGCACATACCCTTGGCCTCAGAAAGCAAATCAATGCACGATGTTTTGTACTCCCGCTACGCCGTTAGCACAGCTGATGGCAGTACGGTCCACCTGGGATTTACCTCCCGCGCTGCCGGTAACCTAGGTCTGCACGTGGGCGATAACCCCGCTGAGGCAGCTGACCACAGAGCATATCTTGAAGATGTTTTGCTGGGGCCCAACGCTGCCGTTGGCTTTATGTATTTAGAGCAGGTTCATGGAACGGAGGTATGCGACGCTGATCAGGTGGTAGTAGCGCGACACGCCAGAACCGGGGATGAAGATGCAGCCCGTCAGCTGAGGTCTGCTGCGCCGGTGGCCGATGCCGCTGTCTCGTGCGACTCCCGTGCGCTGTCCATTATGGTCGCAGACTGCATCCCTCTGGTTTTTGTGGGGGAGCATCGGGCAACCGGTTCACCGATTCTGGGGGTAGCGCACGCGGGGCGTCGGGGGTTACTGGATGGCGTGATTGAAGCCACCGTTCAAGAGCTCCTTGCACGGAGTGCAGAGAATATTCGAGTGTGGATTGGCCCTTCAATCTGCGGACGCTGTTATGAAGTGCCCGCAGAGATGCACCGGGCATCAAGCCGCTTGCTACCGGAGGTTGCTTCTACCACCAGTTGGGGAACGCCGGCTCTTGACCTCCCTGCGGGTGCCCACGCCGTCCTGCACAAACTGCCTGCTGTCACTGAAGTATCAGATGAGTTTAGCGCTTGTACGCTTGAAACAGAGCAACTGTTTTCTCACCGAGCCGTAGCACACGGCAGGGAAGCAGGCAGAATCGCTGGACTTGTATGGGTTGAAAAAGGATAGGTTGGGTTCATCATGTTGATGTATTCAGAGGCACGTGCCAAGGAGTTATCACATCATCTTCAGGAGGTGCAGGCACAGATTGCCGTAGCCTCCCAGGATTTGAGCGCGGTGCGTGCTCGAACTTCTGCGTTACCAGAGCTTACGGTGGTGACTAAATTATTTCCAGCAGAGGATGTGGCTGCCCTTTACGACATGGGCGTACGGTCGGTAGGAGAGAACCGTGACCAGGAGGCCAGTGGTAAGGCTACCCAGCTATTACTGCACGCTCCTTCCGGCGATCCCCTGCGCTGGTCTTTTATCGGACAACTGCAAACCAATAAAGCCAAGTCTGTTGTCAAATATGCGCATGAGGTTCAGTCGGTTGATCGCCTATCGTTAGCGGAGTCTTTGTCTAAGGCTTACCTTAACCAACTCAAGCGCTACGAGGCAGGGGAAGGACCGTCACCTGCCTCCCTGGCAAACGGTGGGCTAAAGTGTCTTATCCAGGTTGGTCTGAACCCCCAGGCTCCCTCGACTGCGGGCCAAGCCTCTTTGGGTGCCAGAGGTGGAGCATCTCCAGAAGAGACCCTGGAGCTGGCCCATCAGATCTCTCGTTTACCCGGACTAGTCTTGGGCGGAGTGATGGCGGTAGCGCCACTGGATCAGAACGCAGATGTAGCTTTTGAGCGTTTGTATAGAACCGCTGAAAAGCTATGGGGCGATTTCCCCGAGGCAAGGACTATTTCAGCGGGCATGAGTAGCGACCTTGAGGCAGCTATTCGGTGGGGGTCTACCAATGTGAGAGTAGGTTCTCACATCATGGGGAAAAGACCAATGCTGTGAAGTGAGGGCTAACCCGGTAAACTTAAGCTGCTGGCCTCCCCTGAAATGGGGGTGCGTTTTGATAGCGTGAAAACCTAAGGATTTAAGAGGTAACGGTGTAACTGCCCAGTGGTGGTTGCCTGTTGAAGGAGATAAATATGGCTCGTACCTTGCATCAGGCAATGGCTTACCTAGGGCTAGCAGAGAATGAGACCGAACGGTCTCAACAGGCTTCTAGAAGGTTAGAACCTGTCTATGAAGAGACCGTATTCGAAGCAGATGATACCTACCAGCCCTTCGACGACGAGGTTGCCTACGAGGAGCCCCATGCAGAAGCCTCTGTGACAGATGACCGGGATGTTTTGCTGGGCACCCTGGGTAACTCTCGATCGGTGAGGGCCTCGGAGTCAGATGATCTGTATGCGCCGTTCCAAAGCTCTGCCACGTCCTCACTCTCCGCGGATAACTACCGCGACCAAGAGCAGTCCTCTGCTCATTTTGCTCCTGTCGAGCGACCTGCCAACCGTTATACCCCCAACGAAAGCGACGAAGAATTGCGCCGTATCACCACCATTCACCCTCGTTCTTACAACGATGCAAAAATCATTGGTGAATCCTTCCGCGAGAACATTCCGGTCATTATGAACGTGACCGATATGGGAGATACCGACGCTAAGCGTCTGGTTGATTTTTCAGCTGGCTTGGCTTTCGCCTTGCACGGTTCGATTGAGAGGGTTACCGATAAGGTCTTCTTGCTGACTCCGGCGAACCTAGAGGTCCTGGGTGCCGAAGGTACTGAGATTCCGGTTGCTTTGGACAGCGATGACAGCAACCTCTTCAACCAGGATTAATTGAAGTAGTTTTTCGTGGGTTATATTTTTGCTTTCCTAACAATCGCAGTTTATTTGCTGATTGTGGTATTTATGGCACGCTTAGTGCTTGACTGGATTCAGATGTTTGCAAGATACTGGCGCCCTCAAGGGGTTATGCTGATTCTTGTGTCCTTTGTCTACGGTGTGACAGACCCTCCCATGAACCTTGCGAGGCGCTATATCAAGCCACTTCGTTTGGGTGGTATATCACTTGACTTAGGTTTCATGATTTTGCTTATCAGTCTGTTTATTCTGCAAACCGTACTTATGTCCTTGACTGTTCGTACCTCATAAGGCACAGCGCTTTTCTGCCCTTTTGAAAGGTGATAAGAACACGAGATTACTTTCAAAGTCAAGGCTCTAAGCGTGATGATTAGCTCATGGGGGGGTGCCAGTCTCTATTCTTGCAACCGTTCCACACAGCATGTAGTTTATTGTTGTAGTAAGGGGAACTACCGGCTTTACTGACTCGTACCAAGTAGAGCTAGCATCACTTTCATCAATATTCATGGTTCAAAAATTTATAAAAAATTTGAGAACTCAATGAAGTTCACCTACCAATAGTTTGGTAGTGAGATGAATGAGAAGCGTAAAACATAGAATTAGAGGTGAACTACCGTGGCACTTACGCCTGAGGAAGTTATCAATAAAAGGTTTCAGCCAACCAAGTTTAAAGAGGGATACAACCCCGAAGAGGTTGACGATTTTCTCGATGAAATTGTCATCGAGTTACGCCGTTTGAACGCTGAAAATAGTAGCCTTAAGGACCAGCTTAAAGAAGCAGAAGCTCAGGCTCCTTTCCCTGCCGCAGAATCTCCAGCCTCCACAGCTCCGGTATTAAGTGATGTTCCTGAAATTGCTTCCGAGCCAGAGGTAACGTCTGCTACTTCTTCCGAAGCTGCTGGTCTTCTGGCCCTGGCTCAGAAGGTTCACGATGACTATGTCATCGAAGGTAAGCGAGAGCGCGAACGTCTGATCGTAGAGGGCCGCGAAGAGGCTAACCTTTTGGTATCTACCGCTCGCGATGAGTCAGACCAGGTTCTGGGCGAGCTCGAGCAGGCTAGGGTTGAACTTGAGCAGTCTGTAGATCAGCTGCGTAGCTTTGAAAGCACCTACCGCTCTTCACTGCGCACCTATATTACTGAGCAGCTGTCGGCCTTGGAACAAACCCCTCACCTTGAACCCCTGGAGACTCCTTCTCTTCTCACAGGCCAGCAGGCTTTGGATCTGAAATCAGACCAAGAAAAATAAGGCTTTCCCGGCTCAAGAGTCAGTTGTGAATTGGTACTGTTCTCAATTCCTGCTCAGGCGGCAACCAATTAAGGTTGCCGCCTGAGATGTTTAAGATACTGCATCTCGTGCGACCTGCGAGAGATAAGCGATAAGCTAGAGGCTGATTAAGAATCAAAGGATGACGAAAGGGTGCCGTGACAGAGGTCCAGCAAAAAGATACCGCTTTGACTCCGGTTCGACGAGTGAGCGGGGTTAAAAAGTTAGTGCTCGCTGCTTTTCTCTTCCTTCTGGTCTATGGCGCTGATCAAATCATTAAATATATTGTTGAAACCACTATGTATGTGGGCCAGTCCATCCCTGTGATTGATGGTTTGCTGTGGTGGCGCTACTATCTCAACCCCGGCGCAGCCTTCTCCATGGGGGAGAACACCACCTGGATTTTCACCATTATTTCTACCCTGGGCGCTCTCGTCTGCATGGTACTGATTGCGCGTGCGCGTTCTTTGGCGTGGACGGTATGGTTGGCAGTTTTGATGGGCGGCATCGTGGGCAACCTCCATGACCGTCTCTTCCGCGAACCTGGCTTTGGAATTGGGCACGTAGTGGACTACATCTCAGTTCCCAACTTTGCCATCTTTAATTTAGCTGATTCAGCTATTTGCGTTTCTATGGGCGTCATTGTCCTACTGACCTTTTGGGGAATCAGAATGGACGGCAACCGTGAAGTGAGTGCCAAGAAAATTGCTGTACAAGAGGAGAAGTAAGTCGTGAGTGAACGCATCATTATCGAACATACCGTTGAGGCCACTCAGGGAGCCATGCGACTGGATGCCCTGCTGGCCGAAATATCTGGCCATGCCCGCACCACGGTGAGCGGCTGGATCAAGAACGGTGAGGTCACCGCTGTTGCTGCTACCGGGCGTCCCCTCAAAGCAAAAGCTTCATCTAAGGTTTCCGAGGGCGATAAGGTTTCGGTGGACGGCACCCCGCCCAGGGACTTGACCCAGATTGAGGCCGAACAGGTAGACGGTTTTAGCATCGTCTATGAGGATGATGACATTGTGGTGGTCGATAAGCCAACCGGTGTAGCAGCCCACCCCTCTATGGGCTGGCACGGCCCTACTGTGGTCGGAGCACTCAAACATGCCGGGGTTGAAATTGCCACCAGCGGTGCTGCCGAACGTAAGGGCATTGTGCATCGCTTGGACGTAGGCACCTCCGGTCTTATGGTGGTGACCAAGAACGAAAAGGCTTACACGGTCATGAAGAATGCCTTCAAGGACCGCACCGTCACCAAGGTTTATCACACCCTGGTTCAGGGGCTACCAGACCCGGTCAAGGGCACCATTGATGCTCCCATCGGCCGCCACCCCGGCAGCGAATGGAAGTTCGCGGTGAACGAGGAGGGCAAGCCCGCCGTGACCCACTACGAGCTGATTGAGGCCTTTGGCCCGGCGTCACTGGTCGAAGTGCACCTTGAAACCGGGCGCACTCACCAGATCCGTGTTCACTTCTCGGCCCTGCGTCACCCCTGCGCCGGTGACCTGACCTACGGGGCTGACCCCATGATTTCAGCCAACCTAGGTCTGACTCGACAGTGGCTACACGCCCACAAGCTGGGCTTTGCCCACCCCAGTACCGGCGACTACGTTGAATTTGAGAGCCCCTACCCAGCTGATCTGCAGTTCGCTCTGGACTCTCTGGCAGACGGCAACTTCTAAAGCACCCCCAACCGGCACCTTGCACCGAACAGGAAACCCTCGTGGCTCATAACGACTTCACCCACCTGCACGTTCATACCGAGTACTCCATGCTAGATGGTGCTGCCCGCCTAGGGGACCTCTTTAGCCACTCCAAAGAGCTGGGCATGAACGCCCTGGCAACTACCGACCACGGCTTCCTCTTTGGTGCCTTTGACTTCTGGAACAAGGCCACCCAGGCTGGGGTTAAGCCCATTATCGGAGTCGAGGCCTACCTGACCCCCGGTACCGCGCGTCAGGACCGCACCCGCGTCAAGTTTGCAGACGGCGGACGCGACGATGTCTCCGGTGGCGGTGCCTACACCCACATGACTATGTGGGCAGAGACCACCGAGGGCATGCACAATATGTTCCGTGCATCCTCTCTGGCCTCCTTGGAAGGTCAGCTCTATAAGCCTCGTATGGACCGCGACCTGTTGCAGACCTACGGCAAGGGCATTATTGCAACCACCGGTTGCCCCTCGGGTGAAGTGCAGACCCGCCTGCGTCTGGGGCAGTACAAAGAAGCCGTGCAGGCTGCCAGCGACTTCCGGGACATCTTTGGCAAAGAGAACTTCTACTGCGAAATTATGGACCACGGACTGTCCATCGAAAAGCAGGTCATGACCGACCTCATCAAGCTCTCCAAGGAGCTAGACCTACCCCTGGTCGCTACCAACGATCTGCACTACACTCATGCAGAGGACGCCAAGGCACACGCCGCGCTACTCTGCGTCCAGTCCGGTTCAACCCTGCAGGACCCCAAGCGCTTCAAATTCGATGCCGATGACTTCTACCTCAAATCCCCGGCTGAGATGCGCGAGCTCTTCCGTGACTTCCCTGAGGCCTGCGATAACACCATGGAAATCGCTGAGCGCTGCCACGTTGAATTCAACACCAAAGCCAACTACATGCCTAACTTCCCCGTACCCGCAGGGGAAAACGAGGAATCCTGGTTCGTCAAAGAAGTCGAACGGGGCCTGCACTACCGCTTCCCCAAAGGCATCCCCGATGACGTCCGCAAACAGGCCGAATACGAAGTCGGCATCATCTCGCAGATGGGCTTTCCCGGCTACTTCCTGGTGGTTGCCGACTTCATCAACTGGGCGAAAGAACAGGGCATCCGCGTAGGCCCGGGCCGAGGCTCGGGTGCAGGTTCGATGGTTGCTTACGCCATGCGTATCACCGACCTCAATCCCCTTGAACATGACCTAATCTTCGAACGATTCCTCAACCCCGACCGCGTTTCCATGCCCGACTTCGATGTGGACTTCGATGATCGCCGCCGCTCCGAGGTGATTCACTACGTGACCGAGAAGTACGGTGAAGACAAGGTGGCAATGATCGTCACCTACGGCACCATTAAGGCGAAGCAGGCGCTGAAAGACTCCTCCCGCGTCCTGGGCTACCCCTTCTCTACCGGTGAGCGCCTGACTAAGGCCATGCCGGATGACGTCATGGGTAAGAACATCGCTCTCGCCAATGTGTACAACCCCGAGGATAAGCGCTACCAGGATGCCGGAGATCTGCGTGAACTCATCGAAACCGACCCCGATTCAGCTAAGGTCTTTGAAACCGCTAAGGGCCTTGAGGGGCTAAAGCGCCAGTGGGGCGTACACGCGGCGGGCGTCATTATGTCAAGCCACAACCTCATCGACGTTATTCCCATTATGCGTCGTGAGCAGGACGGGCAGGTTATCACTCAGTTTGATTACCCCACCTGTGAGGGCCTGGGGCTGATTAAGATGGACTTCTTGGGTCTGCGTAACCTGACCATCATTTCTGATGCCCTTGAGAACATCAAAATGAACCGCGATCAAGAGATTGATCTGGAAACCTTGGAAATCGACGACGCGGAATCCTATAAGCTGCTGGCACGAGGGGACACCCTGGGTGTCTTCCAGCTCGATGGAGGGCCTATGCGTCAGCTACTCAAGCTCATGCAGCCGGATCACTTCGAGCACATTTCCGCGGTGCTCGCACTCTACCGCCCCGGCCCTATGGGCGCTAACTCCCACACCAACTACGCCCTGCGTAAGAACGGTTTGCAGGACGTTACCCCCATTCACCCTGAGCTCGAAGAGCCCCTGGCTGAAATCTTGGATACCACCTACGGCCTGATTGTCTACCAGGAGCAGGTTATGGCGATTGCACAGAAGGTAGCGGGCTACTCGCTGGGCGAAGCGGATATTCTGCGCCGAGCCATGGGTAAGAAGAAGAAGGAAGAGCTGGATAAGCAGTACGCTACCTTCCATCAGGGCATGCTAGATAACGGCTATTCCGAAGGCGCTGTGAAAGCTCTCTGGGATATTCTGCTGCCCTTCTCTGACTACGCCTTTAACAAGGCGCACACTGCAGCTTACGGTCTGGTCTCCTACTGGACTGCCTACCTCAAAGCTCACTTCCCGCAAGAATACATGGCAGCACTGCTGACCAGCGTGGGCGATGATAAAGACAAACTAGCGCTCTACCTCAACGAGTGTCGTCACATGAAAATCACGGTGCTCCCGCCCGATGTCAACGAATCAGCCTTGAACTTCACCCCTGTTGGGAAGGACATCCGTTTCGGTATGGGCGCTATCCGCAACGTGGGTGCCAACGTGGTCTCGGCCATGGTGTCTACCCGCGAAGAGAAGGGCCGTTATGAGTCCTTCCACGATTTCCTCAGTAAGGTGCCCGTGGTGGTCTGCAACAAGCGCACCGTAGACTCCCTTATTAAAGCTGGTGCCTTCGACTCGCTGGGTCATGACCGCCGCCCGCTGTCCATGATTCACGAAGAAGCCATTGACGCCACCGTTTCGGTCAAGCGCCAGGAGGCAGCCGGCCAGTTTGACCTTTTCGGTGGTCTGGGCGGTGAAGACGATAACCCGGTAGGGGACTTCACCGTCGCCATCCCGGATGTACCCGAATGGGAAAAGCGCGACAAACTCAACTTTGAACGCGAAATGCTGGGTCTCTACGTTTCAGATCACCCCCTGCGCGGGCTAGAGGAGGCGCTCGATGCTCTCTCAGACTCGACGATTCAGGGACTGCTCTCAGAGGATTCGGTCAAGCCCGATGGGGCTATCGTGACCGTTGCCGGCATGATCACTTCGGTCTCCCGCCGCATTGCCAAGCAGTCCGGTAACCCCTATGCCCGCCTTGAACTAGAAGACCGTACCGGCTCTATTGAGGTCATGTTCTTTGGCCGCGCCTATGAGCCGATTGCCGGCGTCTTATCTGAGGATCTCATCTGTACCATCAAGGGCCGTCTGCAGCGCCGCGATGACGGTTCGGTGACCCTCAGCGCTCAGGAGCTGCACATCCCCGAAATTTCGGCAGATGGCACGGGTGGCCCGGTCACCATTGTTATTCCCGAGTACAAGGCGACCGAGGAAACCCTGGGCCAGCTGCGCGACATTTTGAAGAATCACCGCGGTGAATCAGAGGTGCGCATTGCCATGGCCACCCGCACCAAGAAACTGCTACTGCGTCTGGCACCTGACCTGCGCGTCACCCCCAACCCCGCGCTCTTTGGCGACCTCAAGGTGCTATTGGGCCCAGCCTGCCTCGATAGCTAACAACACAAGAAGGTAGCCTATTGCTTAGCCCGTACTTTCTCTCTTTGACCGAGGTTTCCTCTCCGGTCAAAGAGAGAAGGGGCGGGCGGTGACGCTTGATCGCATAAGCTACCTGCCGAGTCCGGCGTAGCTCCAGCCGGCGTCCTGCCAGATGCGGGGGTCAAGGGCATTACGCCCGTCAATAATACGAGCGGTGCCCACCAGCTCTGTCGCCCGCACAGGGTCAATGTTGACGAACTCGGCCCATTCCGTCAGCAGAAGCACCAGATCACTGCCCGTCAGTGCGGTCAACACATCTGCCTCGGTGATGAGCTGGGGGTAGCGGGTAGCAACACCCGGTAGTGCCTCGGGGTCGGTAATGGTTACCTGAGCGCCGGCGTCCGCCAGACGCAGGGCCACCTCAAGAGCAGGGGAGTCACGGATGTCGTCGCTGTTGGGCTTGAACGCGGCACCCAGAACCGTAATTTTTGCGTTCTCAATCTCTCTGTCAAAAATCTTGATTGCTTGTGCGACCACGCGGTCGCGACGGCGCTGATTAATAGCGTCCACATCGCGCAGGAAGCTGACCGCGCTTTCAACGCCCAGCTCCTCAGCCCGGGCCTGAAAGGCTCGGATGTCCTTGGGCAGGCAACCTCCACCGAAACCGATACCGGCCTTCAAGAACTTGTTGCCAATACGCTCGTCATAACCGATAGCGGTGGCAAGCTCAGTGACATCCCCACCGGTAGCCTCGCAGAGCTCAGCCATCGCGTTGATAAAACTGATCTTGGTAGCGAGGAAGGAATTAGCGGCGACCTTAACCAGCTCGGCGGTAGGGTAGCTGGTCTTGATGAGGGGGATACCCTCTGCCAGCAGGGGAGCATAGATCATCTCCAGTGCAGCAGCACCGGTCTCAGCCCGTTCAGCATCCTGGGGCAGACCGTAGACTAGTCGGTCCGGGTGCAGAGTGTCTGCAACCGCAAAGCCTTCACGCAGGAACTCGGGGTTCCACAGCAGGGTGGCGCCGGCGGCTTCGACGCGAGGGGCTAGGGCAGAGGCAGTGCCCACGGGAACGGTGGACTTACCCACAATGACGGGGTGGCCAGCTTCAGCGGCGGTATCAGAGCTGGGCAGAGCCGCCAGCACCATGTCCACGGCGGAGTTCACGTAGGTGAGATTAGCTGCCTTGCCGTCCTCAGACTGCGGGGTTCCCACAGCGATGAAGTGGACGTCAACGTCAGCGAGTTCTTCTGACGCGGGAGCCAGAGCAAAGCGGAGTTTGCCCGAATCTAAGGCGGCGCGCAGAATCTCGGGGAAGCCCGGTTCAAAGAAGGGGGCTTGACCCGCAGCTAGCGCCTCGATGCGGGAGGCATCGACGTCAACACCGATGACCTCGTGACCAAGATCAGCCATAGCCGCTGCGTGGACGGCACCGAGGTAGCCGCAACCAATGACTGAGATTTTCATGAAATGTTCCTTTGAGATGGTGATGTTTAAAAAACTGAGGGGGTGTGGGCTAGTGCCCAATCAAGCCAGGTAGCAAGCCAAGGGGCGGAGCGGGGGCGGAAAGCGTAAACGCAGGTGATCCGAATGCGGGAACCCTGGGTGTAAGCCCTGAGTCTCTGAGAGCTGATTCCGGCCTCTTGGGCGAGATCCCACAAAATCACGGTGATCTCGGCGGCTTTTTTAGCGGTGAGATGCCCCTGAATTCGGCGCAGCTCAATGTGAGCCAGAAGGTTGCCTACATCCAGGGCAGCTTCGCCGATTGCCGCGGTATCAATGTCAAGAATTCCCAGCTGCGAACCGTTCCAGAGCAACTGCTTATCGTGGAGATCACGGTGAAGCAGGACGGGCTGATCCGGCTTTTCTGCCAGAGCGGTTGCAACGGCTTCTGCTGCCCCCTCGAGGTCGTTGATGCGGTCGAGGGCGGCGAAGTTGCGAGCAGACTCAATCCATTGGGCTAGCACCCTTTTTTCCTCCACTGAGCCGTGGAGTGGGTAGTGAGTCACATCAGCCAGATCTTTCCCCAGGGTCAAAAACCGTTTCCAGGAGTCTGCAAAGACCTCCCATGCCGGCAGAGAGTCATCGCCCAGCTCTAACAAGGTCTGGCCGGGTAGAAGTGAAAAATCAAGAGATTGCTCGCGCACCGCAAGGACGCTGGCCGAGCTAAAACCTGCCTCTTCAAAAACCTCACCCAAGCTGCTGGATAGAGCTGCTACCTTTTCTGCCTTACCGGGGCGTAGGTGCTTAGTAACTGCGTGGTGTTCCCTGGTGACGGCGCGTTTGCCGGCCCGGTGCACCAGAAGCTGCGCACCGCCGTCCACAACCGCTTCTAACCAGGGTAGCTTCTTATCAGCCCCATAGATGAGCAGGGAAATATTCCCTTCAGCGGTGACCTTCCCCGCGCGCAGGAGCCCCTGGGTGTCGAATGTTTCAAAAATGAGGGCACCGTCTTTGGCCGGCCACGCTCTGCGCACCGGGCTAGTGCGGTGGTAGCGTCGCAGGGCTTCTAAAGCCGTGGTATTAGCACTCATAGCATCTGCTCAATTCTGCTCAGGGCCGCCTCAACCTCGGCCTTCCAACCGGGTTGAGCACTGCGGAGCGGGTCGGCCAGACGCAGGGCAAGAGCTCCAGCCAAGGCATGTTGAAGATCTAGAACCGGCAGCCCGTGCCCCGCCGCGCTGCTGTAGCCCTCGAAGAAGGCGGCACTGACCTCGGTGGGTGAGGTTGCCATAAAAGAACCAATATCAACGGGGGCTGGGCCCAGATAAGCCCGGTCAAAGTCAGTAAGCCAGAGCGCCCCGGTGGCCTCATCCGTCAGAACCTGGTCCGGTGAGGCATCCCCGTGCAGCAATACCGGCGGCCCTGATAGGGGCTTGAACGCTGCGGCCAGTGCACGGGTGCGGCCAGCAAGTTCTGGGGCCAGCACATCAAAGAGGGAAGCATGCGCTTCTAACTGGACAGCAGGAGAAATATTCTTAGCCGCCAGATGACGATTGAGATAGTTGGGTAGAGAATCAACCGAAGCATGCAGACCAGCGAAGAGCGTACCGACAGACGTAGCTTGAGTGGTGGAGAGACCCGAGCTGAGATCCCTGGTGCCCACGAAACGCAGCACGTCCATACCGGTGCCCGTATCGGCGTCCAGCACTTCAGGTACAGGCACATGTAAACCCACAAAACGGTAGAGGTCAGTGCTGTGGGGGTCTGCGGAGGTGACGATGCGGGAGACTCGATAACCGTTGCGGATCACCAGGCGGCGCAAGGGGTTATAGCGCAGAATTTCACCGTCATTCAGACCCTCAAAGGAAACGAGATGCATCATTAGCTTAGGGTCGGTTTTAACCCCACCCCACTGGAGAGTAAAACCATCGGGCAACTCACTCTGCTGCACGCTTAAGCCCAACTTGGCTGCTTTGCGTCTATGCTTTTCTGCCTTACCTGCTCCGGCCGGCCACATCAGACGCACCCAGCCTGAGGCGTCCTGACCTTCTGCACCGGAAGAGGTGAAGGAGGCTGTCAGCGAGGTTCCCGGCTTAGCACGAAGTGAAGTCGCTGTTACCTGCGCCCCTAGAGCATCGGAGAGCCAGCTGGCGTCCAGCATCTTCTCGGTATACATCACCGTAGCGTTCATGGTGTATCTCCAATTCGAATATCATCAAGGTTTTGTTGGCCGGCATTGACCCACTGGCGGAACTCCTTGGAGTTAGCCAGCAAAGCGGTGGGGGAGTCATCGAGCAGAACCCGACCGTCCTGTAACCACACCACGCGGTCAGCTCGTAGAGCGACCTCAGTGTCGTGGGTCACCGCCAGGGTGGTTCGCCCCGCAACGAGTTTCTCGATAGCGTCCATCACCAGTGATGCCGATTCCGGGTCAAGACCGGTTGTTGCCTCATCGAGAATCACAATGGGGGTGTTGCGCAGCAGCGCGCGGGCAATGGCGATTCGCTGACGCTGACCACCTGAGAGCGTGCCACCGCGTTCACCCACCACCGTGTCATAACCGTGGGGCAAGGTCTCGATGAAAGCGTGGGCATGGGCTGCCCGTGCGGCCTGCTCAACCTCCTCATCCGTGGCATCAAACCTGCCGTAGCGAATGTTCTCTCGAACCGTGCCGGTAAAGAGCACCGCCTCCTGATGGAGCAGGGAAACACTGGAACGAAGCTCATCAAGATCGGCGCTAGCCACCGAGACACCATCGATAGTCACGGTGCCCCAGTTGGGGTCCTGAGCTCGCACCAAGAGAGATACCAGCGTAGATTTGCCGGCTCCTGAAGGCCCGATGACCGCTACCAACTCACCGGGGCGAGCTGTGAGACTGAGACCTCGTAAGACCGGGTGCCCCTCATAGTCAGTGTGCACATCGTTGAAGGACACCTCGCCCTTGACGGCACCGAGGTCATCGGGGGTAGCGAGAACCGCCAGTTCACTTTCGACGTCCATGAGGTCGGCAACGCGCTCGCCGCTTGCGGTGGCTCGGGCTATACGTCCAGTGTATTTTGCCATATCACGCAGGGGTTTCATGGTGGTTTTCAGGTAGGTGGTGAAGAGTACAAGGTCGCCCACCGTCATCGCTCCCTGCATGACGCGCAGAGCGCCGCCCACGAGTACTGCGGCTGTTGCTAGACCCACGATGACGTCGGTCCCGCGTTCCAAACGGGCAGCCAGACGTCTAGCCTGCACGCCGTCCTTGAGCGACTTTTTATTAGCCGAGGTAAAACGGGTGCCAATGTGCTCTTCGAGCCCGTAGGCCTGTACCACCTTGATGGAGGACAGTGATTCTTGAGCTGTATTGGCTAGCTGGCCCTCTGCCTTGCGGGTCTTCCGTGAGGCAGTGGTAATTTTCTTGGCTGTGCCGCGCGATAGGAGCGGGAAGGCTACCAGCGCCAGTACCACCACGAGTGAGAGCGCCGGGTCAATAATGAGCATGACCACCAGCATGATGACCAGGGTCAGCATATTAGCCATCAGAGGCAGACCAGCGGTAACGGCTACCTCCTGGAGCTTGCCCACGTCGCCCACAATGCGTTGAACGGTATCGGCGCTGCGGTTGCGGGCGTGGAAGCCCAGGTGCAGGCCCTGAACGTGGGAAAAGACGCGGGCGCGTAGCAGAGTGGACGCACGGGACCCAACCAACGCGAAGGCGACGGTTGCCATGTAGTTGGAGAGCGCACGCAGGCTCACAATAAGAATCAGGGCAACTCCGCACCAGATGAGCAGGGAGACTGAAGCTGCAGGGCCTGCCTGGTTTGCACCCAGAGAAACCGAAACCGCGTCAATCACGAACTTCATGGGCCAGGGCTCTAGCACGCGGAAGGCCACCTCAAAGAGCAGGGCGACGACGCCACCGGCTGCCAGGGTTCTCTGCGGCTTAATATTTGGGGCAAGGAGCTCCAAGGTGCGCCGCAGCGCGCGTTTTTGTATGCGTTTAGACTTAGCCACAGGCAGGCACCTGCGCTAGGTCAAAGATTCGGGCAACGACGCTGCTCCAGCTATGCTTTTGCACGGCTAATTTGCGGGCAGTAGCGCCCAACCGGGCACGGATTGAGGGATCAGCTACCAACTGATCGATAGCTGCCGCTAGGGCCGCTGGGTCCGAACCTGGCACCAGTAAACCTGCCCCGTCAATGAGCTCGGGGATCTGGCCGATGTCGGTGGCTACCACGGGTAACCCAGCAGCTAGGTACTCGTAGACTTTCAGCGGGGAGAAGTAGTGCTCTGAGCTATTGCTGGGAGCGGGGTAGGGGGCGACGCCCAGAGCGCTGCCGGCAATTTCAGCTGGCATGTTTTCGGGCACGACGGCACCGCGGAAGTCCACCTGCACCCCTAGCTTCGCGGCCTGTGTTTCTAGAGACACGCGTTCTGGACCATCACCGACGATGCGGAGTAGCCAGTCGTGCTGGGCGCAGGCAGCTGCTTCAATGAGGTCAGATACCCCGTGCCAGGGCTTTAGGGTACCCACGAAGGTGACAACGGGGGTGCCGGTTGCCTCAGGCGAGGGCTGGATACGGTTAATGCTGACGCCATTGGGCACGGTGTGTGCCTGAGCAGCGGGAACATGAGTCAGTACCCAATCGCGGACCGGGTCAGAGACGCAGACGACGGCACTGGCTGCCTGAGCTTGACGGGTGAGGGCGGTGAAAGCCTGGTCTTCGTTCACTAGAACGCGGTGGGTTTTCTGTTCATCAATCAGAGGGGCGTTGACTTCAAGAATCCCGGGCAGGGTGGTGTCTGCAAGAACCGTGCTGAAGAGGGAGTAGCGCTCATAGACAAAATCCGCACCCCATTCAGCGATGTCGGCTACCATTGCCGCTGTGATTTGCTGCTGGGCAAGTTCGCGCTCGGCGGCGTCTTTAGTGCCGATTTTGTACTCGTGCACCGGCAGATCGGCAAGGTCAGCGGGCACTTCTTTGCCCTTGCGGGTCGTGAAAACGCTGACCTCGTGGCCCAGCGCCAGAAATTCCCGCACCACTTCTTGGACGTGCACGGAGGCACCCTTGCTACCAAAGATGGGGATGCCGGGGTCAAGGCTGAGGTAGGCGATACGCATTAGGGTGCCTCCGTGGTTTCTAGGGTGTTCAGGTGCTGTGCCTGAAAGTTGCTATCGAAGTTCTGTTCAATGAGTTGACGGGCGGCCTCTGCCAGCGCCGGGGTGTCAACATCCCCGTCTGCGATGCTTGCCAGCGCATCAGCAAGAGCCGGCACGTCGCCCGGTTCTAGAAGCAGACCGGTTTCACCGTTTCGGATCACCTCGGGTAGGCCGGTAACAGACGTGGTAACTACCGGGGCGCCGCAGGCCATGGCTTCGAGAACAACCGTGGGCAGTCCGTCCATGTTGCCGTCGCCCGCTGGCACGCAGGGGGCTACAAAAACGTCGCTGCTGTGCAGCAGCTGGCGTACTTCTTCTTGGGTGAGGGGCCCGGGCATGGTGACCTGCTGGGTCAGCCCCAACTGTTCAACTTTTTGTCGAAGCTGCTCATCAAGCTCGCCGTCCCCGCCCAGGGTCAGAGAGAAATCTACGCCTCGCTCAGCCAAGATGGCGACAGCGCCCAAGAGTTCGCTAAAACCCTTCTTGGGTACAAAACGGCCCACAGCCACGATACGCAACGTACCTGTGGGTAGGGAGGGCTTGACGTACTCAAAACGTGAAAGCTCCAGTGCGTTGTAGAGCAAGACTAGGTTGGCGCCGGTGGCCGTGAGAACCTTCTGCAGATAGCCCTCGTTGAACCTACTGATGGCTAGAACTTGGGCGGCGTCCCCACAAATCCTGCGTAGCCAGATGGGATCAACCGACTCGTGGAAGATATCTTTAGCGTGGGTGGTCACGGTATAAGGAATGCCAGTTAGCTTGGAAGCAACCCAGGCCATGCGCCCGGCCAGCGATGCGAAGTGGGCGTGCAGGTGGGTGATGCCGTCAGCTTTGACCCGTTGCGCCAGCGCGACACCCTGAGCCACATCGCTGGCCTCTAGCTCGGTGAGCTCAGGGAGGATGGATGCAAAGTTGGCTAGGATTTCGGGGTCCTGGGTAGAGGCGGTGACCTGCTGCCAGAAGCGGTTGGCGTTGGTGGGGCGAGGCACCCAGGTGACCGGCGCTTTGACTCGGGCCAGTTCTGGGTGAAAACGAGCATCGGTGGTGGGGCGCATCGCGTAGATGCGAAGATCTGCTCCGGCAGCTTCTCGGGCAAGAATTTCTGTCAGCACAAAGGTTTCAGAAAAGCGGGGGTAAACCTTAAGAACGTAACCTATGCGGTGCATGCTTCCTCCTGGGGAGCGGGGTATGTATTGGTGAAAGTTTCTGCTGCTAGTTTGGCTGTCTTGGTTAGCCCATTCCGTTTAATTCCTGAACGATCAACTCTGCTGCCGACCGCTTGTGCTAGCCAGGCCCCGGTCAGAGCAGACGTTAGGTTTCCCACCTGGAGCAGATCCACGGCCCCCACTTTCTGCAGGGCACGGGCACGGATGAGCTGTTCGGTGCGCGGTGTTTCCCGAGGGACAATCAGAGCTGGGGTATCGGTGGCAAGAATTTCGTTGACCGAGTTGTATCCACCCATTGAAATCACAGCGGCAGCTTGTTCCATGAGCCCACTGAGCCCAGGAAGGGAGCCAACCACGCGGGTTCCAGCAGCAGCCTTGGCCTGTAGCTTGAGTAGTTTGCGGTTATTCATTTGTGGCCCGGCAACCACCAGATGTTGGTAGCCATCTGGCACCTCGGTGCGAACCAGCGTCTGCAGTAGCTGATAGCCGTCAGAACCGCCCCCGGCTGTGCTGAGAATGAAAGGAGTAGTGAGCCCCGGGTCGGTCGGCACTTCGGTCAGCTCCCTGCCCTGTGCAAGGTAGCCGGTAAAACGCACCAGATCAGCCAAACATTCGGGGACTTCGCCAGCTACTACAGGGTTGTGAACCTTCCGGTCTCCGTAGACCCAAATCGCGTCAATGAGATGACGGAGATTCTGGGGGTCCCCGTGTTTGAACCATTCGGCATGTGCTACCTCGGGGGCGTCCAGAACTTCACGTAGACCCAGTACCACGCGGACCTCTGGGTTGCGTTGGCGCAGGGTGATGAGTGGGGTCTGGAGTTCTCGCATGACACCAAAGATATGGCGGTCGATGATGACCAAATCAGGGTTGAAGCCTAGCAGGCAGGCATGTAAGAGCTGCGACCGAAGACCAATCAGGTGCTTGGTGCTGGCATTCAGTGAGCGTGATGCATAAGCCCCCTCTGCCTTGTGGATGCTGGGGATGAAGACCCAGTCAAAGCCTTCGGGCAGTGGGAAGGTGCTTGCATAGGGCAGACCGGAGACGAGTAATCCCGCCACCGGGCGGCCGGTTAACTTGGGGAAGTGGCGGGCTATATGGTGGGCGATGGATAGGTTGCGGCGGACGTGGCCCAATCCCTGGGAATCGTGGCTGTAGAGCACCACGCGCACAGGTTGAGCGCTAGCTTCTTGTGGGAGTATATGTTGCATGATTTCTCGGTTCACGCCCTAATGGCTGGGCTGTGGGATGGTACCCACCTTTTGTTGTCCTAAGAAAACTCTATGAGTGCATTATGAAAGGAAAATTAAAGTGGAATGAGATTGTTTTCATGGGTGCCTTCAAAGGGGAAGTTGCTGCGGTAAAAAAACTAGTCAAATCGGTTTTTCTTGCTGTTTTGGGGACGGATTCAGCACTTGTAGGGAACCATGAGATTCTGCTCTTGATTCAGGGGCCAACGCAGGTTTTCTCATGGATTCCAGCAACCCGCGTCCCCTTTTTCGCCTCAAACCAGCAGGTGTTTTTCCCACTCCCCTCCCCAATACACGAAGAAACAGGCAGAACAGCCTTAGAATGAACAATCAACACCCACCTACAAAGAAGTAGATCCAATCATGAACAGCACCCAGAGCAGCCTTACCACCCCCTCGCCCTCCATCACCCTGCGCTTTTTAGCGGCCCCCACCGATGTACTGTCAGCAGGTTCCCAGGGTGTGCACGGAGGCCGCGTACTGGAGTGGATCGATAAGGCGGCCTACGCCTGTGCCGTGGGCTGGTCCGGCACCTACTGCGTCACCGCCTACGTTGGCCATATCCACTTCACCCGACCCATCCCGTCCGGGCACATGGTGGAGGTGCGCTCGCGCATCGTCTACACCGGCCGGTCCACCATGCACATCGTCAATGAAGTGCTGTCGGCTAACCCTCGTGACGGTCTCTTCACACGTGCTTGCGATTGTCTGGTGATCTTCGTAGCTATGGACGAGAACCGTAAGTCCCAGCCGGTAACCCCCTATGTGCCGGTCACCGATGAAGAGAAGCGGGTGCAACAGGCAGCTATTTCGCGCATTGATTTGCGCAAGGTTATTGAAGACGAGATGATAGCGCAGACCTATTCTTCAAACTCCACGGCACCAGAAATTACCCATCGTTTTCTTGCCAAGCCCACCGACATTAACTGGGGCGGCAACGTGCATGGCGGCACCGCCATGGAGTGGATCGACGAGGCAGCCACCAGCGTGACCATGGCATGGAGCGGGGAGCGAACTGTAGCTATCTATGCCGGCGGCGTGCGCTTCTACCGGCCGGTGCATATTGGGGATCTGGTGGAGGTAACCGCCCGTCTGGTGAGGACAGACGCCCGAACTATGGGCGTCATGGTGCATCTGAGGGCTGGGGATCCGCGTGAGCGTAATGAGAAGTTGCCCCTAGCTATCCACGCCTCCATGACCTACGTTGCGGTGGATTATGACGGCAACACTCTGCCTGCCCGCCCCTTCACCCCGCAGACCGATGAGGACCGTGCCCTGCACCAGCACGCCATGCGCCTGCGCGAGCTACGTGCCGAATACGAGCCCATGCCTCTGGTTGCCCCCACCCAGCACAAGGTAAGGTTTACTGACTAACTGACTAGGGGGTGACCGGACCTTGGCGGGAGTGCACGCCTCAATCAAACTTATAGTTGAAGCTGTGCCTGGTGTGGTTGCGATGATTGAATCATTGCAATGGTAACTATTGTTCTTATTGCCGTGGTTTTGTGTTGTAGATCCTGGGCGTGTTCTCGGAGCGCAGTGTGGGCCCGTTGAGGAGCTCACACGGCGCCATGCTCCGAGCCCACTGAGAGGACGGCCTAGAGCGTATCTAGCAACAGAGCCTGAGCAAAGAAGTCTGCCTCCAGCTGGCAGGCTCGCCAGAAAGCCTGCTGCGCCGCCGCACGCTGGCGATCAGAGGCTGCCGCCAGCAATCCCTCGGCAATCTGCACTGCCCGAGCGGTCGATGCCTGGAAGGCTTCATCCCTGTAGGCCTCCACCCAATCTTTGTAAGGGTGGTCCTCCGGAATAGCATCAGGCACGAAAGCCGCCAACTGCGCGTACAACCAGAAACAGGGCAATACCGCGGCGACCGCAACCACGTAGTCGCTTCCAGCCTCAGCCCGTAAAAAGTCTGTGTAAGCCAGAGTCGAAGGGGAGGGGTGTACCGTTGAGGGATCCAGATTCCACTGAGCGTGCATTCCCTGTTCAACTGCGATGCAACCGGTCACTGACTCCGCCCAGAACCTACGCTCATCAGCCGACTGAGCAGCAGCAGCAAGACGCGCCAAAACCGCAGCGTAGACGTTAAGGTAGTAGTCATCTTGTTCAATATAGAACGTGAACTGTGACCCGCTCAAAGTACCCTGCATCAGTGCGGAAATAAAGCCGTCTGACCCAAAACGGTCGAGGGACTCGCCAGCATATTCCCAGAGCTCCCGAGTGTACTCACCGGAGGCCTTCACTACGGGCTGGTGCCGGTTACATTTGTCAGGAGCAGCCGGGTTCTGCAGACCCGATTTAGCCTGTCGGCGCAACCGATGGAAATGGTCAATGGGCCCGTTACCTGCTCCCACCGCCTGAGCTTCACCATATTGCAGAGCTTCATGTGCCCAGGAGGTCGCCCACTCAAGAGCTACCTGCGGGCTCTCACCCAGACCCAGCCGGGTTGCCAAGGCAGAAGACAGAGAACAACCGGTGCCGTGGGAGGCCGTGGTACCCACAAACCAGGATGCAGCGTGGGCAAGTTCGCCTGTGGCGTTCACCAGGGTGTTGCCCCGGTCAGCATCTGCCAGGTGCCCGCCCTTGGCAACCACCAGGGCACCGGTCTTTTCTGCCAAAACCCGTGCCTGGGCAATCAGCTCAGCTCGGTTGCTCGCCGCCGGTTTACCCACGAGGGCTGCCAGTTCGTCCACGTTTGGGGTCAGCACGGTGGCGCAGGTAAGCAGGTCAGCGGACACCGAATTAGCCAGTGCCTGACCCGAACTTGCCACCATCACCGGGTCAACGACCACAGAGATATTGGCGGGCAGGTTGCGCAACCAGTTCACCACCACCGCAGCAGAGGCCGGGTCGGCAATCATCCCGACCTTTACCGCATCAATAGTTACATCATCACTGACAGCCCGTAGCTGGGCTTCCAAAAAATCCGGGTCAGGGGTATGCACCTGCTGGACCCCACGGGTGTTCTGCACCACCAGAGAGGTTACCACTCCCATCCCGTAGCCACCGGCTGCAGCAATGGACTTCACATCAGCCTGTAAACCTGCGCCCCCCCGTGGGGTCGGTACCGGCAATAGAAAGGACACGAGCCATCATGCCATCAACTCCTTCAAAGAACGGGCAGCCTCGGCCGGATCAGTAGCTGCCATAATCGCAGACACCACGCAGCAACCTGCAACACCCGTCCTGCTGACCTCAGCGATGTTGCTGGTATTGAGCCCGCCAATGGCGACCGAACAAATATCTGATTCAGCGGCATCGGCCGCTAGCGCCTGCAAGGTATTCACGCCAAGCGCTGCGCCCGCATCCTTCTTTGTGCTGGTGGCGTAGACCGGCCCCATCCCGACAAGGTCGGGGCGGACGCTACCACTCAGCGCTGCCCGGAGCTCGGCGTGGGTTCCCACCGACAGTCCGATTCGGGGTCCAGCCCCGAGTAATTCACGGGCGGCCTCCAGGGGCATATCGCCCTGACCGATGTGCACATCAAGGCTAAAGTGGGCAGCTACCTCCACCCGATCATTGACGATGAGGGGAACTTTTGCGGGTTCGGTGACGGAAAGAACTGACTCAACGAGAGCTGAGAAGGTTGTATCGTCGAGCTCTTTGTCGCGTACCTGGACGGTATTCACGCCACCGTCAATGGCTTCGGCAACCACTCCTGCTACCTTCTGCCACCCGCCAGCCATACCAGAATCCGTCACCAGGTATAGGCCGTAGTTACCTATCATTAGAGCACCTCGGTTTTACAGCTGGCGGTGCATCGTTCAGCAAGATGAAGCCCGTCGAGCCATGCCTCACGGAACGTTCCCGGACCTTTTGCAAGGGGGTGGGCGTATTCGGCAGCCGTAGCGAAGGTGGCGTGAGCGGCGGCTGCGGCTTCGTGGGCATCATCCCAGGCTGCCAAGTACGCAGCGACGACGGCACCCAGAGAGCAGCCTGTGCCGATTACTAAAGGCATGAAGGCACTGCCGCCGCTAATACGTGTAACTCGATGGTCGGAGACAATGATATCGGTGGCCCCTGAGAGGGCAACCACCCCGCCGGTTTCGCGAGCTAGGGCTATTGCCGCGTCCAGGGCCGCTTCAGCAGAATCGGTGGAGTCAACTCCTCGGCCTCCGGAGCGTTCTTGCTGGGTAAAAGCAGCGTGAAGGTTGAGAATTTCTGAGGGGTTCCCGCGAATAACGGTGGGTTTGGAGGCAAGTAACTCGACAGCTAGTTCAGTGCGAACCGTCAATCCGCCAACAGCTACCGGGTCAAGAACCCAGGGTGTACCGTGGTCAGTCGCTACTTTTACGGCGCTACGCATGGATTCCACATAGTAGGGGTCTGGATTACCCACGTTAATGAGCAGGGCATCTGCCACTGCTGCGAATTGGCCGGATTCCTCGGGGTGGCTCACCATCGCGGGGGAGGCACCCACTGCCAGAAGAACATTGGCTGAAATTTCCTGAACTACAGAATTGGTCAGACAGTGCACCAGAGGGTTGCGATCCCGGAGAGTACGGTTAATGGTCTCAATTGGCATGCTGGATGAAGTCATCGCACATTCCCTTCGCTAATACTAACTAGAGCAGGTTCAACGGGTTTGATCTCAGCGCCAGAGACGGCGCACCCCGAGTGGTATTCACCATGGTAGCAGGGGAAATGTGCCCCTAGTTACATTGCTCAGAGGATAAAAGTGTTAACCAACTGAACTCGCTGAGTCATGCCTGTCATAGATGCTTGTATTTGACGCCCCCTATAAAATGGAGGTGTGAGCACCATCGATAGCACCCAGAGCCCGGCAGCCCCAATGCTGCGCACCATCGACCTGCGCGGCACCAGCGCTAGGTCAAAGATTCGGACGACGACGCTGCCCCAGCTATACAGCACATACTCCGTTATACCTAGGTTTTGGGGAGGACTGGCCTTCCCAGAAACGTCTAAAGACCATAAATAAGGCGGAACTCTATGGTTTAGGTGCATAAAACAATGAGGCAGGGGTTTTGCTCCGTGGCAGAGGGTACTAGTCGCTGTCTCGGGGTAAGGGTCCTGCCTCATTAGTTATCAAAGAATCAGCCTTCAGATTGCGTGGCTGGAATAGAATTACCCCAACCGTAGATGTGCTGAATTTTGCGAAGGAGCAAAGCTGATGTCAACGTCTATTGTAGTGCAGCCTTCCGCAGATTTAATGCCTCTGGTTGAGCAGATTCGGGCTAGAACAGAGCAGCTTTTCTCTGAATTTCTCGTAGACCATGGAGTCGCTCCACATGTTGAAGTGGATGCTCATAACTGGACGACAGATAAATCCACCTCGGAGACTCCAGAGCTCCGGTGGCAGGTTGGCATGAACCTCAATATGAATTACTGGCTCAATGGCACCGCTGTTGGGAGCTCTTTCCCGGTCTGCTGGGAGCGACATGTTGTTAGAGAGGTTGATGTGAAGTCTTTCAGCGGTGAAGAGCCGACTTACCCACCTGAGCTACTGGGAAAGTTTGGACCTATCGAGTGGGAAGATTGCAGCGTTGATGTATCTCAATTGGAATGTGATCGTTGTGAAACACAAAAACATTACTGGTCGGATGAACGGAACGCTGGTAGCGGTCTATTCGCTTCAACTGGGTATGGGTTCGTGATGGCTGCTACAGCTGAAGACCCCTAGGGGAGAATTCTGTCTTTGGATTACGCTTTTGAGCCCGAGCATAATGGCGAGAACGTTGAACAATTATTGCAGTGGTGGGGAGATAAGAAATTCAACTGGTACGGGCAGAACGATACGCATAGTCTATACGAGTGCCTAGATGCCGGACATCGGTGGACGAGTAAACAGCGAGGCAGGATGAGCAACCCCTGCCTTCTATTCACTCTGAGTCCTAGTAACGATTAGCAATGTGTTGGTTGAGAGTTCTAAGGGCTAGGTTGATATTCTTGAGCGCTTTTTGTTCCGGTGTGCCGGACCCAGCCGTGTTAGCGCCGTCGACAGGTTCCGGTGCTGCAACAATAAATCCAGTATCAACGATGACAATTTCTTTATAGGTTTTCTGCTTGCGAAGCTAGTTAGCTTTTGTGCTTTGGTAGACCACTTCGACCTGGCACACCTCAGGGGCTCCGCATTTTCCACCGCTTGCAACGCTACGCCACATAAGCCTAAAGCTAGCGTGAGGAGCCATATAGAAACTTCTTTCAAACAATTTATTGAGAAGTGGCAAGATGTATTCATTTTCCCCCGGCTCTAAAGGTTCAAGTGGTTTTAAAGTAATATTCTGTGCCGGTGATTGTCCATAGTTCGTGACGACCAGGTCGACTGATCCGTTGAGATGAACTCCCGGGCGCGGTTCTAGAGCGATGTAAGGCCTAGTGCGTTCGCGAGAATCAGAGACTAGTTTCATGAGGTTGAGGACAGCGAAGATGATGCCTAATACCGCAGTGAGTACTGTGAGAGGCGCAGCTTCTGTTTTGAGAAAAGACCAAAGGTCTATGAAGATTGAGCAAACCATAGTTCCAGTAAAACATGCTGAGGTTTTCGTTTAGAACCAGCCAATCTTCCGTGCGCAGGGGAGCTGGAACTGAGCATGCTGGGGTAATACCTGCTGCGCTGTTGATCGTGGCGGTATCCTGATATAGACACGCTTACACCTCGAAAGGGATCACATGGCTAGGCTTAACCTTGCAGCAATCGAAGACCGCATGAAGCCACTGGGCAAACGCGTAAACTACGATAAAGAAATTATCTTTGACCTGCTAGGAGCCTACGGCAAACCTAAGAGCACCATCAGCCGCCTCCGCAGCGGTAACCTCAACGTTGCCGAAGACCCAACGCATGAAATTGCCCTGAAAAACACCATCTACTTCAAGGAAATTGAGCCAGGCGAAAACACCCTAGCTACCTTGGACGAACTGCGCACAGCTGCGCACGTCAAGCGTTTCACTCCCCGCTTTGTGTTGGTTACCGACTATCGAGAACTGTTGGCGGCAGATACTAAAACCGGTGAAACCCTGGCTACCCCTATTGCTCAGATTGACGAGAAGTTCACCTTCTTCCTGCCCTGGGCAGGTATGGAAAAAGCCCAGTACACTTCTGAAGCTCACGCAGATGTTAAAGCAGCGGAGAAGATGGGCAAGCTCTTTGATGAGCTTATCAGCGCTAACCCCCATGTCACATCTTCAGCGCATGACAGGCACATGCTCAACGTCTTCTTCACCCGTTTGCTTTTCTGTTTCTTCGCAGAGGATACCGGTATCTTTACTGATAACCTCTTTACCAATGCAGTGAGTAGCTATACGCAGAAGGACGGCAGCGACGCCCAGGAGTTCTTGACAGCTGTTTTCGACGCCCTAGATACTGCAAATCCCGATGACAAAAGTGGCGTGGTAGCTGACTTCCCCTACGTGAACGGACGTTTATTTAGCCGCTCTGTTGATGGGCTGGTCGTTCCCCAATTTACCAGCTCAGCGCGTCAAGCTCTGATTGAACTGGGAACCTTGCAATGGCAGGAAATTAACCCGGATATCTTTGGTTCCATGTTCCAGGCAATCGTTACCCCGGGCCAACGTTCAGACCTTGGTCAGCATTACACCTCGGTGCCTAACATTCTGAAAACCATCGAGCCTCTGTTCTTAGATGAGCTGCGCGAGGAGTTCGACGCAGCCTTCGATAACGTGAAGAAGCTGGAAAAACTGCTCGACCGGATTTCAGAAATTAAGATTTTTGATCCTGCCTGTGGATCCGGGAACTTCTTGATTATTGCCTATAAGGAGCTGCGCCGCCTGGAGCACTCTATTCTGGAACAGCTCCATACCATTGGCGGTAACAAGTACGGCTTTGCTTTCCACGACTCCCGCATCTCTATCGAGAACTTCTTTGGCATTGAGATTGACGACTTCGCAGTAGAAGTCGCGATGCTGTCCCTCTGGATTGCTAAGCACCAGATGAACAGGGAGTTCTACGATAAGTTCAGCGTGAGCATTCCCTTGATTCCTCTGAAGGAACACGGCAAAATCGTGGTGGGGAATGCTACCCGGCTGGACTGGAACAGAGTGTGCCCTAACAACAGAATTGATGAAATCTATCTGATTGGTAACCCACCCTATGTTGGCTCTTCGATGCAAACGAAGGATCAGAAACAGGACTTTCCTTATGTCTTTGGGGCCCGCCCATTCTCGAAAAAACTAGATTACATTGCTCTTTGGTTTGTAAAGGGAGCTGACTATATCTGTGATTCAAGGTCGAAATTAGCATTTGTCAGCACAAATTCAATTACGCAAGGTGATTTGGTTGGTCTCTTTTTTCCACACATATTAAATTGTGATGTGGAAATTGATTTTGCATATAGCTCATTTAAGTGGGAAAATAATGCTAAGAAAAATGCTGGTGTTACGGTTGTAGTTATTGGTTTGAGGAATATTTCAAACAAATCTAAATATATCTTTGCTGATGGACTAATAACACAAGTTGAAAACATAAACGGTTACCTTATGGGTGGAAGAAATCTTTTAGTGTCTGCGAGAAAAAAACCTATCTCACACCAACTTCCACTTATGAGGCGAGGAAATATGCCGGTTGATGGTGGTCACTTGGCTCTATCGGCTAAAGAAACACCTATTTTTATTGATAAGCACCCAGAATGTGTGCCTTTTTTGAAAAATTTTTATGGTTCTGACAATTTTATTAAAGGCATTGATAGGGTTTGTATTTGGATTGACGAAAGAAATCTAGAAGATGCAAAAAACATTGATGAGATCCAAAGAAGGCTAAAGCTGGTTAGCCAGGCTCGGAGTGAAAGTAAAGATTCGGGAGCTAGAAGAATCGCTGACGTTCCATGGAAATTTCGGGAACAAGTTACGGGTGCGGCCGTTGTAGTCCCGAGTATAACTTCAGATAACCGAGATTATATTCCTGTTGGGTTTGTTGATAACAATTCAATTGTTTCCAATACAATGTATACATTGTACGGTGCTGAAATTTGGATTTTGGCCTTGTTAATTTCAAGAGTCCATATGTCTTGGGTAAATATGGTTGCTGGTAGGTTTGAAACAAGATATATA